>JAAYKK010000017.1 GCA_012522435.1 Clostridiaceae bacterium | reverse complement strand
ATTGGTGATCTGTTTTGACTTTATTTATCTTTTGTTAGAGAATTAAACGGCTTAAACATAAAAATTTAATTATAATGAAATAATCGTTACCGAATTTTTAAGTTATTTTTTATTTAATATATGTATTACCTAAATATAGGAGTTAATTTATAAATGCCGATACAAATTGTTGAAGGATTACCAGTCATAAAAAAACTTGAAGCAGAGCGTGTTTATACTATAGAAAAATCTCGTGCTTTGACTCAAGATATACGTCCGCTTAAAATTCTGATTCTTAACTTAATGCCCAAGAAAGAAGAAACAGAATTGCAGCTTTTACGCTTGCTTGGCAATACACCTTTGCAAATCGACGTGGATTTTATGTACACCGCTACTCATGAGAGCGTCAATACCAGAATGAGTTATTTGCAAAAATATTATGTGACTTTGGATGAAGTTAGAGATCAGGCTTTTGATGGTTTAATTATCACCGGAGCTCCGGTTGAGCACTTGGAATATGATGAAGTTGACTACTATGATGAATTGAATGAGATTATGGCTTGGGCTCAGACTCATGTTTATGCCAGAATCTATGTTTGTTGGGGTGCTCAATATGCAATCAATTACTATTACGGTGTTGAAAAGATTGATTTGCCGGCTAAATTATTTGGAATTTTTGAATATGAAAAATTGGTCAATAATCATCCTTTGCTCAGAGGTTTTGATGAAATTTATCGTGTGCCTCAGTCAAGACATACCAGGATAGACCATGATCAATTAACAGATATAGCTGAACTTGAAGTATTGACAGCTCATCAAGAATTTGGCCCGGATTTGGTTGCTACCAAAGATCTGCGTGATTTATTTGTCTTCGGACATTTAGAATATGATCGAGATACTTTGAGAAATGAATATGTCAGGGATTTAGAACGTGGGGATGAAATTTTGATGCCGGTGAATTATTTTCCGAATAATGATCCAAATACAGATCCGATTTTTAATTGGAAAAGCCATGCATATTTGTTGTTTAATAATTGGATCAATGAAACCTATCAACATACACCCTATGATTTAAGTGAAATAAAAGAAAATCACTGATTTTTTTGTAATAAAGACCGGTTTCTAAGCCGGAATTGCAGAAAGTTGTGTGATATGGTACTCTTTTCTATCGGGAATTAAGGTAAAATCATTATCGAGATTCAAATTTATAATGAAATAAATAGAAAAACCTCAAGATCGAGCTAGCAGGAGGAAAATATGGCTTCGCAAATAGAACAATTAGATAACAGTATGGTCAAAATGACCGTCGAGGTACCGCAGGATGAATTTAAAAGTGCTTTAGAGCAATCTTTTAGAAAAAATGCTAAGCGGTTTACAATACCGGGATTCCGTAAAGGTAAAGCTCCGATGAAATTAGTAACCAACTATTATGGTGAAGGAGTACTTTATGATGATGCGATAGATATTGCAGTTAACCCTGCTTATGAAAAAGCGCTAGAAGAGCTTGATGTGAAACCTTTTTCACAGCCTGATATGCAAATTGAAGAGATCGGATCGGATAAAGGTATTACATTTAATTGTACTTTTGCAGTTCGTCCGGAAGTGAATTTGGGTGAATATAAAGGCGTGGTAGCTTATAAGCCTGAGGTAAAAGTCGAAGATGAAATGATTGAAAGTGAAATTGAACGGGCCAGAGAGCAGGTATCTCGTTTGATTCCGATAACAGACCGTGCAGTTGAAGAAGGTGATACTGTAGTGATTGACTATTCGGGCTCAAAAGACGGTGAATTGTTCGAAGGCGGTCAAGCAGAAAACCATGAACTGGAGATCGGCAGTAACTCATTCATACCGGGCTTTGAAGAAAAACTGATCGGACATGAAATTGGCGAAGAGTTCGATATTGATTTGACTTTCCCCGAAGAATATCATGCAGAAGATCTTGCGGGTCAGGATGTTGTATTTTCAATTAATTTGAAAGAAATCAAAGTTCGTGAATTGCCTGAATTGGACGATGAATTTGTCAAAGATGTTACTGAGGATTGCGATACAGTTGAAGAGTATCGAGAAAGTATCAAAGAACGTTTAACTGAGACTGCTGAAGAACAAGCGGAAGATACTTTCAAAGGTAACGTTGTAAATGAAGCCGTTAAAAATGCTGAAATTGATATTCCTCATGTAGTAATTCATGAAGAAATGCACCGTATGTATGAAGAACAGGCACGGCAAATACAAATGCAAGGTTTCAGTATGGATCAATATCTTGAAATGTTGGGACTTGATCAACAAACCATCATGGCTCAATTACATGCTCCTGCTGAACAAAAAGTAAAGACTGAATTAGTGCTCGATGCAATTTTTGATGCAGAGAATTTGGAAATTACAGATCAAGATCGTGATGACCAAATTGAAAAATTTGCCAAAATGTACGGCATGGAAGCTGAAGATTTGAAAAAGAATTTTGAATCCGAGGCAGCACGTGAGATGTTAGATTCAGATTTGAAAAAAGAGCTGACAATGACTTGGCTGACTGAGCATGCTGAAGCTACCGATGTTGAACCTGAACCCGAAGAACATGATCATGAACATGGTGCTGATTGCGATTGTGGTCATGACCATGGTGACGATCATTCAGCTGAATCTGACGAAGCGGATGATCAAGAGACAAATGAAGAGTAAATTAAATAGATGTTATGAAGAGGTTTCACACAGACTGTATTGAACTATTTACAATCAAGAAAGGAACCAAATAGAATGCAGAATAATTTAGTACCAATGGTAGTTGAGCAAACCAATCGTGGTGAACGCTCTTACGATATTTTTTCAAGATTGCTTAAAGAAAGAATCATTATTTTGAGTAATCAAGTTGATAGTGCTTCAGCAAGTCTGATCACTGCTCAATTGTTATATTTAGAAGCTGAAGATCCGACCAAAGATATTCAGTTTTACATCAATAGTCCCGGCGGCGAAGTTTCATCAGGCTTAATGATTTACGATACTATTCAATATATTAAGTCAGATGTTCAAACAATCTGCATGGGAATGGCTGCCAGTATGGGAGCGGTATTATTAGCTGCCGGCACAAAAGGTAAAAGATTTATCTTGCCCAATGCCGAAGTAATGATTCACCAACCATCCGGCGGTGTCCAAGGACAAGCTTCCGACATAGAGATTACAGCCGAGCATATTATTAAAATGAGAGAACGTCTCAATCAAATATTAGCCGAAAGAACCGGTCAGCCGCTTGAAGTGATCGAAACAGATACCGATCGTGATAGATGGCTTGATGCTGAAGAAGCGGTTAAATATGGTGTAGTAGATCATGTTATGGAGAAAAGGATCTAAGAATGTCCGACGATAATAATATTTTTGGCAATGGTTCAAATTTTAGTGACGGATTGCCTCCTTTAAAATGTTCATTTTGCGGAAAAGATGAAACACAAGTTAACCGCCTGATCGCAGGACCGGGTGTTTTTATCTGCAATGAATGTGTCAGATTATGTGATGAAATTCTGGAAGAAGACGTATTTTTTCCGAGCAGCTCTGAACAAGAACCTGAACTGAAAGAGTTATTAAGTCCGGCAGAAATTAAAGCTGCCCTGGATAAACATGTAATTGGACAGGAATTAGCTAAGAAGACTCTGGCTGTTTCAGTATACAACCATTATAAAAGAGTTTTTAGTCCTTTAGATATTGATCCCGATGAAGATGTAGAGCTTTCTAAAAGCAATATCTTAATGCTTGGGCCTACAGGAAGCGGTAAGACTCTTCTGGCTCAAACATTAGCTAAAATACTTGATGTTCCATTTGCGATTGCAGATGCAACAGCCTTGACAGAAGCCGGTTATGTTGGTGAAGACGTAGAGAATATTCTGTTACGTCTGATTCAAAATGCGGATTATGATATTGATAAAGCAGAAATGGGTATTGTCTATATCGATGAGATAGATAAGATTACCCGCAGATCGGATAATCCTTCCATAACTAGAGATGTTAGCGGTGAAGGTGTTCAGCAATCCTTACTTAAAATTATTGAAAGTACAATTGCTAATGTTCCGCCGCAAGGTGGAAGAAAGCATCCACATCAGGATTTTTTACAAATAGATACAACAAATATCTTGTTTATTCTGGGTGGAGCTTTCGATGGTTTAGACAAAACAATCATGAACCGAATTGGTAGAAAATCAATTGGTTTCGGAGCAAATATTGAAGGTCATGAAGCAAAAGAAACCGGAGAAATCTTAGCACATGTAATGCCGGAAGATCTCTTGCGTTTTGGCTTAATACCTGAATTTGTAGGACGTGTTCCGGTAATCGTTACCCTTGAAGGCTTGGATAAGATTGCACTAATCAAGATTTTACAAGAACCGCAAAATGCATTACTCAAGCAGTACCGTAAGCTATTGCACTATGATGGTGCAGAACTTGAATTTACGGAAAAGGCTGTTGAAGCAATCGCTGCTCAGGCATTTGAGTTAAAAACGGGTGCCCGTGGTTTGCGTTCGGTTTTGGAAAATATGATGCTGGATATTATGTATGAAGTCCCCTCACAAGGTAATATTGAAAAAGTTATCATTGAAGAAAAAACAGTTTTAACTGATGCTGATCCGAAATATGTTCTGAAATCTGAAGAACAGAGTGAAGAAGATATTGCTTGAGAATAAGCAAAAGTAAATCAGAAATCAGTGAAAATAAAATATCCGTCCTAGTGATTGCTCAGACGGATATTTTTTAATTGTTTAAATAATCTAAAATATATTGATAGGGATCTTCGACAATCAGATCAGCATGGGCTTGTACTTGAGGATCTGATGTACTCATAACGCCCGCTAGACTGGCGGCATTAAACATCGAAATATCATTGGTATTGTCACCGAAAACCATTGTTTCAGATAAAGGAATATCTTTTAACTTACAATACTCTTTAAGTGCGGTACCTTTATCACTATTGGTAAAATCAAGCCAACTAAAACCGGCTTTGGCTACATGACAGACATCGCCCCATTTATTGCTGAAATGTTCTACGTATGGATCAACTCCGCTGCTGGAATGAAGTGCTACTTTAATGATTGGATCTTCTATTTTATCTATTTGATCTACATTATCAATGAAAATTACACTTCCGGGATAAATCTCAGTTAAGATTGTACGAATTTCCGGATCGCGCGGATTTGCATAAATATCGTCAACTGTAGATATATGATAATCGGCAGCGCTAAACTTTTTGATTTCTAAACAGATCTCTTTTGGTTCGGGTTCGGTCAATTCAATTGCCTTTACAACTTCTTTTTGTTCTACCAGAACAGAGCCGTTAGCAGCAATGTAGACTAATTCATCTTCATATTCAGGTGCTAAAGCAACCAGGTCATCATATTGTCTGCCGGAGGCAAAACATAAAATGATATCTTGCTCTTGAGCCTTTTGCACAATTTCATAAAATCGTGGATCAAGATCGTGTACACCTTCAGGAACCAATGTCCCGTCTACATCACAGGCAATTAATTTATATTGTTGATTGTTCGATTTCATTTTTATCACCATATTCTGTGTCTAAATTATTCTTGACACTATTTAAGTTTAAGACAGCAATGATTCCCTTTCAATAAAATGAGCTAATCAATTTTCAGCTTATGATAATAGTCTAAACTTATTGTTCAGTTTCAGGTTTTCTTTACTTTTTACCAAAAAAAGCGTCGAGCCAATTTAAAATAAAATCTAGAATAATAGAAAAAGGATTTGAATATGAACTTACCGCAAGTAGAAGTCTATGCATTTAATACTTTAGGTAGAAAATCTTATAGTGCTTATTATCGGCTTGATGGACGGAAGGTTGTCTTGAAACCAAAGAAAGATTTTTTAGATAATCAAGTATTACGTTATCTTTTTGAAATTAAAATGCAGGGGATTCCATATATTTTAGGAGAGACTAGTTATCAGTCAAATACATATCTGGTATTTTCGTGGGTTGATGGCTATAGAATAGATCAGGTGGAACTTAGTCCGGCTGAAATCAATCAAGCCTTAACTAATATTTTGCAATTGATCCAAAAATTGAAAATAATCACCGGCCTAAATTGGTTTTTTTTAGACTTAAAACCACAACATATTCTCATTGACCAAACCGGCTTAATCAGTTTAATAGATTTTGAGCATGTTACAGTTAACAAATTAAATCAGATTCCTTGGCAGGAACTAAAACAAATAGGCTTAACACCTAAATTTTGTTCAAATGAAATTATGGGTACTTATCTGACAAAAAATCACCATGAATATGCTTTGGCCTTAATTTATATCAGCTTGCTAGCCGGCAAACCTCTAGAAAATATAAAGACAAGTGATCGCAAGAGAGTATTACGAAAAATATCAAAAGAAATAGCTCTGAAAATTGAATCTGCCTTAAATGGAAATGGTTTTATGTCCGAGCAGAAGAACAAAACAAATACCAAGGAGCTGAATTCTCTAACAAAAACTTCTGAGGCTGAGCCTGTATTCAAAGAGAATTCTGTTAAATCCGATTTCAGACAATCTACAATTGTAAATCAAGTCGGTATTCCTAGAGAACATTCTTTAACAATATTTGAAAAAACAAATGATGAAATTATTCAAACTCAAGAACTTAGAGTAATAACAAAATACAAATTCGTTTCATTTTGTAAATGTCACACTCTGCCTATGATCTGTGCTTTGGATTTAGCTTATCTAATTAAGGATAATCCGGAAGAGAAGACTTCTCAGATAATTGAGGAGATTAATCAACTATCAGAGGAAGGGCAGATGCCTGAACTATTGACTAAGAATATGGCCCGGCATATAGTTAAACAATGTGCTATAGGTGACTTATTTCTTTCCGGCAAACATCTCAGCATTTGCAAAGTTCTTTCTGATCAGGATCTAAGTTTGAAATGGCAAATTCAGGAAGTTAAATATGGTGAATTTACGGCTAACTCCGAATTAAATCAAACAGTATTGAATTATATGTACTATGAAAAGAGGTAAGCAATGCATCAAATTATCTTAAAAGATCTTAAATATTACTCGCATATCGGGGTATTTGATTTTGAAAAAGAGCAGGGACAAGCCTTTGTTGTGGATCTGATTTTAGACTTAGGTTTTATAGAGGCTGCAAAACAGGACAATCTGGAAAAAACCGTCAATTATGGGGAAATCTTTCAATTATTGGAAGATTATTTTGCCAAAGCTAAAGTTGATTTATTAGAATTTGCTTGCAATGAAATTATTGAGCAGGTTTTAGCTTTTGACCAGAGAATAAACGCTGTCGATTTGACTTTAAAAAAGCCACAAGCACCTATAGATGGCGATTTCTCTTATATGGCTGTCAGGCAAAAAAGAAAACGTAATAATTTAGTATATTTAAGTTTAGGCAGTAACTTAGGGGATCCTCTAAAACAGCTTGATGATGCGGTTGAATATTTACAGGATATTTCAGGGATCACTCATTTCAGATGTTCAAGCTACATTGCTACAAAACCTTGGGGTAAGACGGATCAACCTGATTTTGTTAACGCTGCAGTTGAGTTCAATTATACCGGGACACCTTTTGAATTGTTAGCCGAGTGTCAAAAAATTGAAAATAAAATGGGTAGAAGCAGGATTGAAAAATGGGGTCCACGTTTAATCGATATTGACATTATTTTTTTCGGAGATCTTGAGCTTAATCATCCACAGTTAATTATTCCACATCCTTATCATAGAGAAAGAGATTTTGTGATGGATCCAATTTTGGAATTGACCAGAAATATTTCTCGCAATAAATAAACATGATAAGATAAGAACAATACAATTTAGTTAAGATTTCAGATTAATTTAATTTGGAGGAAGAAATATTGCCCGAAAAGATTTCACTATATGGATTTAATAATCTTACAAAGAGTTTAAGTTTTAATATTTACGACGTCTGCTATGCAGCTTCGAAACAAGAAAAAGCTGATTACACTGCGTATATAGACGAACAATATAATTCCGACCGTTTGACTGCCATTTTAATGAAAGTCTCAGAAATGATTGGTGCTCATGTTTTGAATCTTTCTAAACAAGATTATGAGCCTTTAGGTGCTTCAGTTAATGTATTAATTGCGGAAGATGAATTGGAGCCGCATTTGGTTGACAGCTCAAATAATTTGGGCAATTTAGATAAGCGTAATACAATCCATGCTCATTTAGATAAAAGTCATCTCACAGTACATACCTTTCCGGAAAGTCATCCCAATAAAGACATTTCAACTTTCAGAGTTGATATTGATGTTGCAACTTGTGGCAGAGTTTCGCCGCTCAATGCTTTAGATTATTTAATTTCACAATTTGAATCGGATATTATGACTTTGGATTATCGTGTGCGCGGTTTTACCAGAGATCAAGACGGTAAAAAAATATTTATCGATCATGATATTTCTTCGATTCAAGATTACATTGACGATCAGACATTAGACGCATATGATGCCACGGATATCAATGTCTATCAGGCAAATCTTTACCATACTAAGATGAAGATAAAAGATATTGATTTGCCGCATTATTTATTTAATCAAGACTATGAACAATTGTCTGCCGAAAAGAAACAATCAATTTATAAATCTTTGAAAAAAGAGATGATTGAAATTTATAGTGGAATGAATATCTATGACTAGAAAATTTAAGTTAGACCAGGATCAAGCACCTTTATACGAAGCTCTTAAACAATATCGCAAAAAAAGAATGGTTTCCTTCGATGTTCCGGGACATAAACAAGGTAGAGGAAATCCCGAACTGACTGAATTTTTGGGCAGAGATGCGATGTCGGTAGATGTCAATTCAATGAGCATGTTAGATAATCTAATTCATCCGGTTGGAGTGATTAAAGAGGCTCAAAAATTGGCGGCTGACGCATTTGGCGCTGATTCTGCATTCTTTATGACTAATGGTACAACATCAGCTGTGCAAGCAATGGTACTCTCGACTGTTAATCCGGGTGAAAAAATTATCATGCCGCGCAATGTTCATCGCTCAGCAATTTATGCTTTGATCTTATCCAGAGCTATTCCTGTTTATGTGGATCCGGGTGTAGACGAGAATTTGGGTATTCCGCTCGGCATGTCTCTGGAGCATGTGAACAAGGCAATCGAGGAAAATCCTGACGCTAAAGCAATCTTAGTCAATAATCCTACTTATTATGGTATCTGTCCTAATCTGAAAGCTATAGTAGAAATGGCACATCAAGCTGAGCTGAAGGTGCTGGTAGATGAAGCACATGGGACTCATTTTTATTTTGAGCAAAAAGCTCCGCTTTCAGCTATGGATGCAGGGGCTGATATGGCAGCGATCAGTACTCATAAGACCGGAGGCTCATTGACCCAGAGTTCAATTTTGTTGACCGGACCCAATATGGCAGACGACCTGGGCTATATCAGGCAGATTATTAATTTGACTCTGACCACCAGTTCTTCCTATTTGCTATTGTCTTCACTTGATATAACCAGAAGATATTTAGCTCTGCAAGGTGAGAAGATTTATCAGAGAGTTTTAGAATATGCCAATTATGCCCGTAGAGAAATCAATCATATTGGCGGATTTTATGCTTTTGGCAACTCAGAAATAAATGGGGATTCTTTTTACGATTTTGATCAAACGAAACTATCCATTCATACAAGATCCATGGGACTTGCCGGAATAGAAGTCTATGACATATTACGCGATGAATATCAGATTCAAGTTGAATTCGGAGATTTGAGCAATATTTTAGCAATTCTTTCAATTGGAGACAGACCGGTAGCGATAGAACGTTTATTGGCCGCTTTGGCAGATATAAAAAGACGTTTTGGTAAAACTGAAGATCACCTGTCGGTCAACGAATATATTAAACCCAAGGTTGTGATGTCCCCCGGCCAAGCATTTTATGCTAAAGCCAAACAAATTCCACTTGATCAGACTTTAGGAAAAGTTTGCACCGAGTTTGTAATGTGCTATCCACCCGGTATTCCCATTTTGGCGCCTGGCGAAGAAGTAACTTCTCAAGTGTTGGAATATATTCATTATGCAAAAGCCAAAGGAAGTTCTATGACCGGGGCAGAAGATTTGGCAATTGAAAAGCTAAATGTTCTTGATCAAGAATAGCCTATAATGCAAGAGAGGATTCTATGACTACTTGGTTTAGTGAAAGCTATACATCGGACGTAAATTTTACATTTAAAGTTCAACAGATTTATTCAGCAAAAAGCAAATTCCAGAAAATAGAAGTATTTGAGACTAAGGATTTTGGTCGGGTGCTGGTAATGGATGATCGCATTATGCTCACAGAAAAAGATGAACAGATCTATCATGAAATGATTGTTCATGTCCCGCTTGCAGTACACACCAATGCCCAAGATGTGTTGATTATCGGTGGAGGAGATGGTGGAGCTTTACGCGAGTTAACCCGCTATAAAACGCTTGCTACAATCGATATGGTGGAAATTGATTCAATGGTACCGGATGTTGCCCAAGAATATTTTCCTAAAGTTGCCGGAAATTTTCTGGATTCCAGGTTTAATCTGATGATTGCCGACGGTTTAAAATATGTCCGCTCAACTCAGAAAAAATATGATTTAATCCTTGTTGATTCTACGGATCCTTTTGGACCGGGAGAGAGTCTGTTTACACGAGAGTTTTATGGCAATTGCTATGATATTTTAAGAGAAGATGGTGTGCTGGTTAATCAACATGAAAGTCCTTATTACAAATCAGATGCACGTGAAGTAAAATCAATTTATGAAAAAACAATAAGTATTTTTCCGATTGACAAGCTATATCAAGCTCATATTCCGACTTACCCTTCCGGACATTGGTTGTTCGGTTTTCTTTCCAAAAAATATGATCCGCTCAGGGATTTACAAGTAGAACAATGGTCTGCTTTAGATCTTGAAACTTTTTATTATAATTTGGATTTACATCGGGGAAGTTTTGCTTTGCCGAATTATGTCTTAAAATTGATCGATAAAATTTAAAGCGAGGTATTCCATGCTGGCAGAGCACACTAGATTTTTTGCCTACCCTTATCAAATTGACCAAGCAGAGATGGCTATTTTTGGAGTTCCGTTTGATTGTACAACTTCCAATAAACCGGGAACTCGATTTGCTCCGGCAAGGATGCGTCTGGAATCAATTAATCTTGAAACTTATAGTCCTGATCAAAATCTGGATTTAGCAGATCTCAAGGTTGCTGATTTAGGAGATTTAATCTGTCCTTTCGGCAATGCTCGTAAAGTCTTAGATTTGGTTTATCAACAGACAGAATATATTTTGGAACAAAACAAAATGCCGATCATGATTGGCGGGGAGCATTTATTAACCTTAGGTGCAGTAGAAGTAATGAATGAGAAATATTCCGATTTACAGTTGGTTCAGCTTGATGCCCACACAGACTTAAGAGATGAATATTTAGGTGAAAAATTATCTCATGCTACAGTGATCAAGCATTGCTACAATTTATTAGGCGCAGATCGTATTCATGCCTATGGTATTAGATCAGGTATGCGTGAAGAATTTGAATTTGCTGAACAAAACTTAAATTTTAATCCTTTTGATTTAAAAGGAATGTCCAAGCTGAAAGATAAACTGCAAAATAAACCTGTCTACGTCACGCTAGATTTGGATGTTCTTGATCCGGCATTTTTCCCGGGTACGGGAACACCAGAACCGGGTGGTGTCACCTTTAAAGAATTATTGTCCGAACTATTTACTTTACAGGATTTGAATATTGTCGGCTTTGATCTTGTGGAGCTTTGTCCGGAAGTTGATCCTAGTGGTATTTCCACTGCTGCAGCCTGCAAAGTTTTGCGTGAGATGTTGCTGATTGCGGGAAAGAGCAAAAATATCATATAATATGAAGTTGCGAATGAAAATTAACAATTTAAGCAAAGCTTATTAATTCTATAAATTAGGAGGTCCCAGTGACTAAAGAAACTTTTTATATTACTACACCGATTTATTATCCCAGTGGAAGATTAACTATCGGTAATTCATATACAACGGTAGCTGCAGATGCAATAGCCCGCTATCACAGATTGAAGGGCAAAGAAGTAATGTTCCTTACCGGTACCGATGAGCATGGACAAAAACTGCAAGAAGCTGCTGCGGAACAAGGACTTGAGCCTCAAGAATATGTGGATCAAATGGTTGTAGGAATTAAAGATCTTTGGAAACTTCTTGATATCTCTTATGATCAATTTATTAGAACTACAGATGATTTCCATATAAAAGCGGTGCAAAATATTTTCACCAAATTATATGAGCAGGGAGATATTTATTTAGATGAATATGAAGGAAACTATTGTACTCCTTGCGAGTCTTTTTGGACGGATTCACAGCTTGTAGATGGAAACTGTCCGGATTGTGGACGGGATGTTCACAAGATGAAAGAAGAATCTTATTTCTTTAGAATGTCGAAATATCAGGATCAACTTTTAGAACATATTGAAAGTCATCCCGATTTTATTCAACCTGCCGGTAGAGCAAAAGAAATGGTCAACAACTTTTTGAAGCCGGGTTTAGACGATCTGGCAGTATCGAGAACTTCTTTTGCTTGGGGTGTTCCGGTTCCCTTTAATGATAAACATGTTATCTATGTTTGGTTTGATGCTGTTTGTAATTATATAACAGCTTTAGGTTATCCCTCAGAAACGGAGCAGCTGAAAAAATTCTGGCCGGCAGATATTCATCTAGTAGGCAAGGATATTGTCAGATTCCACACGATAATCTGGCCGATTATTCTCTTAGCCTTAGGAGTTGAATTGCCGAAGCAAGTTTTCGGCCATGGTTGGCTTTTGATGAAAGGTGGCAAACTTTCCAAATCAAAACTGAGTGATAGTGAAGAGCGCTACATTGTAGATCCCGTTGTCTTAAGTGATTTATATAGTGTAGATGCAGTACGTTATTTCCTATTGCGTGAAATTGCTTTTGGTTCGGACGGTAATTTTTCAAATGAAGCTATTATCAGTCGTACCAATAGTGACTTGGCTAATGATTTAGGCAATCTTTTATCCAGAACAATCAGTATGATTGAAAAGTATTTTCCGGGAGGACTACCTCAAGGTAAATCTGAACCGATTGATCAGGAAGTTAGAGATCTTGCCGTCCAAGTTTACCAAGAAGTTGAGGACGATTTCTCTAAATTATTTTTATCTGATGCATTAGCTTCAATCTGGAAATTGGTTGGTCGTTGTAATAAATATATCGATCAAACTATGCCTTGGGTTCTTGCCAAAGAAGAGGATAAGCAAGATCGACTGGCTGAGGTTCTCTACACTTTAGCAGATACATTGCAGAGAATTGCTATCCTTATTGCGCCATTTATGCCGCAAACCGCTGACAAAATATTCGAAGGATTAGGTTGTGATCTTTCTTACTGCGATGATTGTAATATCACTTGGAAAATGGCAGAAGAATTCGGTTTATATCCGCGCAACATTGTGGTCAAGAAAATTGCACCGCTTTTCCCAAGAATAGATGAAGCTGAAAACATGACCAAGTTTAAAGAACTTTCAGCAGAATTAGACGCTGAATTAAGTT
>JAAYKK010000118.1 GCA_012522435.1 Clostridiaceae bacterium | reverse complement strand
GAATGACACCGACCTTTGATCAAATTCCGGATCAGGAATTACGAGATGATCTACGCCGAGAAGTGCATCAGAGAATTTTAAGACGTTAGGTTTTAGGGAGTTAGGGAGTGTGGTAGGTAGCAAATTTACAAGTTTTCCAAAATCTTGTTTGGATCTCTTGATTGTTTGCTACCGATACGGATAAAAGTAGCAAATTTGTAAGTTTTCCAAAATTCTGTTTGGATCTCTTGATTGTTTGCTACCGATACGGATAGAAGTAGCAAATTTACAAGTTTTCCAAAATACTTTTTGGATCTCTTGATTATTTGCTACCAAACGAAGCAGAGTAAATAGAACTAGCAAACTAAACAGGACTAGCAAACCAAACAGGCCTAGCAAACCCAGTAAACCGAGCAGACCAAACAGGGCAAATAGTATTTAACAAAATGTAAAACAAAGAAGAGTAAGGAAAAGCAAAATGGATGCAATTTTGGAAAAGTTAACAAATCCAGGTTTCGATTTAGAAAAAGTGAGATCTGATTTTGCTTATCTTGAATTAGAAGGCCCGATCATTTATTTGGATAATGCGGCAACGACTCAAAGACCTAATCAGGTGATCGACCGCATGTCTGATTTTTATCGTTTTGAAAACGGAAATCCCTTACGGGGAGCACATCGCTTAGGAGCGGCAGCTACTGAAGCGATGGTGAACAGCCGGGCTAGAGTTGCCAAGTTCATCAATAGCAAATCTGTCAGAGAGATTATCTTTACCCGCAATGCGAGTGAAGCTTTAAATTTGGTTACCTATACTTGGGCTTTGGATAATTTGAAACCGGGTGATCAAATCTTGATTACCAGAATGGAGCACCATTCGAACTTTGTGAATTGGCAGTTTGCTGCTCAAAAGACCGGTGCTGAATTAAGCTTTATTGAATTGACTTCTGATTATCAATTGGATATGGCAGACTATAAAAGCAAGATCTCCGAACGGACAAAAGTTGTGGCATTTTCAGCCGCTTCCAATGTCTTAGGCACAATGCCCGATACTAGAGAAATCATCAAGATAGCGAAACAACACGGTGCCTTAACTGTAGTTGATGCAGCACAGCTGGTACCGCATATCAAAGTGGATGTGCAGGATTTAGATTGTGATTTTCTAGCTTTTTCCGGACATAAGATGTTAGCTCCTTTAGGAATTGGTGTTTTATATGGTAAGGCTGAAATTTTGAACAAAATCTCACCTTTCCAGTATGGCGGAGAAATGATCGAATATGTTGAGGATCAAAGTTCAACTTACGCCGAGATTCCCTATAAATTCGAAGCGGGTACACAAGATGTTGGCGGCATGGTAGGGCTGGCGACGGCAATTGATTATTTGGAAGATGTTGGTTTAACAAATATTGCCGAATATGAAGCTGCACTGGCTGATTATTGTGTAGCAGAGCTTGAACAATTGCCTGATCTTGAAATATATCATCCCAGACAGGGTGTAAAAGGTCCCGCTATTGCTTTCAATGTTATGGGAGCTCATCCGCATGATGTTGCAACAATCCTGGATTACCACGGAGTTGCAATTAGAGCCGGCCATCATTGTACTCAACCTTTACACAGATATTTAGGACAGAATTCAACTAATCGGGTAAGTTTTGCTTTTTATAATACTAAGCAAGAAATTGATTTGTTTATTGAAGCATTGCACGATGTACGAGATATAATGCAATTAGGATAAGATATGGATTTAAGACAAATTTATTCCCAAATAATTATGGAAAATTCACGCTCTAACAGGCATCGCTATGAAATGCCTGATGCTACAGCAACTGAACGCGGCTACAATCCTAGCTGTGGAGATGATATTCATCTCTCGATCAAAATTGAAGATGACGTGATTACTGATGCTTCTTTTACCGGAACGGGCTGTGCCATTTCTCAAGCTTCAACTTCATTACTTTGTGGTTTAATCAAGGGTAAACCTGTGACAGAAGCCAAAGAATTAATAAAAACATTTTTAGGCATGATCAAAGGTGAGATCACTGATGACTCAATCTTAGAAGAAGAGTTGGAAGATGCAGTTGCTTTTAAAAATATTTCAACTATGCCGCAAAGAGTACGTTGTGCGGTTTTAGCCTGGAGAACTTTAGATTTAATCATTGCCAAAGAGACCGGAACCGAAATGACCGAGTAGTGTAAATAAATCATTAATCAACAATTTCAGAAAATTAGTTTTTTATCTTAAATGATCCTGGTTAAAAGTTTTAACTCCTCCAAATGAGTTATGTTATAATATGTGAAAACCAAGGAAGTGGGATTTTATTATGGCATCCAAAATATTAGTAGTCGATGATGAGCAAAGTATTGTTGATATTTTGCGGGAAAATCTGGAACGAGAAGGATATGAAACGATCGAAGCTTATGATGGACAACAAGCTTTAGATTTAGCTCTCTCCGAAAATCCGGATTTAATTTTGCTCGATTGTATGTTGCCCAAGTTAGACGGTTTTGATGTATGTCGTAAATTGAGGCAAGAAACCTTGGTGCCTATTATTATGCTTACTGCTAAATCAGAAGAAATCGATAAAGTGCTTGGACTGGAATTAGGTGCTGACGATTATATTGTCAAACCGTTCAGTATGCGTGAAGTCATGGCAAGGGTTAAAGCACTCTTGCGTAGAAGTCATTTCTCCGAAGCCGGTCAACAGGATACTTCTAGTATCATTGAATTCGGTGATTTGAGAATTGATCAAAAAGCTTATGAGATTACGATGAAGGATCAGCCGATCAATTTAACTTTACGTGAATATGAATTGGTTTTATTCCTGGCTCTCAATGCAGGTCAGGTTTTCTCTCGTGAGACCTTATTGGAAAAAGTTTGGGGTTATGAATATTTTGGCGATGTGAGAACTGTAGATGTAACGATCAGAAGAACCAGAGAAAAACTGGAGCCAAATCAGGACAATTATCAATACATCTTAACTAAACGCGGTGTTGGCTATTATTTTAATCGTGAGGCTGAAAAACAATAATTGTCGCTAATAAATAATTTTGGATTATTTGTGTGAATATATTTTTAAGTATACTTATTACATTTCTGATTACATCAGGAGGCTGTGTTATCTTAGCACGGTCTTATTTTTTGCAACGTAAAAAAACTGAAGATCGCGAAGTTCATCAGATTTTAGAGCATATTGCGAATAAGCAAAATGAATCGCAATTGATTTTGGCTTCACTCAATTTAGGAATTATTGCTTACAGCAGTGACGGTGTTCTATTGCTTAACAATGATGCTTCTACTGACATGATTGAGGAAATACCTCATACTTTTAACGATTTTTTGGACAAGTATGATGTAGACCAAAAGATCAGAGCAAATTTTCTTTTGGATAAACAACAGTCCGAGATCAATTATATTTATCAGGATCGATCTTATCGTCTTTCAGTCCAAAAAAGAGAATTAGTCAGGGATAAAAGGCCGGGACATATTTTGGTCATTCAGGATATAACGCGCCAAGTCAGGGAAGAACAACAGCGCAAAGAATTTGTAGCTAATGTTTCGCATGAATTGAAAACACCCTTAACGACTATCAAAACTTATAGTGAATCTTTGCTCGATTGGGGCATAGATGAAAAATCAAAAGAGTCGATCAAGAAAGATATAAATAAGCTATATGACGGCTCTTTGCGCATGGAAGACCTGATTGAGGACTTACTCTTGCTTTCCAGAATAGATGGCAATGCAATTTATACGAGAATTGAACAAGTTGAGTTAATGCCGATTGTCAGATCCTGTGTGGAGAGACTCTATCCTCAAGCAGATGCCAAGAATATTGATTTTTCTTCATATTCGGTCTCTGAAAAACCACTCGCTTATGCAGATCATTCGGCATTGGAAAGAATCATCCTCAATTTGGTCAATAATTCTATTAAATACACATCCGAATTTGGTGAAGTAAAAGTTTATGTAGGATCTTTGGTCGATGAGGTTTATATTAGAGTCATAGACAACGGGATCGGTATTTCCGGAGAAGCTCAAGAAAACATCTTCAAGCGTTTTTATCGCGTAGATGCAACAGGTTCAAGAGCTCATGGAGGAACCGGATTGGGTCTTGCTATAGTTAAAGAATTGGTAGAATTACATTTAGGGCAAATTGATATTAAGAGCAGTGTAGGCAAGGGTACGGAATTTACTGTGTTTTTGCCAAGTGTCAAAAAGACCTTGCGCAGAGCCTTATTTGAACTAACCGAAAACGGCGTTTGCTCGAATACGGTGACTATGGCTGCAGAGGCTGATTTGGAAAAACTTGCGGAAAGACTTGGAATTGTGGCAAAATGGAAAAGTTTGCAAGAGAGAGAAATTGATGCTTTGCTAAAAGCAATAGATGTATGAGATCAGGATTTCTGATATCTTATATAGATAAATAACAAAATAGACAATTCTTATTTTAAACATAAATAAAATATTCTTAAAATGAAATGGTGAAATAAATTGGCTGATAAATATATTATTCAAGGTAAGAGAGCTTTAAAGGGTGAAGTTCAGATTAGCGGCTCTAAAAATGCCGCACTTGGCATTATTGCTGCTGCTATGGTTGTTGACGGTCCGAGTGTAATTGAGAACCTGCCTCAAATTCAGGACATTAAGGTTTTATTGGAAATCTGTCAGGAGTTAGGTGCTGAAATTGACTGGATTAACGGGAATACTATTCGCCTTGACCCGACCACAATTAATACTCACCAAGCAATCTCGGAAAAAGTTTCTAAGATCAGAGGTTCATATTATCTCTTGGGATCTTTTCTAGGGAAATTTAGAAAAGTCAGCCTCTTAATGCCCGGTGGTTGTGATTTCGGTGCCAGACCGATTGATTTGCACATTAAAGGCTTCCAAGCTTTGGGTGGGGGTAATATGTCGGACGAGAACGGTGTGATTTCAATTGAAGCCAATCAATTGAAAGGTGCAGGTGTTTTCCTGGATACTGTAAGTGTAGGGGCAACAATTAATATCATGCTGGCGGCGGTCAAAGCCGAAGGCGTGACTGTGATCAACAATGCCGCTAAAGAACCCCATATTGTTGACGTGGCAAACTTTCTCAATACGATGGGAGCGGATATCCGCGGTGCGGGAACCGATGTAATTAAAATTACCGGCAGGCCTGTTCTGGAAGCCAATCGTTCATATACAATTATTCCTGATCAAATTGAAGCAGGTACCTATATGATTATGGCGGCCATAACGCATGGTGATCTAACTTGTACAAATCTGATACCTAAGCATATGGAGCCTTTAACAGCTAAGCTGATCGAGATGGGAGCTATGGTTCAGGAAGGTGATGATTCGATTCGAGTTGCATTATTACCTAATGATCATTTAAAAGCTGTAAGCTTTAAGACTATGCCTTATCCCGGTTTTCCGACCGACTTACAACCTCAAACTACAACTCTGTTGACTGCTGCTCAAGGAACCGGGCGCATGATCGAAAGTGTTTGGGAGAACCGTTTTCAATATATTGAGCAACTGCAAGCAATGGGAGCAAACATTGTAACTTCCGGCAAATTGGCTGTTGTTCAAGGATCACCTCTCAAGGGAGCAACTGTTTTTGCCAGAGACTTGAGAGCCGGTGCTGCTATGGTTACAGCAGGGCTAGCTGCGGAAGGTGAAACAACAGTAACTAATGTCTATGCGATTCAACGTGGTTATGAGAACTTTATTGAAAAGCTGCAAGCTGTGGGAGCAGATATTAAAGTTGGCTAAACTTGCAGGTGAGAGTAATAAATGATAGGTTGTGTAGCTTTAAGATCAGGTAGTAGCGGCAATTCTACCTTAATACGAAATGGTGACACTCGTCTGATCATTGATTGTGGGATCAATGGCAAAACATTCAGCAATGCTTTGGCTGAAGTTGGCGAATCTCCTTTGGATGTCGATGGAATATTGATTACTCATGAACATAGTGATCATGTTTCTGGCTTGGGTGTTGTCTTGAGACGCTATAAATTACCTTTTTATCTTACTGAAAAAACTTTAGAAAAAATCCTGTCCAGATTAGGTAAGTTTGATCATAACTTAATCAACATTATTAAACCTGAGGATAAATTCCTGATCAAAGATCAGATTGTAAATTCTTTTCAAGTTCCGCATGACGCTGTAGAAACTTTAGCCTATCGTTTTGAAACGCAGCGCGGAGATATTACGGTTTGTACTGATATAGGTTCAGTCAGTCAATCGACTTTGCAAAAAATTGTTAATTCACGTTTGGTCGTTTTGGAATCAAATTATGATTTGCAACTCTTAAGAAACGGACCTTATCCGAGATATTTGAAAGAGAGAATCAGCAATGGTCATGGGCACTTGTCCAATGGTGAATGCGGCGATACGCTTTGTCATCTGGTTCAAACCGGTACGGAACAAATCGCTTTGGCACATTTGAGTCAGGAAAATAATCATCCTTCAATTGCCGAATTAACAGCTGTTCAAACTTTATCCGACATTCAAGCCGTTGAAGATCAGGATTATAAACTACAAGTTGCAAAACGTCATCAAACTTCGGATTGGATGCAAATATAATTTGAGCCAAGCCAGCATTAACTTTTATTAGAAAAATAGTAAATAAAAATGAGCGAACGTTTTATTATTGCCGGTCTTGGCAATCCGGGACCCAAATATGCCAGGACTTATCATAATTGTGGTTACATGGTTTTGGAAATTCTGAGCCAACGTCATAATTTTTCTTTGAGAAAAATTAAATTTAAAGCCTTGACTGCTGAACTGAATTTTGCAGGTCAGAAGGTAATCTTTTTACAACCTACAACTTATATGAATAATAGCGGCGAAAGTATTCGTGAGGCAGTGGATTTTTATAAATTGCCTTTAGAGAATCTTTTGGTGATTTATGATGATATTGATATTGAACTCGGTACAATCAGGATCAGATCTAAGGGTAGTGCCGGCTCTCATAATGGAATGCGCTCAATTATTCAGCATTTATCTGCGGATAATTTCCCACGGATTAGGATAGGTATAGGTCCACAACCGACCAACATTGACATTGTTCAATATGTGATGAGCAATGTAGCTCAAAATAAACAAGAAGAATTATTTGCCGCCTTGAATAAAGCGGCGGATGCCGTTGAAATAATGCTGGAAGAAACTTTAGATATAGCGATGAACAGATTAAATGGAGTGTAGCAGTTCTTGGCACTAACAGATTTAAAAGCGACAACTTGGGAATTAATTTTTCAAAAGCTCAAACAAGACGTTAAAGTACAACAATTACTAAAAGAGCAAAATAAAAAATCCTTTCAACTGATTGGCTTAAGCGATGCTGCACAAGCTGCTCTTTTAAGTGTGTTGGCAAATAAGCAGTCGAGTTTATTGATTGTACCTGATGAATTGAAAGCTCGCAGTATGCTTGAATTATGGCAGGCTTTGAGCAAACAACCTGCTTATCAACTACCGGCCAAAGAATTGATTTTTACGGATGTCGTGGCTTCCAGTCGCGAGATTGAATTACAGAGATGTGCCGTTTTGGAGAAATGGCTTTTAGGGGAACCGAGCCTATTAATTGTTCCTGCTGCTGCCATGGCAGATCATTATCCAACTTTAGAATATTTTGCAAATTATAGTTTGAATTTTCATTATGGTGAGAACTATAGCTTTTTAGCAATTCAGGAAAAATTAGAAAAAATCGGTTATGAAAAGATCTCGCAAATAGAGGGTGCCGGTCAATTTGCGGTTAGAGGCGATTTGATTGATATCGGAATTGCAGTTGCGGGTTTTCCCTCAGAAGTAAAGTGTATTCGCTTATCCTTTTTTGATACGGAATTAGAAGATTTACGCGAATTTGACCTCGATACTCAACGTTCGATTGCAAGTTTAGATAGCGTTCAAATCCCGCCTGCTAAAGAATGGCTCTTGAATCCGGAACAGCGTACTGTATTAGCTGAAAGAATAAGAGAGTCCTCCCGTGAGCAAATGGAAGAAGCCTATCGTCAGGGTGCCGAACGTGATCAAGGTGAGGCTTTTCTCAGATTGGGTGATCGTGATGCGGAAAGAGTTGAACAGGGACTTCATTTTTCTGCTCTGGATCGCTGGTTTTTTCTTTTAGATACTGAAAAGAATTCACTCTTAGAATTGGCGGATTCGCAAAATTCCTTGGTCGGATTTGATGAAGTTAGCCAAATTCAACAACGTCTGGCGTCTAGTCAAGCTGATTTAGTCCAACAAATCACAACCTATCTTGAAAAAGCTCAGGTCGTCAAAGATAGCTTAAAAATTAGATTATCCATAGCTGAGTCTTGGCAGGGAGTTACGGATTTACCTACACTCAGTTTTGCCCGGATTGATTCATCCGGTAACGGAATATCCGGTGCTGAGAAGATGTCTTTTGCAACAATTCCTTCAGACAGCTATCGAGTCAGAGAACAAGCTCTAATTCAGGATTTGGCTGACTGGACGGAAACACATGCCACAGTAATTGTTTTTGCAGGCAGTGAGTCGAGAGTTGAGCGCTTAAAGCAATTAGGTGCCGAACATCATCTGAAATTCAATCTGGTTTCTGATAGTTTAAGCCAAGGTTTTATCTGGCAAGGTATCGGTTTGGTTGTGATCGGTACGCAAGATATTTTCGGTTCTGAGAAAAAACGACGTCGCCGTAAACAGGGTATGACGATTGATTTTCTCTCGGATCTCAAACCCGGTGAATTTGTGGTGCATGAAACTCATGGTATCGGTATCTATAATGGCTTAAAAACTTTGGAAACCGGTGATAGGCAAAGTGATTATCTACATATTTCTTATCAAGGAACAGATCAGCTCTATATTTCAGTAGATCAACTGGACCAAATTCAAAAATATGTTTCAGCTGGTGGTGGCAAGCCACGACTGTCCAAACTAGACGGTCAGAGCTGGACTAATCTCAAAAAGAGAGCCAGCGAATCAATCAAGAAGTTGGCTACTGATTTAATTGACTTGCATGCCAAAAGAATGCAAATCCAAGGTCATGCTTTCGGACCGGATACTGTCTGGCAGGCTCAATTCGAAGAGGGCTTTCCTTACCAAGAAACAGAAGATCAAGAGATAGCAATTGATGAAGTAAAAGCCGATATGGAATCGGATAAAGTGATGGATCGCTTGCTTTGCGGAGATGTCGGATTCGGTAAAACTGAAGTAGCTTTTCGCGCAATGTTTAAAGCTGTAATGGATAGTAAACAATCCGTAATGTTGGTTCCTACGACGGTTCTCGCCCAACAACATTATGATAATTTTGTGGAACGAGTAGCCGATTTTCCTATTAATGTGAAGATGTTGAGCCGATTTGTAACTGCCAAGGAAAGAAATCAAACTTTACGCGGTTTAGCAAATGGTGAAGTTGATGTTGTAATCGGTACTCATCGTATTTTGTCCAAAGATGTCGAATTCAAAAAATTGGGTTTATTAGTTATCGATGAAGAACAAAGATTCGGTGTAGACCATAAAGAAAGCCTTAAAGCAAGATTTCCTGAAGTTGATGTTTTGTCGATGACAGCAACACCGATCCCTCGAACTTTGCATATGTCGATTTCCGGAATTAGAGATATTTCATATCTGGAACATGGGCCATCAGATCGCCAAGCTGTTCAAACTTATGTAATGGAATATGATCCCGGAGTTGTGGAAGAGGCAATCTTACGTGAAATCTCACGTAACGGACAAATCTTTTATCTTTATAATCATACCAAAAAGATTGCGGATAAAGCTCATGAATTAAGAGAAGCTTTACCCGGATTGAAGGTGGATTACGGCCATGGTCAAATGGGAGAGCGACAACTGGAGGCTGTAGTTGAGAATTTTCTGGATGGGAAATTTGATGTATTTGTCTGTACGACAATTATCGAATCCGGTTTAGATATGCCGAATGTAAACACAATTATTGTTGAAGAAGCAGATCGTTTAGGTTTAGCTCAACTCTATCAAATCAGAGGTCGAGTCGGACGTTCCGAACGTCAGGCTTTTGCTTATATTACCTATAATCCGGACCGAATTTTAAATGAGGATGCAACCAAACGTTTGGCTGCAATTCGCGATTTTACCGAATTAGGTTCCGGTTTTAAAATTGCTTTACGTGATTTGGAAGTCCGAGGTGCCGGAAATATTCTCGGGGCTGAACAACACGGTCATATGGAAGCTATCGGTTATGAGCTGTATTGCAAAATGTTGGCAGATAATGTGCGTGAGTTGAAAGGTGAACCTTTGCCTGAGCAACAAGAATTTGCTCAGATTGAATTAGAACTCGATGCCAGAATTCCTGATAACTATGTAACTTCTGAAGGACAAAGGCTTGATATTTATTCGCGCATATCTCATATTGCAACAGTTGAGGATTATCGCGATATACTTGACGAATTATTGGATCGTTACGGAGAACCTCCGCAACCGGTGATCAATCTCTGTAATGTGGCGTTAGTTAGATCTTTAGCCGGTTCATTAGGTGTTGAGAAGATAACTTCAAGTATGCATGAAATTTTATTTAGTTTTGGCGATAATCAACCTAAAATGGAAAAATTAGCAGAATTATTTGAAAATCCTGCTGCCGAAGGAAAATTAATGTTTAATGCTGGATTAAAGCCTTATTTGATGTTACGAAAAAGTTCTGAGAAAAATAAAGATATGCTCAAACAAATTCTCAACATTTTGTCCGTTTAAAAACAATTTAGTTAAAAAAGTTTGTAGTTGCTGAATGAAACAATAACAGTTATAGTAAATAATAAATAAAGGTTAACTAATTACGAAATATATTGAAAAACTCTTTATTTATATTTTAGATACATGTTATTATTTTAGCAGACAATAATAATAAATATTAGATAGTGAATTATCTTTACATAAAAAGACAATTATTAATAAATACATGTAAAAAAACATTCAAAAAATGAGTAGTGTCCAAATATTAATTAACATATCGATCTAACATGTAAATCATAGTAGCAATTTATTACAAAACAAGATCAGGCACTATTCTTAAAAATATTAATAAAAAAATTAATAAGAAAGAGGTTGAGGTAACAAAATGCAAATAAAACAATTGGAAGCTCTTGTGAATGTAATTGACTTCGGCAGTTTCAGTAAAGCTGCTGAAGCAACGTATTTGTCGCAACCAACTATTAGTTCTCACATTAGGACTTTAGAAAGAGAAGTTGGAACTAAATTGGTTGTCAGATCAACAAAAGAGATTTATCCGTCTCATGCAGGAAAAGTCCTGTATGAGTATGCGAAAGAGATACTAAAATTAAGAGAGAGAGCTTTATTGGATTTAAATGACAAAACTTCCAGCATTTCCGGAACTTTACAAATAGCGGTATCTCTTTACCCATCGCAATATTATTTACCGGAATTTTTAGGTGACTTTTGTAACAAATATGAAGAGTTGTCCTATAATATTACGAATTATCCTAGTGTTGATGTAGCAGAGGCTATTTTAAACAGTGAGGCGGAGATTGGCTTGACTGATTCGGATCTTGAAAAAAGAAATGTAGTATTTGAGCCAATTGCTGATATCAAATACGTGTTAATTGTACCGGATAATCCTACCTATCGTGAGCTGAAAGAACAAGATGCCGATCTTAAAGAATTGCTCAAGTCATCACGCTTTATTGTGAGCAAAGATGGCTCGATTTTATACAGAAATGTAATGCGTTATGTTGCAAGCATTGATTTGGAAAGAAGGGATCTGAATGTGATTGCTTCAATGGATAATGTTTGCGGTATTGTGGAAGCAGTTCGAAACGGTATCGGAATTTCCATTGTGCAGGAAAAGTATTTGAGAGATAGGCAAGGTCTGATTGTTTTTGAAGATAAAACCAATAATGAATTTCTTAAACGTCAATTGCAACTTGTCTATCATAGTAACAAGCCTCTTTCACCTGCAGCTGAAGTATTTGCCCAGGAATTGAAGAGAAAATACATTACCGAAAAAGCCGGGCCGGCAGCTAACATTTAACTGAGAAAAATTGATCTTGCTCGAACATTAATTAAGCTAAAAGCTAGTTTAACTATTAATATAAACAATCAAGCTAGCCGAGTAAATAGAATTAATGTTTAAAATGAATCAATCAACAGGGGCTGTTTGCTAATATAAGCTTTAATGTTATTATTGATTTATTACAGTAATTCTAACCAAGGGGTATCCTTGATTTGGATAATAAGAAACTAACTGATAGATAAGGAGATTCTATGATTACAAAAAAATTATTTCGTTCAATTGATGAATTGCAATTGGTACAGTACTATGCAACTCTTTCACCGGAAGACGTCGGTTTTCATTCAGAAGACGGCAAAGTAATAGTTGATGCTAAAAGCTTTATCGGTTTATTTGGCCTTGATTTTGCTGAACCTATTTTGGTAGTAAGCGAAGATGAAGACTTTCATAAGAAAATTGAGAACATAGGGGAAACTGTTGAAGAGTAATCGTTTGCAAGGACGAATAATCCGAGTTAGTGCGATTACGATGGTGGTCGCATTACTCATCGGATTAATATTCAGTATTTTCAACATCAATGATCCGATTGCTAAATATGCAGTCGGATCTCTTTCTGGTGAGGAATCTTCTCTTGATTCTTCAAACAATCCTTCTGCCAATTCTAATCCTGATGCAAGCCATCTATCCGAACAGGGTAAGCAAGAACAGGATCGACATGATACCGGGTTAGAACATTCTGCTCAAGCTGATGTCTCCGGTAAAGAATTACCTGAATCTGAACCAGATTATCAAAAAGACTCTTTGCCATACTTTGAAAGTGGCGGTGATTATCAAGCGACAGATCCGGAAGAAATCGAACTGCTGAAACAATATCCTGATGTTGTAGATCTTAATTTCGCCGGAGACCTGTACGACTATAATCCTTTAGAACAATGGCGATACGATAAAATCATGGAAAAACATGATCAGTTGCCTGAAAATTTGCAAAGGTTGCTTGAAAAAAGACCTCAATCGGTTCATTTCGTATATAAGTATTTTGATTATTTGGAAAATCCTCAAAATTATGATCCCGATGCTAAAGCCAATAAGACAAGCTTTGAGAGTGCAAAATATTTGAGTAAGTACCCTTACTATTCCAACTGGGATAGTACATGGGGTTATTCAGAATATAGTTTAGCTCAACTTGTCACATCAGGTTGCGGTCCGGTCAATTTTGCTATGCTTGTTGCAGGTATGAATCAGGATGAAACAATGACACCGACCAAAGCGCTTGAATTTGCCAAAGAACATGGTTATGAAGATAAGACCGGAAAAGGTTCAAATTGGGATTTGTTTACACACGGTGTCGAAAAATTTGGAATTAAGTCTGAGGTTTTGGATCGTAATCAACCCGGACCAATTATCAAAGCTCTGAAAGATGGCAAACCGGTAATCATGATGGTTAACCATCCCAGATTTACTTCAGTCGGCCACTTTATTCTCTTATATGATATTGAAGGTGACCTGGTCAAAGTCCAAGACAGCAATAGTGTGAGCAATTCCAACCAAAAATGGAAACTCTCAGAATTGCTCCAAGAAACCCAAGGAGTCTGGACATTTCATAAATAGAGTCTAGTTAACCCATTTTCTTTAAAATTGCAGTTAGATCATATTTAGCTACTGCTTTTATTTTTCTTTTAAATCAACTTAGTTTTTCTAATTGATCAATCATTTCACCTACAAATGCAATCATCCTACGCAAAGGCTGATCGCTTGTTAAATCAACATCTGCAATTCTTGCATGTTCAATTACATCAAGCGGTCCACCGGTGCGGAGGAATTTTTGCCATTGATCAATTGTCGCTTTCGGCTCAGCATTCAATTTCAAAAAGAAATCGGTAGAAACAACAAGGCTGGCACTGTAGGTATAAGAATATAAATTCATGTAATAGTGAGGTTGGCGCATCCAAGTTTTTTCCGCGCCGGGATCAATGATTACACTGTCGCCCCAGAATTGCTCCAATAAATCTCTGAAGATTTGATCTAAATCATTCGCTGCTAACTGGTCGCCTGCAGCGATTCGATCCATCACTGTCCTCTGAAAACAGGCTTCATGCAAATGAGTGACTGCATTATGGTAGTATGTGTTTCCGATCATGGATGATATAACCCAACGTTTGAATCGAGGATCGGTATTTCTCTTTAATAAGCTGTCAGTCAAAAGTAATTCATGAGCAGTGGAAGGAGCTTCAATCAAATAAAAAGGCATCTCGGCTTCCAAGTAACTATTATTTTGAGTGCTTAGAATAGCTTGTGCTGCATGACCCAGTTCATGTGCTAAAGTAAAAACTTCACTTAATTTGCCGGACCAATTGAGTAAAATATATGGATGAGCTGCAGGAGCCATCGTACAGAAACCGCCGGTAGATTTGCCCATGTTCTGCGCAAAATCGGTCCACCGCTCAGGATAACTTGCCATTACCAGATCATGATATTTCTGACCCATTATTTGCATTGCATCAGAGATGTATTTTTCTGAATCTTTGATTGAAACTTCGGGCGAATAATCGTGATCCAAAGGCAACAATAAATCTGCAAAGTGCATTTCTTCCAATTCATATGTTTCTTGTAGCAACTTAGCATAGCGGCGCATATGGGGTGCCAATTCATTCATGATGAGATCTATTTGTCGATCGTACAATTCACGTGTACTTTTTTGCTTGAACAATGCTGCTTCTGTTGCATTCTCGAAGCCACGTAATTTTGCCATAGTCTCTTTCTGAACAAAATTTGCAATCAAAGTATCGGCATTAATATTGTGATAATTACTTAACGTATCTGAAAAAGCCTTGAAGGCATTGCGCCTGACGGCTGTGTTTGGATCACTTGAATATTTGGTTTCAAACAAGACATAGCTTAAAGGATAAGATTTGCCGTTTGCTTCAAAGTTTGGGAAATGCATATCTTGAGCTTTAGCTGTTTCATAGATTGTATAAGGCAGTCCTAAGCTTGGCTCCAAAGTTGCCAATACTTTTTCAGTTTGAGGTTCCAATAAATATTTTTGGTAGGCTAATTGATCTGCTAAAAAGTGTTTGTATTTTTCAGTTGACTCGATTGCTTGTTCAATCACTTGACTATCTGTTTCTGCCATTTCCGTAATAAAAAAAGCAATGCTTGCCTCTATTTCAGCCGCAATTAATTGAAACTCTTGCATTTGTTTGCCGAGTTGATCATTTCTCATATCTACGGAAAAATTCAAATATGTATATGTCCCAATATTATTCAGTTGAATAATAAGTTGCTCAAAATCGGCAATTGCTGCCAAGAGAAAACCCGAATCATTCGCAGTTTTAATTTTTCCTTGATATTCTTTAACAAATAGCTCAGTGCTATCTTGCAGATTGTTACGGGCATTATTGTAATCAGCTTCATTCTCAAAAATAGCACTCACATCCCAAGTTTGTTCCTCAGGTATTTCAGATCTTAAAGGTAATGCTTGTTTAGTCATCTAATATCCTCACTAATTTTATTAAAATACGTTTTGTTATATTAAAAATAAGTTATTTGGTGTTAAATGTAACATTCGTAATCATCATTTGTGCAAAAAAACTTACTATAATAGAATACACATTAAGTTAAGAAGAATGAAGTTATATCTTATTTAGACATAAAAAATTAATTAAAACTTGAGATGAGGGAAAAGCTATGAGTGATCAAAAAATATATGATGTAATAATAATTGGAGCCGGACCTGCCGGATTAGCCGCCGGAATCTATGCAGGTAGAGCCGGTCTTTCAAATTTAATTATTGAACAAGCTTTAGATGGTGGCCAGATAGCCAATACAAGTATTATTGAAAATTACCCCGGTCAAAATCCTGGCGGAGAATCAGGATCTGAACTAATCGAACGTTTCAGCAAACAGGCTGAATTGTTCGGCAGTGAAAGAGCCCAAGATATTGTTCAGGAAGTAGATTTAAGCTCAGAAACCAAAACAGTGAAAGGCATGATGCAAAGTTACCAAGCTCGCAGCATTATTATTGCTACAGGTTCCAGCCCACGCAAAGGAGGCTTTACGGGAGAAGCTGATTTTACAGGACGTGGTGTTTCATATTGTGCTACCTGTGATGGAAATTTCTTCAAAGGTTTAGATGTCTTTGTGATCGGAGGCGGTGAGGCTGCAGTTGAGGAAGCTATTTATTTAACTAAGCTGGCTCGCAAAGTTACAATTATCCATCGTCGTGATCGCTTAAGAGCAGTTGAATCAGTCCAAGAAAGAGCAAAAAACACACCGGGTTTAGAATTAATGTTGAATTCAGTAGTTGAATCCGTTTCCGGTGAGGATGCTTTATCTGAGATTAAAGTTAAAAATGTTGTGACTGACGAAATAACAGTAATTAAGAAAAATGCAGATGATGATTTAATGGGTTTATTTGTTTTCGTAGGTAACGTGCCAAATTCAACAATCTTTGATTCTGAATTAGAGATGAATAATGGCTATATTGTGACCGATTCTGATATGCGGACTAATATTTCCGGGGTATTTGCTGCGGGAGATATTAGAGATAAATCTTTCCGTCAGGTAATCACAGCTGCCTCCGACGGAGCACTTGCCGCCAACTCGGTCTTACAATATCTTTCAACTTTAGATGGTACTTTATACGTTTAATTATTGAGAGACTTAAATAAACTTTAATTTATTTAGCCCAACATTTTCGCTATGCGCTTTCCACTCGCATTGACGTAAAAGTTGGGCTATATTATTTCTTTATTAATTATTTGTTAAATAGCGAAATAAATTACGCATTCGATCAATCAAAGATCTCTATTGAACTAATTTCAATTGCTTTGCGTCCTAAAATATCCGAAGCATTTTCAATGTTTTCTTTAGTTATCTCAGGAGCTAAGAAGTCAATTTTAACCTGATCGCCTGATTCTAAGAAAGCCAGTTCTGCCGCAAGATAAACAGGAGCTGAAAACACTTGACTCTCATAATATTGATCGGCATGATCAGTTTCCGCTTTGTCACTCTCTAACATAAAGTAATAATATGTATTACCATCAATCGTTACACTACTGATATCAGTAATTTTTCCTTGGAAAGAACTTGCGATCAGTTTTTCTTCATCAGAATCCGGCTCGTTAATTAAGCGACTACTTTGACTGATATCATAATTCTGGATTGCTTCTTTGATACTTGGTCCGACACCTGTAGTCTGGTAATTCTGCGCATCAACCAAGGCATACATTTTTACAAGTTGGGCTTGATCTTTAAGTGCCATACAGTAAGAAGGTCGACCGCTAATATTCAATAAGATAGGCACTGTAGCTGTGTAGCCTTTTTCTTGAACTGCACCTTCGGCACTGCGCATGGCAGATGATTCATCAGCTGAAGGAATAGCATAGAAATTAGTTTGTTTGGTTCTTAAATTAACCAATACGAAACCCAAGTTAGAATTGTCTTCCGTTGAAACCGAAGTAATACCGGTATATAAATAAACGTCATCGTCAATTGCCAGATAATTGTAAAGGGCTGTTGCTTGCAAAACTCCTTTTTGACCGATAAATGAATTGAAGAAACCGCTTTGATATTTACCATAATAATCAATATGATTGAGAATTAAATTGGCTGAATAAACTCGGTCAATCCAAGTAGGAATTTCTCCGATTTTATATTTAGTCGCTTCACCGGTTAAAGCATTACAAAGGATTACTTCTTTGACATCAAGACCGCCAAACCATCCGACTGTCGGCTTTAGCACAGGTGTGATCCAATAGGGAATTCCTTCATCGTCAACTTCCATCAAGGGTTCATCCATGATATCAAAAGGATATTTGAAACGTAAGTGACGTTTAATATTCCTGAACAAAGGTTCAGCATTCGAGTATTTCATTCCGGATGGAAGCTTTTGCAATTCAACGCTACTGTCAATCATATCAACCCTGATTAAGCGAGGTAAACCTTCGGAACGGTTATTGAACCATTTGATGATATCACCATAACGCAAAGGAGTAACTCTGACCGGCCTACCTTGATAATTAATCTGGACATAATCCTGATCAACCTCAAACTGTGAAACCAATTCAGCAATTTCGCCCATCTTTTTACTACCTAATCTGGATGCAGTTTGTTTGTCCACGGTAGGAATATCTGTGAAATTAATTTCTGCTATATTACCTTGAAAGTCGCCATCTTCTACAGTCAATAATTTAGAATATTTTTTTGATTGAAAAAGTTTGGCGGATGAGAGATTAAAGACCAGTAACAAAACAAGCAAGATCAGGGGAATCCAGATCAAGCCGGAAGTTTGTTTGAAAATATCTTTAAAAGAAGAAATTTTTAATTGAATATCTTGAATGTTTTTGAAATCAAAGGGATTCTTTTGATCAGTAGAACTTTCTGTTTTCTTTTTGGGCAAACTAATCAATAAAGGAAGGATGATTAAGATGCTTAAAATAACTAAGCGGATAAAGAAACCTTTGTCATGAAAATTCAATGGTGTTAGTTTAATAAACCAGTAAATTAGAACAAAAATAAACAGGACAACATAATATTTAAGTTTTTGTTTTTTTGTCATATGTTTGAGAACTCCTCATGTAAAATATTGATCTAGATCAATTTGAATTGCGTTGTTTATTACCTAAAATAGTATAAACTAGATAAAGAAATCAGTCTAACGGAGATTTAGATGAAAAAATTCGTTTATTTTATAACTTTATTGATTAGTAAATTGCAGAAGCTGATAGGAGGCGGGACAAGTTTTCCCGGAAAAGTAGCATTACGTTTGAAGCCTGATCTTTTGTCCCAGTTTAAACTTCCGGCAACCAGGATTTTTGTCAGCGGTACTAATGGTAAAACATCTATCTCAAATTATTTGGCTGCTATTTTTGACCAAGCCGGCTATTCTGTTTGTCACAATACAGCAGGTGCGAATCTTAAGCAGGGAATCGTCACAACATTTATCAATCATGCTAATAGTAAATTGGAAATAAAATCGGATGCGTTAGTGATTGAGATAGATGAAATTACTATGATTCCGGTATTTTCTGAATTAGATCCGTCAAATTTGCTCTTAACAAATCTTTTTACCGACCAAATTGATCGTATGGGTGACAAATGGCAACTCGCTCGTAAATTGAGCCGGGAATTGCCTGCGGGTCTTAATCTTTATCTCAATGGTGATGATCCGGTACTGGTCTGGCTAGCCGAGCAAATTAAGCCGCAAAAAGTGGTTTATTTCGGCTTAGATCCGGCTACCATTTCTCAAGAAACAAATCCGCAAATTGAAAAGTGCCCTTATTGTGATTCAGAACTTGCCTATAATGTGAGATATTATGAGAGCTTGGGTCGATTCAGTTGTTCTTGCGGTTTTGCAGCTCCTAAACTAGATTATGTTGCAACCGAGATTGATCTATTTGGACAAACTTTTTTACTTGAAGATCAGCTTTATCAAATGCCTTATGCTCAATTATATTTAGTCTATAACATGTTGGCGGCTGCAGTATTTGCCAAAGAAACAGGAATCGCTGATCAACTAATTTCCAATGTATTAGCGAAACAGGAATCAGCTGTCGGCAGATTTGAGTTCTTGGAATTCAATGAACACGAAGCATGGTTGAACCTTGTAAAAAATCCTGCCGGAATCAATCAAGCCTTGGATTATCTTAAACGGGAGTTGAAGATTGCCGAACAAAACAAACAAAAAACGAACTTAATGTTAGCTTTCAACAATTTACCGGCAGATGGTCTGGATTTCAGTTGGCTTGATCAAGCCAATTTTGAATTACTTCAATCAGGTAGCCTTGCCGCGATCTATTTATGTGGTACTCTACAAAAACAGGTATTAGAATTGCTAGTAAAAAAAGGTATTTCTGCTGAAAAAATTCTTTTAGTGGATGACATATCCGAATCAATTGCCAAAATGAAAACTAGTAACTTACCAAGCTACTTTTTAACAAACTTTACCATGCTTAAATCAATTAGAGAAAACATCTTGAAAGCCTAAAAGTGATCTACTATAAGATTTAATCCGATAAAGTCCCTATAGTTGGTGTAAATTCAAAATAAAAAAAGATGAGTCACATCTCACCTTTCGGTACAATGGTTTTTTAACCAAATAAATCATGTAAGAGAGGTAAAAATATGACTCAACTTAAT
>JAAYKK010000016.1 GCA_012522435.1 Clostridiaceae bacterium | reverse complement strand
TTAGCACACTTTTTCTTTTTTTGTTATTCTTGATCTGATTCTAAAAGCTTGAGGTAAAATTTTCTTGTTAATCTTTTGCCAGTTTGCTTTTCAGATCTCTTTTTCTTCATCTTTACTTAACAGAGCCTTTATGATCAAGTAAAACTAAATTATTTTAGTTTTTACCACAACATTTTTTGTATTTCTTACCGCTACCACAAGGACAAGGTTCATTACGTCCCACTTTATCTACCCGCACTATTTTTGATTGACGCCATTCATACAGCATTTCCTGCTGCTTTTCAGGTTCGATAATATCATCCCATGCCGGAATGTTATATAGCCAATCTGCTTTAACATCGTGCATTGCAATAAATAGCTTTTCAAAATCTATGTCCAATTCCAACTCAGAATCATCATTCACTTGATCAAGATCCAGTTCATCTTTTAAACTGGAATTGATACCCTCCAAAAATCCGGTGAAAATAACATATTTATTACCGAAACCAAATTCTTGTCTTAAATCTGCAAAAGATCCTTGCCAGACTTTTTCAGGCTCTGCTAAAATTATTTCATAAGCATTTGTTTCTAATTCATAGTACAAATTAATTTCAGCCATATTCATCTGTTGGCTTTGTTGATCCAAAAACATTGAATTCCACTGTTCAAGATATGAACTCATTATTATTTTCCTTCCATTTGCTGTTTATTTTAATATTATTTATTTTAGCGAGAATCAGTTAACTTTGCTAGCAAAAGTTAAACTAGCTTCTATCAATAGAGTTTCAAATGACAAACGATCCGGCATATGACCTTTTTTCACTTTCCAATCTGACTCAAAACATAAACGATGTAAATATTCCAATTCCTCAAAACTCATTTTCCCGGATTGTCTGATCAGTCCTCGAGCTACGAAGGGATAGACTCCGACTTGATCAACAATATCCTGTGCATTCTTTAACTCTTTGGCACAGATCAATTGCCTGATATGTCTGGTAAACATAAATCTAATTAAAGGCAATGGTTCTTTTAAAATCAATAAAGTGTCCAATAGATAAAGAGCACGCTTAGTTTGTCCTGCAGAAACCGCATCTGTTAAATTAAAAACCGTTCCTCTCAAATCAGGTTTGCAAATTAATTCTATGATCGATAAATCAATACCTTCTAATTTTGCATGCTCTGCATAAAGCATTGCTTTATTAAATTCTTGTTCAATTTGGGTCATGTCGGATTCACAACGATCGATCAGACTATCGGCAGCTTCTGCTGTTACTCTGAGATTTTTTTGTTGAGCTTTGGCTTGAAGCCATCTGCGCAAGACGCTTAATTCTTCATGTTGAACTTCAACAATAATTCCCCCTGCTTCTTGCCAATTTTTCAATCTTCTCTTTTGTCTACCATCTAGCGTGTCTTCCAGCAAGATCATGCAAGAATTGGAATTCAACAAAGAGACCACCTGATCAAATTCCTTTTGTAATTTTTTATGTGACTCGGATTGACCCTTACCGGCTCTTGCAAAAATTCCAGCTTTTTCAAGCAAAATAATCTTGCGTTCAGACAAAAAAGCCGGTGTTTGAAGTTCTTGTTTTATTTTATAAATAGTTTCCGATGAAATATCATTGTCTAAAGACAACTTTACTAAATCAATTTCACGCAGCTCAGGTTGGACAAATCTATCAATAATCGACTCAACTATTTGCTTGATCAAATATTTCTCTGCACCATAAATCAAGTATCCTTGATGCCACTTGTCTTGAGCAATATCTTGTTTGATTGAACGAAAATTATATTTTGTCATTTAGTTTTTGCCGGCTTTCAATTATTAATTATCTAATCTAAATAACTAGATAGTTGCCATCGATCATCTACCAATTCTAACATAATAGCACCATTCAAATCAGTCCGTTTTATATTCACATTCTGTAACAACAGTCTTTCTATCAACTCAGGTGCCGGATGTCCATATAAATTTTTGCCTACTGATATAATTGCCAGCTCGGGATTAGTAATAGATATAAACTTATCTGATGTCGAATATTTTGAACCATGATGTGCAACTTTCAATAAATTTATTTTAGCAAACTCATTTCTAATTAATAAACTTTGTTCAACTTGATTGGGTAAATCTCCGGTAAAAAGAAGTTTTAGCCCTTCAATCTTTAAAATAAAGCATAAACTACTTGAATTAGTATCCTGATAATCAATTTGGTGAGACAGGTCAGGTGAAATCAACAGAGAATCAATTGCATAAGAATTTAAGTTAAAGTTGCTTTTTTGATTGACTAAAGTATATGGCACCTTGTTTTTGAGACAAAGTTCTTCTACTTGTATTGTTTGATCATCCGGAAAATTTGGTAAAATAACATTTTTAATCCGTTTAAGTTTTATTAACTCAAGAATTCCTCCACAATGATCCAGGTCAACATGGCTGATTATTGCCAGATCTATTTTGCGAATCCCAAAATAATGAAGAGCAGGAATTACGGTACGGTATGCTTCATATTCAGTACCACCATCGACCATAATACATCTATTATCAGCTGAAACTATTAAACAACAATCACCTTGTCCAACATCTAAAAAACAAATTTTCCATGATTGTTTATTTGGTAATAAAATAAAACAAAATAAACTAAGTATCATGAACAAAGGTATATGTTTTTTGAATCTGATCTCATCACTTCGTTTTCGCAAAAAAAGATTCAGAAAAAACTTAACAATGATTAGAGCTAAGCTCAATCCGATAATTGCAAAAACAAGCCAAGTCAGGAATGATTGATAATGCTTTTGCAGATCTAACCATATTTCAGCTCTTGCTAACCTGGAGAATAAATGCAACAGATTTTTAATCAGTAGGTTTAATAATTGAAAAACAAGATTGATCAACTTATTTTCAGATGTTAAATTAAAGCCATAAACAAGAAAACTGAAAATCCCACAAAAGAAAATAATACTTAAAGGCAAATTTAATATTCCACTAAAAAGAATTACAGCAGGTTGCCACATATGAAAGTTTTTGAGTAAAAAAGGTAATACAACTATTTGCACAAATATTGAAAGTATCAGTGTCTGCAGTATTTTTTTCTTTTTCAAAAATTCATTTTTTCTTAAATATGGTAATAATGAATAAATAGCTAGACTTGCAAGAAAGCTTAGTTGGAAACTAAATTGAAATATTAACCAAGGATTAACTAATAAAAATATTATAAAAAGCATCAGTAAGAGATTTTTTCGTTCTAAATTAATCGAGTTATGCCAACAGATCAGTCGTGCAATATAGATGATACTCGCTCTGGCCAATCCAATCGGGAAACCACTCAACCAATTGTAAAAAACAATCAAAGGGCTTAATAAAATTATTTGATGAATGGGTTTTCTTTTTTTCAAACCTAAACAATTTGCTAAAGGAAAAATAAACAATTCGAAGTGAAAGCCTGAAATGGCTAATAAATGACTCAGGCCGAGATTTCGAAAATCATATTTGAGATCTTGAGCTAATAATTCTATTTTGCCAAAACATAAGCTAAGTAAAAAATCACAAACCTGTGGATCGAAGCTCTTGCCCAACCAGTTATGAAAATCTTGCAAAATAATCTGTCTATCAAAAAGTGACTTGCCTATTTGCAGAGAAGTTATCTGGGTAGTGTCCGACTCTATATCAATAGATACATAGCAATTGTAATTTGCTAAGTATTTCTTTTGATCAAACCCTCCGGGATTTCTTGCACCTTCGATGAATTTTGGTTCAAAATATCCTTTGATTTTGATCCATTTCGTCTGCTTTGAATTTAACCAAATAGCATATCTTTGGTTATCATTTGATTTAAAGATTGTTAATTGATTTCCTGTTTTTGTGATATATAAAGGTGCAGCTGTTTTTAATTCTAAATACACTGGATGGTTGGCTTTTTGTAGACATTGTTTCGCTTGATTATTCAGCAGGCAAACTCTAAAAAACTGTAATCCCATAATTATAATTATACAAAAATAAAAGATACGTTTTCTATTATCCAAATCTGAGAAAACAAAAAATAATATTAGAACAAGTATTAATACTGTAAGAAAGGCGAACATTTGATAATCACGAGACAAATATGTGATTAGTCCAAGAGTTAAACAGCTAAATTTCAAACCATAACGCTCGGTATTAAATAAAAAACCCAAAATTCTTTGTTGAAATTTTAACTTCATTCTTCAATTCTCAGTGATTTCAGTCACGGAGATTGAATAATTATTGGTAAACAAATATAAAAAAAGGAAATCTAAAACAGATATATTTTAAACTAAAAAGCTTTCCGGATTAAATCACCTGCTCAAATGCAGATTTCAATTCGCTAATCCCCTGTTTGTTTATTGCAGATGTAACGATCGGATTGAAATCTTCTCTTAGTTCGAGAGAAAGACTTCTGCGAATTGTTTCTATTTGCGGTTTTAATTTACTGCGTTTTAATTTATCAGCTTTAGTAAGAACTACGATATACGGTATACCTGAAAATGAGATCCATTCTAACATTTTGAGATCATCTTTACTCGGTTTATGTCTAATATCAATCAGCTGGACAATCAGATTAATATTGGATTCTGAATTTAAATATTGATTTGTTAAATCAGAAAATTTTTCTTGTTCAGCATATGAAGCTTTTGCATAGCCATAGCCCGGTAAATCTACTAAGTAAAACAATTGATCGATCAAATAAAAGATGACTTGCCTTGTCTTTCCCGGGCTGCTACTTGTTCTAGCTAAATTTTTATTATTACAAATTGCATTAATCAAAGATGACTTACCCACATTTGATTTTCCTGAAATTACAATATGCGGTAAATCTGTTTGTGGAAATTGTCCGGAAAATCCTGCTACCTGAAACAGGCTGGAATTTTGATAATTTATCTTCATATTTTTGTATCCCTTCGTGAACATTGTTATAATAACTACAATTGGTTAACTAAACAAGCGAGGTAATTATGCCAAAAAATATATCTGAATCCGAGCTCTCTGCACGTTCCGATGCTTTGATATTGAGAAACTACGACGAACAAATCCTCGAGCCCATCGGACCCGTGGGTATTATAACCGAACAGCTCCATACTTCATTTTCTGATGCAATCAACTTTCATCTCAGAAACAGACGAGCTTTAACGATTGCTAAATATCCTGAACAAGAGAACTTCGCCGGATATTATCGTAGCGATTATCGAATTCCGGTCAATTTGGGCAGATATTCTTCAGGTGAAGGTCATGCAACTATTCTTGATACCGTACGAGGTCATGATCTATTTATCATAACCGATGTTTTAAACTACGGTACCTACTATAAGAGATTTAATCAATCTGTTTCAATCAGTCCTGATGAGTATTTCGAAGATTTATGTCGCTTGATCTCAGCAGCCCATGGCGTTACCAAGCGAGTCAATGTTGTAATGCCCTATCTGTATCAAGGAAGACGTTATAGACGTGAAAACAGAGAATCCTTGGACTGTGCAGTCATGTTAAAGAGACTGTTTAACTTGGGTATAGCCAATTTCGTTACTTTTGATGCTCATGATGAACGAATTGCCAATGCTGTGCCAAGACATAATTTTGAATCGGCTGAGACATCTTTTCAGTTGATCGAAGCCTTAGTCAGCGAATATCCTGATGTTAAAATCGACAAAAATAATTTTATGGTGATCAGTGCTGATGAAGCATCTATTAATCGTTGTATATATTATGCTTCTGTAATGCGTGTTCCATTGGGTATTTTTTATCGCAGGTACGATCCGAGACTTTTAAACGGAACTGAATATACTCTACAATCACTGAAATCAAGTGCTGAGAAAAAATTCCTGGGTGAAAATATCGAAGGAAAAGATGTTTTAATAGTTGACGATATGATAGATACGGGTAAAACAATTCTTGAATGCGCCAAACAATTAAAAGAATTAAAAGCAAGAAGAGTTTTCGTTGCTGTGTCCTTTGCTCAATTTTCTCATGGTTTTGAGAAATTTAATCAAGCTTATGAAGCAGGTTTAATCAATCGCATCTTTGCAACTAATCTGGCATATAGACCGCCTGCTCTACTAAAAACTGAGTGGTTTTGCGATGTTAATCTAGCAAAATATTTAGCTTTATTGATCGACGGCATCAATCATGACGCTTCACTATCAAAATTAATAAACCCAACTGAAAGAATACATGCCTTATTAAACTCATTTAAAGGAGAAAAAAATGGCCAAATCTAATCAAGCAATTAGACGGGATGATAAGAATTATTATCGCTATGATCAATACGGCAACAATCCAATGCCGGCACATGCTCCTGTCGGTATTATCTCTTTAACCGGAGCAAAAGAATTTGGAGCAAGGGTTAATCAACATTTAGTCAAAAGGCGTAATGAATATCTTGACCATGTATCCGATGACATCAGTAATGCTGGTTTTTTAAGAGATGATTACAGAATTCAGGCAGAAGCCATCCGTTTTTCTTCAGGTGAAGGAAAAGGAGTAATTAATCAAACTGTAAGAGGTCATGATTTATATATTATTTGTGACGTAACTAATTACAGTTGTACTTATCAGATGCGCGGTATCGTAAATTGTTTCAGTCCGGATGATCATTATCAGGATTTAAAGAGAATTATTTTAGCAGCTTCAGGTAAAGCTCGTCGAATTAATGTGATTATGCCTTACTTGTACGAAGGAAGACAACATCGCAGAAATTCTAGAGAATCTTTAGATTGTGCTTATATGTTGGAAGATATTTACGATTTGGGAATCAGCAACTTTATCACCTTTGATGCTCATGATGATCGAGTAGCCAATGCCGTGCCGACCTCAAGCTTTGAATCAATTCCTTCAACTTATCAAATTCTCAGGGCTCTGATCAAATCAGTTCCTGACATTGTAATCAATCCTGAGAACATGATGATCATCAGTCCTGATGAAGGTGCTATTCAACGCTCAATGTATTATGCCTCAATGCTCGGCTTACCATTGGGAACTTTTTATAAAAGGCGTGATTATTCTAATGTTATTAATGGCAGAAACCCGATTGTTGCGCATGAATTTTTAGGAGAATCAGTTGACGGTCATGATGTTTTAATCGTTGATGATATGATTTCTTCGGGTGATTCTTTGTTAGATCTTGCTAAATCTCTCAAGCAAAAAGGAGCCAAACGCATTTTCTGCGCTGTTACCTTTGCTTTGTTTACAGATGGAATCGAAACCTTCAATGAATACTACGAACAAGGATTAATCGATAAAGTAATTGCCAGCAATTTGATTTATTTAGCAGATGAAGTATTAAATGCTCCATGGTTTGTCAAAGCGGATATGACAAAATTTGTTGCTCTGTTAATTGATGCAATGAATCATGATGCCTCAATGACCGGATTAATTTCACCGACAGTTAAGATCAATAAGCTTTTAAAGAGATTCACTCGATAACTTTATATAATATTATTGCTGATTTTAAAAATACTGCATTTCTATCCAGAATCATGCAGTATTTTTAATTAAAATTTTCTAAATTTATAATCTATCTGAATAATTGATCATCTGTCATAATAAAATTGTCTTTTAATTTCATTTCAGACGCCGCATCTTGATCAAGTACAACAATTACATCATGATGTAGCTGCAAAATTGAAGCAGGTAACTTAGGTGTAATCGGCCCTTCCAAAGCTTCCTTGACAACTTTAGATTTGGCTTTTCCGGAGACTACAAAAATTACTTTCTTGGCTTGCATAATTGTTCGAAAACCCATCGTAATTGCTTGTCGTGGAACTTCATTCTCATTGTTGAAATAAATTGAATTAGCCTTAATTGTACTCTCGGTTAGATTAACAACGTGAGTTTCAGCTGTATAAATATCATTAGGTTCATTAAAACCGATATGACCGTTACCACCCATACCCAATAACTGAAGGTCTACGCCACCTAAATCTCGAATTAAGCGATCATATTCCTCACACTCCTGTTCAGGATTCTGAGCTAGACCATCAGGAACATGTGCTCTATCAGCATCCATATTAATATGGCTCAGTAAGTGTTCATCCATAAAATAGCGATAACTTTGTGGATGATCCGCTCCCAGTCCGATATACTCATCAAGATTAAAGGTATCGACATTACCAAAATTTAATCCTTCTTCATTATATTGACGAACAAGTTCTTCATAAGCACCTACAGGTGTTGATCCGGTGGCCAAACCGAGAACTGTATGTGCATTAATTCTGATTTGGCTGGCAATAATATCAGCCGCTCTTTTGCTCATTTCTGCATAATCTTTTGCTACAATAATACGCATTTTCTCTTACCCTTCGATTTCATCTTTAACATCCTGTTTTGAATTTCGTTTTATCAAGAATATTGTCCAGCCGACAATCATGATCACAACCAATTCAATACCGGTAATTAAAGCAAACTTTTCTAAATCATTAGTTGCAAATAAAGTATTTAGTGTAAGGACCAAAGCAGCGATTACAATGATAGAAATAAATCTTCCGATCACATTGTAACGCAGAAAAGCCAGGAAAGAATGAAAAGCAGTAGTTGCTTGTTCCATATCGTCCCTATCTTTTGAACTTGGTTTACGCTTATTCTGTTTTGCCATATTTGCTCCTGATGTCTAGAATATACAATCTTTACTTATAAATATTACAACTATTAATTTAGATTTTCAATTACAAAATAATTTCAATTTTCATCAGTCCGACTCGGTAATTGCGGCTTTACATTGTAGGTTTTGTAGTGATCATAGATAACCATCCCCGGTCTTGCGCCTTTAGGTTTTTTCACATGTTGAGCTAAACAACTATCCACAGCAATTTGCCCACCATGTTTTGTTTGTACCTGATTAGCCTCAGAATACCAAGCCGCTATTTGAGCTGCAGTCAAGATATGTTCTTGTTCTACCTGATATCCGTCTTGAATTTCCAAAATAACATGAGTACCTGTCAAATCTTTAGCGTGAAACCAAAGATCGTTCGGTTTTGCTCTGCGCAAAGTTAATTGATCATTCTGCAAGTTATTCCTGCCGGCATAAGCTGTGATACCTTCCGCTAGGCTAAACTTTCTCGGCGGCAAAGATTTTTCTTGTTTGTTTTTTCGTTTGGTTTGTTTTTTCTTTTGCGCTTGGAACTTTTTGCGTTTACCCGGTTTACCCGGATTTAAGCGATTTTGTAAGATATGCTGTTTTGGTTGCTTATTTTGAGCAGATTTTTTTCGATTTTTTTCCGGTTTTTCATAAAAATCGAATTCAAGTTTTACAGCTTCTAAATCATCTAAAACCTCGGCGCGCTCTAATGCTGTGTTTAATGAATGTAGCCACTCTAACTCAGCTTGATCCTGAACAATAAATCTTTTTGAACTTTTATATTTTGCCTTTGCTTTATCGTATTTTTTGAATAAATCCTTTACATTTTCTGACGGACTGAGACCTCGTTTTAATTTTATTCTTATTGGGTTTTGTTCCGGATCATAGTAATCAATCAACTCGACTTCTTCAGCTTGATTTTCCACTAAATACAATTGCGTTTTTAATAATTCACCCCATTTTTGATATTGTTCAGCTTTCAAACCCTCATTATAATCTTGTTGATGAAAATCCAACTTCTTTTGGGCACGATTAATTGCTTGTTTAAGCTTACGTTCCAACCTATGGTGAAACTGATTAAATTGTCGTTCCTGATCTCTTAATCTATAAAACACATCCATAACTAGGGACAAATTAGAAACCTTTTCTCGATAAGGCAAAGCTTTTAATTCAAGAGCATGGAAATCGTAAGGTTGTTGATCATGTTCAGAACGAAAATATAATGTAGGTTGATCCGCACCGGCTTTAATCATCTCGCAAACATCATAAAATTTTTTGCTCAATTCTTGTTTAGCTTCTGTTGACAATTGATCAAGATGTGACCTGGCTTCGAGTTTGCTTGCTGCTACGATCGAACGTGACAACAAAGGAGAAAAACCTTGGACATTGTTCAAAATTGCTTGATCTAAACGACTAGGTACCTGATAAGTATCTAAGAAAGATAAAATCTCCGGTTTTTGTTTTAAATAAAAATCTATAGTTTCTTTATCTTGTTTAGGCGGAAGTTGATAAGGTCTGGCAGGCATTATTTCTCTTTTGCTGGAAATTTCTTGATCAACATGAATAATAGAGTCATAAATTTTTTTATCTTGGTTCAACAAAATAATATTACTGTATCTACCCATAATTTCCGCAATCAAATATTTATCTTCAAGATCACCTATTTCATTGAGTGCAGAGAATTTAAAAATAAAAACTCTCTCATATTCCGGCTGAATTATTTCAATCAAACGAGCTCCCAACAGATGTTTACGCAGCATCATGCAGAACGGGGGCGGAGTTTTCGGATTTTCCAGTTCTCCTGTAGTTAGATAAATCCGAGGTGAACTGGGATTAGCAGAGATTAAGAGCTTTTTTATTGTTCGCTCAACCCGAAAAAAGATAATAATCGTAAAACGATCAGGTTGGTAAATCCGATCAGTCCTGGCATTAGATAATTCAAAATTAAGCTCTTTTGTTAAAAATTTAGAACCGATACCATCTAAAGGCATAATATTCGTTTCTCTTTCAAAGTTGCACTCAATTCATCCGGAATCGAATATGCAGTATGTTGTTTTTCAATCTTTGACAAAAAATCTGAATCCTCGAGTGAAATCATACAGCCACAATATTTTTGACGATAAAGGCCGTCTTCTCGAGCCATCTGTTGACCTTTACGAAAACCGTCAGTAAAATCGGCAGCCATAAATTCAATATTATTTTTCTCTGCCTGAATTCTTCCGGAATGATGAATTAATTGTTTGTTTTGATAAGGACTAACCAATAAAGAAGTTGTAAATATATCAAAATCAGAATTACTTGCATATTCTGCTACTCTGGCAAGCCTGGTATCGTAACAATAAACACATCTTTCAGGCGTTCTACCCAAGTCACACCAAGTTTTTGGATCACAGCCTTCTTCAACAATAATAGGAAGCTTGCGGATGTCCGCTAAACGCAAAGCACCCTCCAAGCGGCGATACCATTCTTTTTCCGGCTGAATATTCGGATTATAAAAATAAAGCGTCAAATCGTATTTTTCAAGACTTTTTAAAAGCTCGATCGGATATTCACCGCAAGGTCCGCAACATAAATGTAATAACATTTTTTGTGACATAGATTATTAATTCTCCCTAAAATTAATCCGCCGAATCTTCAATATGCTCCAAATCAATCTGCTTATCTTGTAGATTGTCCGTTATTTGGTCAAGCGGCGGAGTTAAGTTCAAATGATTCCAGCCTTGTTTGGTTAAGATTCTGCCACGCGGTGTTTTAGCAACAAAACCCAGTTGCATTAAGTAAGGCTCACAAACATCTTCGATTGTTTTTGGATCCTCACCGGTCATAGCCGCCAGTGTATCAAGTCCGACCGGACCACCTTGAAAATTCTGTGCCATAATTAGCATCAAATTAAGATCAGTATTGTCCAAACCCCGCTCATCAATTTCTAAGGCTTTTAAACCTAGTTCAACAATCTCTTGATCAATTAATCCCTGACCCTTTACTTGAGCAAAATCACGCATCCTGCGCAATAATCTAATTGCAATCCTGGGTGTTCCCCTGCAACGTGTAGCAAGCATAGTTAAACCTGCATCATTTATCTTAATTTTTAATAATTCTGCATTATGTTGAATTATTTGAGCTACCTCTTGTGGCTCATATAATTCTAAACGATGAACCATACCGAATCTATCTCGCAGCGGAGCACTCAACAATCCGGCTCTAGTCGTGGCGCCGATCAGAGTAAAGTGTGGTAAATCAAGCCTTATTGATCTGGCACTGGGCCCTTTACCGATAATAATATCTACAATGTAATCTTCCATCGCAGGATAGAGTATTTCTTCTACCTGATAATTAAGACGATGAATTTCATCAATAAACAGCACATCATGAGCCTGTAAATTTGTTAATAATGCTACCAAGTCCCCTTGACGTTCAATCGCGGGCCCTGAAGTGATTCTAATATCTGAATTCATGTTTTGGGCTATTATACCGGCAAGAGTTGTTTTTCCGAGTCCGGGAGGACCATATAATAAGACATGATCCAAAGCTTCTTCACGATTTTTGGCGGCTTCAATAAAAATCTGCAAATTTTCTTTTATTTTAGACTGACCATAAAAATGTGCAAAGTCTTTTGGTCTTAAGGCGCCTTCGAAACTGTCCTCTGCTCGTATTTCTCGATCGACAATTCGAGGTTCATCTTCAATTTCATAATCCTGATTAAAAATACTATAAAAACCTTCTGTATTCATAATCTAGTATTATAACACGGAGAGATGCTTGAGTGCAGTTTTAATCAGAGACTCCACAGCAATCTCCTGTTCCTTTGCTTTTAATGAATGATATGCTTTTTTAAGAGCTTGTTCAGCTTCAAATTCCTGATAGCCTAAAACCATTAAGGCGGATAAGGACTCATGTCCGATACTGAGCATATTGGTATCTTCTGCTTCGGTTTCAGTACCGATTGTAGCCGAAAGGTCGGTCCGACTAATATCAGGTAAAGATTTCTTCACCTGATCTTTAAGCTCTAAAATAATTCTTTGAGCACCTTTATTCCCGATACCCTTAATCTGAGTTAAACTTTTAACATCCTCATTCAGTACTGCCATGGCAAATCTTTCAGGACTCATTCCTCCGACAATTCCACTGGCAACCTTAGGTCCGATACCGCTAACCGTGATTAATAACTCATATAATTTCTTAATCTCTTGAGTAGGAAAACCATAAAGTCTAAGTTCATTTTCTCTGACATTCATATATGTCCAAATTTTAGTTTGTTCTCCAACTGCCGGAAATTGATTCGCCATTAATGAATCGTAAAAGATCTCAAATCCCACCCCTCCGATCATTAAGATCATACTGTCCGGATACTTCTGAACAATCTCGCCTTCCAATACTGCAATCATTTAAAACTCCTTATATAAGTTATCTTTATTCTATTATTGATAGCCGCCAACAGCTAAAGCATCGCTTCTATTGCCACTATGGGCATGGCATAAAGCTACCGCTATTGCATCAGCTACATCATCAGGTTGCGGAGCCTTCTTTAAATTCAGCAGTACTTTAACCATTTCCTGAACCTGAATCTTCTCAGCATTACCATATCCCGTGACCGCAAGCTTTACTTGTTTGGGAGTATATTCAAAAACCGGTAAATTATTTCTGGCACCGGTTACAACTGCAACTCCTCTAGCTTGTGCCGTGCCGATGGCCGTGGTTGTATTTCTACTAAAAAATAATTCCTCAATCGCCATAACATCAGGTTTATATTTTTTAATTAATTTTTCAAGACTACGTTCAATCAACAATAAACGTTCCGGAAAATATGAATTAGCTTTTGTTCTGACCAATCCATAATCCAGTACTTTGAACTGTTGATTTGAAAATTTAATTAAGGCATATCCTGTAATTGCATAACCGGGATCAATTCCTAAAATAATCATACTTGAATTATCCTGCCCAACTTCTATCAAACATTTGTTCTTATTTTATCACATTTTATTAAACAAAACATTTCAAGGATAATCGTATTTGTAAAGTTTAATTGTTCTGGGTAAAATTCAAAGTGAATATTAACAAGGTGGATTCATGTCAAATCAAGATAAAAGAAATAATAAATATTCAGAACTGAATAAGAATCAAAAATCTATTCGCAGAAAATCATGGGCTCGGATTGTTAAAAACTTAATCATCCGCGGACCAGTGAGTTGGCGTGATAAAAAGGCGGGCAGATACTGGAATTATGGAGTAGACTTCGCTCAATTGATTAATTATCACAAAATAGGTGATAAAGCAGCTTCTGTTGTCTATTATCTATTGTTAGCTTTCTTCCCTTTATTAATGTTAATCATGTTTTTTATTTCACTGATCGGGCGCAATATTGAAATAACAGCTGAAGCAGTAGAAAGAGTGAGAACATTCTTGCCCGACCCTATCCTAAATATCATTGAGTCATTAATCAAAGACATTAGATCTCCTCTTTCCAGTATTTCATTAATCATTACTATATCCATGGCTCTCTGGGCATCCAGCCGTGGTGTAGGTCAAGTCTTTAGAGGGATTGCAAGAATTTATCCGCCGCGTGACGATAATTTGCCAATACCTTCCAGAATTATTGGAATTGTGCTCACGATTTTTTTCTTTATATTGTTAACCTTAGCTACAGTGGTAATGAGTTTTGGCAGAGTGATCTTTGATTTTTTAAATGAGCATTTGAAATTTATTGATATTCAAAAATGGGTTGTTGATATTCTAACCTATGGCTTTAGTTTCTTTCTTATCTTCAGTGTTTTATATATACTTTATTACACAAATTCAAGACGCTCGGTAGGAAACATTCCAAGTGCCCCCGGAGCATTATTTGCAACAGTCGGATGGATCCTTTTGTCCTATGTTTATTCATTTTATATTGCAAATAGAGCCTCTCTCGCAAGTCTTTATGGGGGATTAGCTAATATTATTATTCTGATGTTTTGGCTAAACTTTTCAATACAGATTCTATTATTGGGAGCAGTGATCAATTATCAAAGAGCATGGTATAGTCTTCAGACTGATGGTACTTATATTAAGCTGACTGATACTATTCGGAAATTGGAAAGTGAAGAAAATCCTTTTGATTATCTACCAAAATCAGTCGCGATTAAAGATCGTCCGAGTCAAGATAAATTGTGAAAGGACCATCATTAATTAAGTTAACAGACATATTTGCTCCAAACTCACCTTGTTCGAGATCAGGAAAGTCCTGTTTAGCTAATTCCAGGAAATATTTATATAATTCTTCTCCTTTTTCAGGTGAAGCAGCATCAGTAAAACTTGGCCGATTGCCTTTTTTACAATTAGCATAGAGTGTAAATTGAGAAATAATTAACAGATTCCCATCGACAGCTTTTAAGTCAAGATTTGTCTTACCTTCTGCATCAGCAAAAATTCTCATGCCGGAGATTTTTCTCCAGAGTAGATCTGCTTCTTCTTCAGTATCCTCAACCCCTACACCTAACAAAACTAAAAATCCTTGTTTTATTTTTGCGCTAATCTCATCATTTATTGTAACTTCTGCTTGTTTTACTCTCTGTATGATTGCTCTCATTATTGCACCTTTATTTTCTTCTTGTATAGAGTATTATAGTTGATCGACTGTAGCAAGTTGATTTGATCTGATTTGCTTAATCTATATAAAAGTAATATATTGCTAAATGAATTCAAAAATCAACTTGCAATATTTAGGTCCCTTATGAACAAACAAGACAGATCCAATTTAATTACAATTATTAATATTATTTCCATTGTTGTTATAGTAATTTCTGTTACTTTATTATTGACTAAACCCAAAAATACTTTTTTAGAAAATATTAAGTCTATTGAAACAACCACAGAACCTGCAATTCAAAACATTGTTGATAGTACTGTTTCAAATACGGAATTAAATGAAAATATTGAGCAAACAGAAGAAAGTATTGAGAATGAGCCTTTTCAATTAACAGAACAGGAACTAATTGATTTAGAAACAGAAGTTATTTTACCATATTTCGAGTTTTATTCTGGAGAATATCAATACTATTTGGAAATTTTAGATTCAGAGCAAATTTTGAGCAATGATCAGACACCGATGTACCCGGCCAGTTTGGCAAAGTTATTTCTAATGGGTACCATCTTCGAAGCAATTGAAGATCAAGTGTTGGAATATGATGAGTCAATTGAGCAAGATCTGGAGTTAATGATAACTGTGAGTGACAATGCTGCTTATAATCGACTATTCTTTAGATTACAAGCCGAGGTTCCAGAAATAAACATGTTTGATTGGGCTGATCAATTCTGTATGGAATACGATTTTGATGATACGATCATTCACAATCTATATATTATTGAAGGAAATGAAACTTCTTTAATACAATCAGATCTTGTCTTTGAAACCAGTGCTTTAGATGTAGGAAATTTTTTGAGTTTAGTCTATCACGAAAATCTGGTTAGCCAAGAAGCGTCCCGTACGATGTATGAAATCCTCTTACGCCAAGAACGTACAGGCAAGATACCATTTCTATTACCTGATGATGCAATAACTGCGAACAAAACCGGTGAATTAAATTTTTATAGTCACGATGCAGCTATCATCTGCACCCCTTTCTGTGATTATATTTTGGTGCTAATGACTGATTCAACAAATATGGCTTATGTAGCTGATGAAATAATCCGGGAACTTTCGCTTGATATTTATGATTATCTGGGATCAATAGATTAATACTGCTTTGATCAAACAAAGTTTTTGTTGTCTATAAACGCTATACGACTATACAAAATATTTAGCTCCTCCCGAGATGTTTGTTAATCTCTTATGGAGGAGCCTAATAATCGATTCTTAGATTTCACTTGCTATTTTAGTTTTTCGAACTATCTTTCATTCTTTTTCTGACTACAACCAATCCAATTGCTACTGAAATCAGGCTGATTCCAACAATCAATAGAATATTACTCTCACCTGTTAGCGGTGTCACAGGTTTAATAGTTTCAGTTGGCATTGTTGTTTGAGTCGTCTCAAGAGGTTTCTTACTATTAGTGATAGTAAATCCTGTTGTGACATCTCCGGTAATTTTTGAAGTATATCCTTTTACCTCTACTTCAACTATTGTATATTCTACTTTTTTACCCTTATTATACTCAGCCAAATTTTCAAAACTGCCGGTCCATTTATTATCGAGCTTTAGAATTAATTCATCCCCTGTCTCAACCTCATTTGCTAAAAGTTTTATCGTAACTTGATCAGGTCTTGCTTTCTCTTTATCAGCATTGTCTTGCCAAACTTTGGTTACTTGGATATTTATTACATTTGGTTTATGAGTATTTTTGACATTGTATGTATCATACTCCGTAGTATACCCATCAACTTTATCTTCGTCGATTGTATACTTAATTTCGGTTCCGGCTTCAAATTTAGCCAAATCTTCAAATTTCCAAGACCAATTATCTTTTTCTGCAACTGTTTTACTTGCTATTTTATTGCCATTTTTGAATAGATTTATAACTATCTGATCCGGTCTAATACCGTCTTGGTTTTCTGCATCATCCCAGGTTTTTACACCTTCAATCTCAATCGTTTCAGGTGTATAATCGTTTTTGACTATGAAGCCTGTAATTGCATCTCCTGTTATCACTGAACTATATCCGGCAACACCCACATCTACTTCTTCGATTGTGTATTCAATTAATGTTCCGCTACTATACATATCAAGATCAGTAAAAGTACCTTGCCAAGTATTAGCTTCATTCAGTACCAGTGTTCTTCCGGTATCTGTTCCATCAGCCAACAGTATTACAGTGACTTCCACAGGACGTTTGCCGTCTTGATTTTCTGCATCATCCCAGACCTTTTGTACACTTACACTTGTTTTTTCAGGAGTATAATCATTTTCAACATTGTAACCATCATACTCTGTAGAATACTCAGGAATCGCGTCTTCAGTGATCGAATATGAAATCTCTAATCCTTGATGATATTTCGGCAAATTCGTGAAACTCCAGCTCCAATTATCTGCTGCTGTTACTTCTACAAAATTAAATTCATTTCCATTGCCAAGCAATCTAATAATTATTTTATCCGGCCGCTTACCGTCTTGATTTTCTGCATCGTTCCAGATTTTTTCGCCTTCAATCTCAATCGTTTCAGGAGTATAATCGTTTTTGACTATGAAGCCTGTCGTTGCATCTCCTGTAATATCTGAAGTATATCCTTCAACGCCCACATCTACTTCTTCGATTGTGTATTCAATTAATGTTCCGCTGCTATAAATATCAAGATCAGTAAAAGTACCTTGCCAATTATTAGCTTCATTCAGTACCAGTGTTTTTCCGGTATCTGTTTCATCAGCTAATAATTTTACAGTGACTTCTACAGGCCGTTTGCCGTCTTGATTGTCTGCATCATCCCAGACCTTCTGTACACTTACACTTGTCTTGCCCGGTGTATAATAATTAATGACATTGTAACCAGCATACTCTGTAGAATATTCAGGAATCGCGTCTTCTGTAATCGAATATGTAATCTCTATTCCTTGATGATATTTCGGCAAATTCGCGAAACTCCAGATCCAATCATCTTCTGCTGTTATTTCTACAGAATCAATCTCGATACCATCTGCATGTAACCTGATAATTATTCTGTCCGGTCTCTTCCCATCTTGATTTTCTTCATCATTCCAGATTTTTGTACCTGAAATTTCGATCGTTTCAGGAGTATAACTATTCGTTATTATATATCCTCCTGTTTGCGGATCAAACAGTGTTTCCGATTCATATTCTGCAACTTCTACTTCTGAAATTGTATAGACAATTTTTATACCATTTTTATTTTCTAATAAACCACTAAAAGTTCCGGACCAACCATTATTATTGTAAAGGTTTAAAGTTTCTCCGGTATCTACTCCATCTGCAAAAAGCTTTACAACAATAAAATAAGGTCTCTTCCCATCTTGATTTCCCTGATCATCCCAGATTTTGCTAACAGGAATATCAATCAGAGAAGGATCATAAGTATTGGTGTACTGAATAACTTTCGATGAGTATCCACCGATAGCAAAATGGGTCCAAGTACTCTGACCTTCAAAGGACAAAGTTGAACTTTGAACTGTACCGTCTGCATTAAATAAGATATCAATATCTATTTGTCCTTTATTTGGTGTAAGAGGTAAAACATCTTCATGGACATTTGATCCTTCAAACCAAATTAGATATTCTCCGCCATTATCTAAATAGCGCTCAAGATCTTTTAGAGGCTGTTTATCATTACCTGTTGCCTTTGCAACCGCAATAATGTTTCTTAACATTTGAATCCGCTCAGCCGGCGGAACATGATTAAGTGTCCAAATAACAAACGGATTATGTTGTTGTCCGGGAACATTTGCAGTTAATCTCGTAATCACAAATGTTGGATTTTGTATTGGCCAATCTATTTGCCTTTGAGAAGGTTCACAATATACTTCTTGAAT
>JAAYKK010000117.1 GCA_012522435.1 Clostridiaceae bacterium | reverse complement strand
CAGATCACCAATCGCACTTGCTTTTTTTAAATAAGAGATTATAATACAATTAAACGATTAAATGATTGTTTAATTATGCCTTGTTATCAGAGGCTCAGCGGAGGCTTATATGAAAAAATCATTTAAATTACAAGATTTAGGTTGTGCCAATTGTGCAGCAAAAATTGAAAAAGAGATTTCTCAACTTGAGGGTGTCAATTCCGTCAGAGTAAATTTCATGATGGAAAAATTAATTCTCGATGCAGAACAAGATCAATTTGAAGCGATCTTTAATCAAGCTCAGAAAATTGCCAATAAATATGAACCGGATCTGATTATTTTAAGTAAATGACAAAAATAAAAAATCTTTCTAAAAGTGAACAACGTTTGCTGCTGCGCATCCTGATTTCAGTTCTTATTTTCACTATTCTATTACCTTTTTATTATAGTAAATCCATAGATAGAAGTCTGAATTGGACAATCTTTAATAGAGAAGGCAGCAATTATTTGTTCCTGATACTCTTCTTAATAGCTTACCTAATCATAGGCTACGACATCATCCGAACTGCTTTTTTAAACATCTCAAGCGGTACAGTCTTTGATGAAAACTTTTTAATGAGTATAGCTACAATCGGGGCATTTTTGATTGGCGAATATCCGGAAGGTATTGCGGTAATGCTGTTTTATCAGGTTGGTGAATTTTCCCAAAGATATGCGGTAAACAAATCACGAAAATCGATTGCCGAATTGATGGATATCGCACCTGACTATGCGAACATCATCGAAAACGGCGAATTGAGTCAAGTCGATCCTTATGAAATTGGAATCGATGATGAAATTATTATTTTACCCGGTGAAAGAATTCCTTTAGACGGAACAGTGCTGGCCGGCAATTCCGCTCTTGACACCTCTGCTTTAACCGGAGAGTCCATGCCACAAGATGTTGGTCCCGGAGATCAGGTAATCAGTGGCTGCATCAATCTGTCCGGAAAGCTTACCGTACTGGTCAGCAAAGAATTTGATGATTCAACCGTAGCCAAAATTTTGGAATTAGTCGAGAATGCTTCAGATCAAAAAGCTAAATCTGAAGTCTTCGCAACTACCTTTGCTAGATACTATACTCCGATCGTGGTCTTTGCAGCTCTGAGTGTCGCACTTCTTCCGCCACTTCTCTTCAGTCAATCCTTAAGAATTTGGTTGGAACGCGCTTTAGTTTTTCTAGTTGTTTCCTGCCCTTGTGCCCTAGTTGTTTCTGTTCCGTTAACTTTTTTCGGAGGAATTGGAGCAGCCTCTAAATCCGGTATTTTAGTCAAAGGCAGTAATTATCTGGAATATTTGGCGAGAACAACAAAGATAATTTTTGATAAAACCGGTACTTTGACCGAAGGAAACTTCGGAGTTAGTAAAATATATTCACCGAAAATTCCTGAACATGACTTGTTGGAAATAGCTGCCTACAGCGAGTATTTCTCAAATCATCCGATTGCTAAAAGTATTGTTGATGCCTATGGCAAAGAGATAAATCCTGACTTAATTGAAGATATTCAAGAGATCAGCGGACACGGAATTCAAGCAATAATTAAGGGTAAGACCGTATTAGCAGGCAACTTAAATTTAATGAGAAATCACGATGTAGAAATTCTCGCTAATCATGAAAGCGGAACTTTAGTTCACTTTGCCGTTGATCAGGAATACATGGGATACATCTTGCTGGAAGATCAAATAAAGGCCGATGCTAAACAGGCAATCCATGATTTGCATCAAATCGGAATTTCAGAAATATCTATGTTGACCGGGGATCAAGAAAAAACAGCAGCTAAAATCAGCCAAGTATTAGGATTAGATGATTATCATTCTGAATTATTACCTGCGGATAAAGTTTATCAACTGGAAAAAAGTTTGAATGACAAAACCTCCGGCCAAGAATTAATAGCATACGTCGGAGACGGAATCAATGATGCGCCGGTATTAGCCAGAGCTGATTTAGGTATCGCTATGGGCGGCATGGGTTCAGATGCTGCAATTGAAGCAGCCGATGTTGTAATTATGAATGATCAACCTTCACGGATCGTAAAAGCAATTAGAATTGGCAGAAAAACTTTAAATATTGTAAAACAAAATGTAACTTTCGCTCTCTTAGTAAAATTCGCTATCTTACTCTTAGCTGTATTTGGTATCGCTAACATGTGGTTAGCAGTTTTTGGAGACGTTGGAGTTACAATAATTGCTGTATTTAATGCAATGCGAGCCCTAAAAAACTAATCCTTAGCCAATTGGTCAGTGGGACAAACCATTTCAAAATAACTGTCAATCATTTTATGAATCAAGTCTGCCAAGTCAGTTTCGGCAAGTTTATAATAGACTTCCTTGCCTTCTCGCCTACTGGTAATTAAACCATGGAGTTTTAAGCTTCTTAAATGATGAGCTACCGCAGCCGGACTCATTTCAACTGCAGAGGCAATATTTATTCCACACTCTTCTGTATGACACAAAATCCAAAGAATTCTCAAACGTGTCCCATCATCCAACTGTTTAAATAAATTGGCAGCTTCAATGAATTCTTCTTCAGATGGCATCTGACTCAAAATCTCTTCAGTATTTTTACCATGGTCATGTGGCAATTTATTGCTCATTACATTCCCCTTTAATTCTTAGTAATAATATTATACATAAATATATGTTTCAGTTTGCTTTAATTAACAGATGTAAAAACATTAGTTTGGTACATCCTTCGCCGCTACATTAAACTTGCTAGCTCTTTCCTTGGGTATTAGTTCATTTCAGGTTTAATTTTCTTTTTACCCTGAAGGAGAAAACCTGTTACAATAACAGCAGCTAGAATTAGTCTAATTAGCAACAAATTATTTAAAAACATCTGCAGTTCAAAAAATCAACATGCTGTTAGTAAATTGACAGTTATTAGAGTAGTAATCGGTTACGGTGCACCTGAAGAACAGAGGAGAATATTATGAAATGCATTTATTGTGGAGCCGAAACACCATCAACATATCAAAGATGTACCTATTGCGGTTCTGAACTACCAACCCCACCGCCACCCCCGCCGCCTGTTAATAATTTTCATACAACACACTCTAGTGATTCGCACAATGTAACCATAATAAACCACCATTATGGTTATTATCCCCCAATAGTGCAAGGCCCCAAGTATTCACCAAAAAAACTATGGATAACAAGATTGTTAACCTATCTAGGAGGTTGGCTTGGCCTACATCAGTTCTATATCGGAAACATTGGCAAAGGGTTGCTTTATTTTTTCACAGCCGGACTCTTTTTGTTTGGGTGGTTTATAGACGCTATTAAAGTAACCTTTAAAAAGCTAGTTGATAATAATGGATTACGTATTGTTAAGTAGAATCGAGTAGGAGGCTAGTCATTAGTTGACTAACCGACCTCTCAGACCACCCAGCATGCGGATCCGCACTGGGCGGTTCTAAACTTTACTTTCGCATATACAACGGACCAAAAACGCAACCAACTTTTTTCATCATTTCTTTGCTTACAGCAAGATTCATCAATGGAGAACCTGAAATATACCAATATTTTTGCCTAATATTTTCTAGTATCCACGCTGTTGATTCACACAGGATAGTTATTTAGGTTCTCAAATTTCGTTTTAATCTTTTGCCAACGTTTCCGCTTGTACCTTTATTTTTCTTTACTCGCTTCACTGCTTGTGTAAAATTGGCTTTTGCTAAGATTCTTGTTAACAAATCTTCCCTATGCTTTGTTTAGTTGGTATTATCTGTTTTGTTTATCCTCGGTGAATATCCTACTCCTGCATACAGAAGACTTTCAGTTCTTAGTTAATAAACACGTCGGGCGTACCATAAAAACGAAACTGAATTTGTTCCAATTCAACTTCGTTCAAATAGGTATATTCAGTCAAGAACAGATATGTTTAATTGTTTTTTACGAGATTAATCATTCCGAATCTTCAATGTTCAGCATTTGGCCAACGAAGATTCAATGCCAAACTATTTTTGTCCATATGGAATTTCATTTTCATCTAACAAATCCAAGACTGATTGATATGAATCTTGGACCGCCTCATTATCAATTAAAGTAACTTTATCTGTTTTAGAAAGATTAGTTATATTTTCCTTTAGTTGTTCAAGCGTGACTTCTGAATTTTGCCAAAAAATCTTATCCCCCGAAACTTCTATCTCATATACTAGAGGGCCTTCTCCTTCAGTTTCAGCAATTGATTCAGTTTCCTCTACTGACTCAACAATTGCAACTGAGCCGGAAGCAGTGTCGGGATTTTCAGAATCAGCATCGCCGCCTTTGCCACCAAAAACTCCTTATTTCCAGGTAACTCCTAATGAGCCCAATAAAAGTAATGCTACAAGTGCGAGCGGGGTTTTAGATCTTTTTTTCTTTTGATTTCTTTCAGCCATAATGATTCTCCTAAAATGTTATGAATTATTTTTAACTTAAGCTAAATCTAATTATTATTGAATAGTTTTTCTTCTGAATATAAAGTTCCCGGAATTGAATCTTGCAATCTGATCAGAGTTTGTTTGATTGAATAATAATCACGCCAAAGAATTTCTTGGCTATAATATTCAAAAATGATGATATTCACTTCGCTGGGATTCTCTTTAATCTGGGTAGTTAACCACTCTTCTAACTTCTGATCATCCGGCATAACCAAAGATTGATCTTTGGTTTTCCCTATCTGTAATTCCATTTTAGCTTGCGGGTAATTGTGTGGAGCTTTTAATCTATAGGTGGTTGAGTTTTCTAAAAAAGCTGAAAATGCTAATTTTTGATCTTTGTCTAATTCAGCATAATTATCATTTTGTTGCAACTCTTGTTCCAGTTTAGTTTTTTGTCCTTCTGCCTCAAATAATTCTTGGCGTAAATTAGCAAGTTCAGACTTTTGCTCAATTATCTGAGATTCTTGTTCAGAAAGTTGAGCTTCTATCAATTCTTGCTCAGCTTGATGTTTATTTTCAGCTTCACGAATAGTTTGTTCCGCTTTAACACCACTGTTAACTAATACTAAAAATAATATGATTAAAATTACATCTAAGAGCGGTGTAAAATCTATTAATAGTGGTTTTCGATTATGCATTTTTCTTAACTTTTTCCGACAAAATCTTTCTCTTAGAAGGCTTATTAAATAAGATCCTCTTCAAAAGGCTCTTCATCTATAATTTTTTCTTTGAGCGGTTTTTCTTCTATAAAATCTTGGTCAATATTTTCATGTTCAGTTTTGTGACTATTTTCTATAGCCAGACTTAAATTCTGATTTTCTTTTTGCCCTAAAAATACGGAATTCCTTTCAAAATAAAGGGTTGCCAAAGAATCCAGATATTCTATTTCCGCCTGCAAGATCCCATTGATTGCTTTGAAGATAATTGCAAAAACGATACCCCAAAAAGTTGAAGTTAAAGCGGCAAAGAAAAGTCCGGTTGTAGAATCCATACTGCCAACTTCTGCAACTATTGGCAACAGAGAAACAACCGTTCCTAAAAGACCCATCAGAGGAAAAATACTGGTAATATTCTCGAACATTGTATAGCTGAAATTTGTCCGACGATATTTTTCTTGCATTATTTGCTCACCCTCAGGACTTAAATATAGTTCAAAATGTTCAGATAATTTTTCTGAATTCTGTTTACCACCCGGTAAATAACCTTGTGGTTGTAAAACAGCCAAAACATTTTTGATCAACCGTTTAGTTCTGAGTACTAAAAATACATTAAAAATTGCAAGGACAAAGATTAGAAAATCAAATCCTATAAAATTTTTCCAAAATACTTCAAACAATATCATAGCTCCTTTTATGCCAACTAATAATTAATACAGTGATTTCAGATTAGCATTTTATAGATATTATAGCTATTTTCTAATTCAAAATATTTTTAATTATTAATTTTGATTTTAGCTTAACTATACTACGATAATTTTTATCCACCTCATCGCCTTGTATCTAGCTTCTGTTCGTCAGTGCAAGATTTTGCTTTAAGCTTCCTTCAGAGGGTCTGCCCCAGCGTAGCGAGAGTATTCCAGTTCACACTGGACACCCTTGCTCTCTGCTAGTACTTCCTGTTGCCAGGCGTACAAAAGACTTGCACTACTTAGTTATTAAACATGTAGTACATATCAATAAGAAAAGCCTTGATACTAAAGAGTATCAAGGCTTTCATACGTGGCGCGCCCAAGAGGATTTGAACCCCTAGCCTTCTGATCCGTAGTCAGACGCTCTATCCAATTGAGCTATGGGCGCACTTTTAACTGCTTTGCAATTGTAGGCAATTAAGATTAATCTGTCAAGCAATTTTCAAATTACAATATGTACAATAATCTGATTATCTACCCTAAAAAATCAACTATTGCTTCGATTGCCTTTTTTGCCCAAGCAGAGTCTTTGAGAATAGCTCTACCTACTCCTACTAAATCTGCCTTCCCTGAAGAAATCAAATCATTTGCAGCAAGACCATCTGTAATACCTCCGGTGAGCAAAACAGGGACCGAAACATAAGCTTTAATCTTTTCAGTTAAATCTGAAAAAAAGCCTTGTCCGTGCAAATCCGGTACATTATAACCACAAATTCCACCACTGATATCAAGTAAGTCGACACCTGCTTTTTCAAAGCTTTGTGCCGCCAGGATGCTGTCTTCTATTGTAGTTCCCCCGGGCATATAATCAGAAGCACCGAGACGTAATGCAATAGGATAATCCTCACCTACAGCTTCTCTTACTGCAGCAATAACTTGCAAATGTAGTTTTATTCTACCCGCAAGGGTCTGTCCGTTGTATTGATCATTACGCTGATTAAGTAAAGGTGAATAAAATTGGTTGAGTAAATATCCATGGGCAGAGTGGATTTCCACACCGTCAAAACCGGCTTCTTTTGCTCTTAAAGCTGCTGCAGCAAAATCTGAAATCACTTTTTCAATATCTGAAATTAACATTGCTCTGGGCAATTCACTTTCATCTTTAAAGCGAGGATTGATAAGAACACTCGGTGCAAGAACTTCTTGCTCCGTAATCTTAGTTTTAGCAGCACCTCCGGCATGATTGATTTGAGCAATTACCTTAGTTTCATTGGCATGGATACAGGCAACCAATTCTCTAAGGCCCTCAATATCAGTATCCTGCGCGATGGACAATTGGCCTTGAGTGGCTTTTCCTTCTGGCGAAATATAGCTATGTTCAGTAATAATTAAGCCAATAGATCTATCACGAGATTTTTCGGCATAATATTTTATTAAATCCGATGATACTTTACCAAACTGATCTGATTTAGCTGTTGCCATCGGAGGCATAACCAATCTATTTTTCAATTCAAGGTTGTTAATCTTAATTGGTGTAGTTAACTGAATCATTTATTACCTCGCTACTGCATATTTATTTAATCTATGACTAGTATATCTTATATCTGATCATAGAAAACTAAATTACTTAATTATCAGAAAAAGCCATAAGTTTTTAAGATGCTGATAAAAACAAAAAGAGAAAAAGTAGAAAATACAGTTGTATAGACTAAAAGTTGAGCTGCTAATTGTTCATTACCACCCATCTGTTGAGCCATTGTATATGAAGTAACAGCAACAGGCCCTCCAAACAGAACTAATAACAGCGCTAAAGCTTCTCCCCTAATGCCGAAAGAAACAGAGACAAAAATAGCGATTAACGGAACAACAAACAATCTTACAAGTAATCCTTCAAGTAATAGCCTGATTGTCGAGCGTTCAGTCCGAAAAATGAATCTGCCGCCCAAAGCAAATAATGCCATAGGTGTGGCTATCTTCCCTAAAGGATATAAGGTGTCTACTAATAAGCCCGGTATCCTTAGCTCAAAATATTTGAGTAAAATTGCAATTAACGAAGCTATGATCAATGGATTCTTTAATATCTGGAGGATTGTCTTTAGGAAAGACACTTTCTCTTTATAATAAAAAGCTAATACTATAACGGATAAAATATTGAAAAGAGGTATTACTAACGCTGTCATCAAGCCTGCTAATCCGGAAACCGTTGACCCCATAATGTTTTGAGTCAAAGGTATGCCAAACAAAATAAAATTAGAACGGAAAGAATTTTGAATCATCACAGACTTACTAGCTTTTGGCAGATTTCTTTTTCCATAAAAAAAGATTGCTAGAAAAAATATTAAAAGAGTTCCAATAAGACTAATTAATAAAGGATCTGAAAAATCAACGCTAGCAAAATCTGAATTGTAAATGTTAAAAAACAAACTAAGAGGTAAAAATATCTTAAATACGAACATATTTATGTCCAAATATGTTTTGGAACTGGTACTAAAAAGTCTTTTGCTAGCAATTCCCAGTAATAAATAAACAATAAATGGAGCCACGTATGAAAAAGACAATAATAATATGTCCATATTTTCCTCCTCAAGAGAAAACTCTTATCGTTTTAAAAATGTTTGAGCGATTTTCTACATAGATATATGACAGTAAAAGCCTGAACAAAGCATCACCATTATTTTCTCTAAAATCAATGAATTTTT
>JAAYKK010000149.1 GCA_012522435.1 Clostridiaceae bacterium | reverse complement strand
TGATCCCATAACGTTCATGCGACAGAAGCATATTTTAGCGTCCTTCCCGCATAAGCGGGGGTGATCCTCAGCGCTGCACTTCTTGCTTTTAACACCAATTGTCCTTCCCGCATAAGCGGGGGTGATCCCCTTCCGGCACCGATGTTTAATTTCGTAAATAAGTCCTTCCCGCATAAGCGGGGGTGATCCCAAACGCTTTTGTTATTTCACGCTTTAGTTGCTGTCCTTCCCGCATAAGCGGGGGTGATCCCCATTATGGGCTGAACAGAATTGGAAAAAGTCCGTCCTTCCCGCATAAGCGGGGGTGATCCCGTTGCGTTCTGCGACCAAGTAAGTTCTTCCCAGTCCTTCCCGCATAAGCGGGGGTGATCCCAACGCAAATCAACTCGCGTCAGAGATCATTCTGTCCTTCCCGCATAAGCGGGGGTGATCCTCAATGTCTCAAGTTGTGCTTGCAGAATTGCATGTCCTTCCCGCATAAGCGGGGGTGATCCTGAAATATTTTCAGCTTTTATATCAAATTCATCGTCCTTCCCGCATAAGCGGGGGTGATCCCAACTTCGCCTTCGGCAACTTCATCTAATATGTGTCCTTCCCGCATAAGCGGGGGTGATCCCGGTATTGATTAACTGATTAATCTCACGCCTGGGTCCTTCCCGCATAAGCGGGGGTGATCCTATGCAACTATTATCACCTGTAGCCGGTGTTGGGTCCTTCCCGCATAAGCGGGGGTGATCCTAAAGAAAGAGAGAACATAGAAATGAAAAAATAGTCCTTCCCGCATAAGCGGGGGTGATCCCAAACATGAACATTAATGAAATTATAGCCTTGAGTCCTTCCCGCATAAGCGGGGGTGATCCCCAATATTTTACTGACCCATCTTCAAGAGTTTCGTCCTTCCCGCATAAGCGGGGGTGATCCCAAAAGATCCAGAATTAAAAACAACACAAAATGGTCCTTCCCGCATAAGCGGGGGTGATCCCGTCCGCAGTCTAATCCTGACCTGTGATGCGTAGTCCTTCCCGCATAAGCGGGGGTGATCCCGGTGGTACAGCGGTTCTAAGTACGCAGTCATGGTCCTTCCCGCATAAGCGGGGGTGATCCTATCTTGACCGAGCATTATTTGAATTGATCGATGTCCTTCCCGCATAAGCGGGGGTGATCCTGTAATTAAACCACTGATACCGGAAACAGATTAGTCCTTCCCGCATAAGCGGGGGTGATCCCGAGAACAAGGCTATCCTGCACTGGACGGTCGAGTCCTTCCCGCATAAGCGGGGGTGATCCCGGCTCGAATGGATCTAAGCCTCTGTTCTCACCGTCCTTCCCGCATAAGCGGGGGTGATCCTGTAATTAAACCACTGATACCGGAAACAGATTAGTCCTTCCCGCATAAGCGTGGTATCTATTGAAAGAAATCTCTAAATGACAAAAAATGGACAAACGTTAATACCCAAAGTAATAATGCAATCTATTGATAAATTGGTGAGTGGTTCTTTAAGGGGAATTAAAAGTTTATATTTTTTGTGTAAACAAATAGACTTAAACATAATCAATCAGAAATCAGTACAAAGAAATCATTGATATTTTAATCAGAGTTTATGTTTATAAATAATTAAGTCTTAGAGTATAAG
>JAAYKK010000116.1 GCA_012522435.1 Clostridiaceae bacterium | reverse complement strand
TAAATCAGAAACCACGTTCTGATCAAAAGTCTGCTTGACCAGATTTTTAATCAATTTAACCTGTTTATAGCCTGCTTCTTTATCAACACCTGAATCTTTATACGTTAACGACATATTATACCTCCTTTAAAGCCTAGTTCTCAGAATAATCAATCGGATAATTACCTGTAATGCAATGATCACAAAATTCACTACCTTTACATGCCTCAAGTAGGCCTTCATATGACAAATAATATAATGAATCTGCACCTATTTCTTTTCTGATCTGTTCACAAGTTTTATTGTGAGCCATCAAAGCCTCTTCTTGCGGAACATCCATTGATAAATTACAAGTATAACGATACATAGGAGAGGAAATCCTAACATGCACTTCCTTAGCACCTGCTTCACGCAACATTTTGACCGTTCTTCTGGAAGTAGAACCCTTGATAATTGAATCGTCAATTAATATTATCCTCTGATCTTTTAAGACTTCTTTGACCGGATTTAATTTAATATAGATATCTTTCAGCCTTTCCTCTTCATTTGTAGTCAGGAATGTCCGCCCGATATATCTATTTTTTATTATGCCATCTTTATAAGGAATCTGAGATGCTTCTGCATAACCTATTGCCGCAATCAATCCGGAATCCGGTGCACCCATGACAATATCTCCATCTGTAGGATATTCTTCATAGAGCTTTTGTCCCATCCGATTACGTGCTCGATAAACTGAAACGTCTTCCAGATAGCTATCCGGCCTGGCAATATAGACTAATTCAAAAACACAGCTTTTTTTAGTTTTTTGTTCTGAGTATTTATAAAAATCAATTTTTTTATCTTGAATAACAACCATTTCGCCAAGATCTAAAGCTCGAATCAAATCAGCTCCACAAGAATCAATAGCGCATGTTTCAGAAGCCAGAATATATCCTTCATTTAATCTTCCTGCGCAGATCGGTTTCAAACCGTAAGGATCACGAAATCCGATCATTTTATAAGGATCCATATATATTCCGGCAAAAGCTCCCTGTAATTTGCTCAAATAAGCTTTACCCTCAGCCAAAGAAGAATTTAAAGCTTTGGTTAACTTGTAAAGAGAAAAGTCAGGATTTAAGATATTGCCGTCAAGTGAAATCATGCAATTAACGCCGTTTATATCATATTCTTTTGGCAAGATAGGCTGTTCAATATCGTATTTACGGTATTCACCATATTTGACATGCCCCAAACCACGGTCTCCCGGCAAATTCATTGAGATATTATCGGGAAAAAGACTATTGATTTGGCCTGAGCCTTTTTTCATGACCAATTGATTTGAATCAAGCAATACTACTCCGGTATTGACCTGTCCTCGATGTTGTAATGCATAAAGTCCATAAATAATATAATGGGCTGCATTACCATAACGGTCTGTAGTTACTCCAACAATTCCACTCATTCTGTTTTAATATCCTTATCTTGTTGTTCAACATCAGCAATTAATTCTTGTTTATAATTGTTGAGTTTTGTTGTTAGATCTGGAGAACCGATTGCCAAGATCTGACAAGCTAAGATGGCAGCATTATCTGCCGCATCTACTGCTACTGTAGCAACGGGTACGCCTTTTGGCATTTGAACTATTGAAAGTAAAGAATCCATTCCTAAAAAGGCCGAACCTTTAATCGGAACTCCGATAACCGGCAGGACAGTCATACCCGCGATGACCCCCGGTAGATGTGCAGCTTTACCTGCTATACCTATTACGCATTTAATGTCTTCTTGTTCAAAATCTGCTACACATTGTTGCAGGGTGTCTAAAGCACGATGAGCTGAAATTACTCTCACAACATACTCAATCCCAAATTTATCTAACATCTTGGTTGCTTTTTCCGCTACGGTATAATCCGAGCTGCTACCCATAATTATTGCTACTTTCATCGATTTCTCCTTAAGTAAAATGTTGTTCTGTTAAGTTAAAAATTAAAAAGAGATCTGAAAAGCCTCTGGTAGAATGTTTTTGAAGAAAATTATCTACCTCCGAGAAAGGACAGTTCAGATCTCATGAAAAGTATATCAAATAATTCATC
>JAAYKK010000115.1 GCA_012522435.1 Clostridiaceae bacterium | reverse complement strand
TTATCTACATTTATCTCGTTGATTAAAAAGCATAGGCTTTTCCTTGACGGAACAACCATATATAACGCTCTTTTACCGGTTGCTCGATAATCTTTTCAATCGCCATTGTATAATACTTAAGCTGCACAGCATAGCGGTTTTGCAATTGCTCTAAGATTTCTTGATCAGTACCTAAAAGATTATCCGATTTGTAATCGATCAAAACTGCCTGATTATCTTCCATAAACCAAAGATCAATCATACCCTGAATTAAAGTTTGGTCCTCAAACATATTTTCCCTCTTATGGCTAGCAGGATCATTTGTGTTCAAATCAGATGCAGGAATCGCTAGAGTAAAGGGAATTTCCCGATAGACCGGTTGTCCGGTTTTTTCAGCCTGATATAGTCTTTGTGCAAGTTTAGATTTAAGAAATTGTTCAATCAACGGATAAGCAATATCTACTTGTGTTTTATCTTGAGCAAAAAGTTGCTGTTTTTCAATCATTGTGTCAATTTGAGCTTGAAAAATCTTCGACCATTTTGAGCTTGGTTTTTCCAAAAATTGTTCTAGATTAAGAAATTGCATCAGATTATGAATCAAACTGCCGAACTCTTTACCGGAATGAGTAATCGTATCGGTTTCAGAATCAAGATCAGGTTTGCGTAAGGTATAACCCATATCTGACATACCTGAGGGGAAAACCATTTGTTGACTGCTTTCAAGATTTAATCTTCTCTCAGCAGAACTTATTTCAGAAACTGTTAATTTTGCAGGAATAAGATTTAAAGGATCAGACTGATCCAGCTCAGGTAATAATCTTTTTAAACGTTCTACCTCGTCAATCTCAACTGTCTCCGGTAAAATGATTCTTTGTTTTGTCATTTCAGGATCTAAAGTCGTAGATTCTGAAAAATCTTTAAATTGTTGATTTACTTGTTTGACTTCAGCTAATATCTCAGATAAATAATTTGATCTGAATTCAAAATTGCCGATGGTCAGTTCAGAATTTGTTTTCATTGCTAGATCGGGAAGCTTCAATCTTTGTAATTCTTGAGTATCTTCAGCTTCAGTTTCAAGCATATTTTTAAGATCATCGTCAGCAATTTCAGTTGAGCCGGGGAATAAATCAGACATCTCGGCTGAAGAAGTCTCTAAATAAGCAGCAATAATTTTAGCATAACTGTTGAAGTTCTGAAAATTCATCTTCGTGAAGTTAAAACTTAAAGAATCTACTAATTCAGAGAAATCTTGATTTTCTTTGGCTTTCATTTTTTCATTGGAAAGAATATATAATTTTTCTTCTGCTCTGGTCATCGCTACATAAAGCAAGCGATATTCTTCAGCCCACTCCATTGAAATGAGCTGTTCTTGATGCCATGCATTGGCAGGGGTAGAATAAGTAACTTGTTCTTCAGGATCAACGATGTAACTTGAAAGACCATATTCCGGATCAAAACTCATCATACCTGTGTGTCCACTGCGAACTAATTGTTGATTAGCTCCTGCCAAGATAACAACCGGATATTCTAAGCCTTTTGCAGCATGTATTGTCATGATAGAAACGCTGTCACTCGGTGCCGGTGGAGTATTGAAATCCTCTAACTCCAATTTTTGTTCTGTAATTTGATCAAGATAAACAATAAAACTTCGCAGGCCTCCACCTTGTTCCATTTCAAATCGGTTTGCCCATTGTTGAAATAACTCAACATCTGCAAGTCTTTGAGCAGCAAAGGGTAATCCGGTCAAATAATCCGGATAATCTGCTATACGGAAAATGTTGTCCAAAAGTTCTGCTAGAGACAACCATTTACTTTGTGCTCGCAAATCAAT
>JAAYKK010000114.1 GCA_012522435.1 Clostridiaceae bacterium | reverse complement strand
TTAGCACACTTTTTCTTTTTTTGTTATTCTTGATCTGATTCTAAAAGCTTGAGGTAAAATTTTCTTGTTAATCTTTTGCCAGTTTGCTTTTCAGATCTCTTTTTCTTCATCTTTACTTAACAGAGCCGATAGTTTCTATTGTTTTTTTATAACAACAGATCTTTTTGTTTTGTAATACTAACTAGGAGGAATAAAAAACCGCGGGTTAAACGCGGTAGATGATGTGTATTGATAACACTTCCCTCCGCCAACATTACTTGTTCAGGTTCTAAGGGTTTTATCTCAGTCAATCTATTTCTCAATGATTGACACCCCTAGTGTTATAAAATTAGATTAGTAGACTTTTGTCGTTAATGCAAGAGTTAAAGTGTATGCTCAGTTTTCTTGTAGTAATTTTCTTGATATTATAGATAAGTAAATCTAATGAGAGGAATGATTTTTATCTCGACTTCAAAAAAGCAAAATAATACAGACAGCACTCAAATAGATGAACGTTATCAAACAATAGTTCATCCTTTGCCGCCTTATTATCAACCGGATTCTCGGATTTTAATTTTAGGAAGTTTTCCCTCAATTAAAACTAGGGAATTTGGTTTTCCGTATGGGCATCCTCAAAATCGTTTTTGGCCGATCTTGGCAACTTTATTTAGCGAAGAAACTCCTTTGACACTTGAAGAACGCAAAGATTTTTTGAAACGGCATCAAGTTGCGGCTTGGGATACTATTTATCAGTGTGACATTATCGGTTCAAGTGATAGCAGTATCAGAAATGTTGTACCGACTGATCTTCAGTCTGTTGTGGAACAAAGTCAAATTTCACGAATTTTCACCAATGGCGGTGCTTCAGATAAATATTTCAAAATTTACCAAGAACCTATTTTAGGTATAAAAGCGACTAGACTGCCTAGTAGCAGCCCTGCTAATGCGAGGTATTCCTTGGAAGATTTGGTTGAAGCTTGGCAAGTAATTTTAGAATAATTTTCCAATCTGAAAAAGATAGGTACAAACAAAATAATTCATTGAAAAACCCCTTGATTGATTTGATTCAACTAAGGGGTTAATTTATTAGATTAATATCCTCATAAGTATTAGTTATAGAGAAAAAAATTGTTGCAGCATCATCTAATTAACATTTTATAACTTATTCAGAAACACATTTTTCCAGAGTTTTTTCAATAGTAGCAATTACATCATATTCATTAATTTTGAGTTTATCTTTTGTTAATGCAGGATCTGTGACAATATCCAGATCGGCTAGCTTTTGAGCTAATACCATATGAATACCGTGCTCTAATCCTTCATCAGCACATTGTTGATCAATTGCCGCTAGTTGAGGTTGCATCACTTCATATGGAACAACATTGAGACTGGTCGTATCTTCTTGACCTAAGGCTTTAATCATCATACGATGAAAATCTTCATGTTTTAAATTGTACATATTGATCGGAAAAGTTTCACGATGTGATCCGTTTTCCATAGCTCCGACTGCTGCTTCTGCAACTTGTTCTACAGTTACAGATGAAGTTGAGCCTCCTAAAACTGCCCATTGTTCTTGACCTTTGATTTGGTCAGTAAACATTTTCCATAATGGCATGCGGCCGGGCATTGTACCAAAAATATATGGTAAACGAAGCGAGGTCACATCCATTATTCCTTCACCTTCGGCAAAGGCAACTTGTTCCTGTAATAGACGAGTATTCGGATATGCTTGATCTTTCAAACCTAATTCAGGCATTTCCTCAGCAGTTTTTGAAAAGTAAGAACCGTATATAACAAACTTTTTGACACCTGCTTTTGCAGCTAATCTTGCAATACGTTGGGTTGGTAGTACATTTGCTTCATAGAAAAATTTCAGAGCCGGTCTTTCGGGAACCACTCTCTCATCAGCCCCCGCTGCATACATAAACCCGTATACATCGGATAAAAGTTCCAAAATTTCATCATCTGAAAGTTGATTGATATCTCCAAGGGTTAATTCTACTTCTTCAGGTAATAAATCATCGGTTGGTAGTGGCGGCAAAGCCATCGTCTTAACCTGATATCCTCTATTTAACAATTCTTTCACTGTATAATATCCTAGAAATCCGGTACCGCCTAAAACAAATACTTTTTTCATATTAACTTCCTTTCATAATTCCTTTCAAAATGAACCTTCCAAATATCAAATCAATATTCGAGCATTCAAACCGGCAATAACTGTGAAGTAAATTAGAATTGCCTTTGAAAATCTGTAATTGTATTTATTGTTGCATAATTCGGACCTGCAAGACGTGCCAAGGGTTCCAGATTTTCATGCAAAACGTAGTTTTTATCCTGATCATAGACTGTATCAGCCAAATGAGCAGCTTCTATTCTTAGCAAAAACAAATCAGCTTCAATCTCTTGCTTGTTATAATCCTCAAGTGGAATCGATGTTTCAAGGAAAGCCTCCATTCTTATTTTCGCATCCTGCAAGCCGGGAACTTTTACCAAGTCACTGGCTACGGTTGTAAGACCGGTCAGGTCAATTTCGCTATGATTTTCATCTAAAGGTTTGGCCGACAAATCCATTAATTTTAGGAGTGATCGATCAGGAATTTGTATGACTGCCTCTTTCGTACGTAATAAATTTCTGGCTGTATCTTTTTGTTTGCCTGCAACACGTTGGATTGAAACACCGACCATAGTTGAAGATAGCATTGTAAAATAACTGAATGGGGCCAGGTTAATTGAATTATCGGTATTTAAAGTTGTTAGCCAAGCGATCGGACGCGGGATAACACTGCCTTGGACAATTTTTTGTCGTGTTTTACTATCAAGATTTTTCATCATTTTCGTAATCATATTTTTCTCCTAGCTTCATGAACAGTTTGTATCTTCCTTTGAGCTATAATCTTTTCTTGTACTATTTGAGAAAAAGATTAGCTTGAATTAATTCTTCTCCGATTAATTGATGCCCTTGATTATGAATATATTCCACAACTCGGATATCGGCTGCCTCAAATTGCTGCTTCAAGAATTTAAAATCAGCTTCTGTTAAGTAAGGATCTCCATTCCCATATGTCATAAATACTCGCAGCTTAGCTTGAGGTTTAAATGGAACATTCGGCCTCACACCTGATGGATGATAGAGCATAGCTTGATCAAAATCTGTTGTGAAATCCTTAAACAGATTAGTAGCTATATTCGCTCCATTTGAATAACCGAGAATTGTTTTGCGATAGGAAGCAAGGTTATGTTCTATAATCAGAGCTTCGATATTTTTGAATAGTTTCGCAGTCTCTTCTGCTAGGCTATCAAGATCAAAGCTTCCGTTAGGAAATCTGGCAAAATAGCGATTCATTCCATTTTCATTGACGGTTCCCTCAAGCGAAATCAAGGTCGCTTCCGGATCATGCCGTTTGCCCAGATCCAGCATGCTCTTTGCATCACCGCCTGTACCGTGCAATAAAAAGATCACATGTTGATTTGTTCCTTTTTCTATTATATAAAACATATTCTTATCCTCCTTATAACACGCTCATTGCATGTTTACCGAGCTTTCGCAAAGCATTTTGCATGTTTTTTTCTTCCTCCGGCGTTAAGATATCAAATAGCTTTCGCATGTGTTTGTAATGTTTGTCATAAACTTTGCTAAACAACTTTTTACCTTTTTCAGTTAAAGCAAGATACTGAATTCTTCGATCTGCTTGATCTTTCTTTCGATATAGATAATCTTTATTAGCCAGTGTTTTAATTACATGCGACATGCTACTGTTAGGAATCAAAACTGTATCTATCAATTCCTGCGTGGTTAAGCTTTTTTTAACATACAATGCTTCCAATGCCGCAAATTCATTTAAGCTGAGCTTAGAATCTTGCAGGGATAACTTAATATGATTAGTTACACCTTGATATGCCTTAAGCATAATTATTAAGCTTTTAAGGTCCTTATTCATTGAAAAAACTCCTTTATATTGCTTGTTTGAATTTGCTCTTTGTATTACACAAAGCTTATTTATTAATCAAAATATTCTTTTTCAAAAACTTTATCACTGCGCACTGTATCAAAATGAGGTAGTTGAGTCTCAATGTATTCCTTTTGGTGGCGCAAGTGCGGCGGCAAGGTCAAAGTTTCTCCTAAAATTTCATAATCTTCCTGATCATCAATAAAGCCCGGACCATCTGTCGCAAGTTCAAATAAAATACCCGGATATAAGCGAATATATAACGATTTGAAATAAAAGCGATCTACAAAACCGGAATTTCTATGACCAAGAGAGTTGAAATAATCTTCCCAAGCATCTAAATGTGCTCGATCGTCAACTCGGAATGCAACGTGATGAACTCCACCATAACCTTGTCTTGCTCTAGGTGAATCTGAATCAACTTCAATAATTAGTGAAGCCCCGTTTCCGCCTTGACCCATTTCATAAAGGGTGAAATTTCCTTCATTGGCTACTTTTCTCATCTGCATTATTTCTACCAAAACATTTTCCATCAATTCAGCTGACTGTACACGGATAAAACTCGGTCCGAGTCCTGTAATTGCATATTCATTTGGTACCGGACCTTTATACCAAGGTTCGCCGGAAGCAATTCCCTCATCATTTTGATCCGAAAATAAAGCGTAACGTTGACCATCAAAGTCTTCAAAATAGATAACGTTGCGACCGAATTGTTCAATAATCGGATCATGTTTAACTTCATAATGGTCAAAGCGTTTTAGCCAATATTCAAGTGCAGCATCATCCGGTACTCTGAAACTTGTGCGCGAGATATCGTTAGTACCTATTTGATGAGGACCAATTCCTTTGAAGTCAAAGAATGTCATATCCGTTCCCGGATTGCCAAGATCGTCTGCAAAAAATAAATGATAAGTGGAAATATCATCTTGGTTGACATTTTTCTTTACTAAACGCATACCAAGAACATTGGTATAGAATTCATAAATTTTAGGTGAGCTGCTGGTAATTGCAGTAACATGGTGAATACCATTAAGTGGTTTTATTTGTTGAGTCATAATAATTCTCCTTTTCTGTTATTTCGTTTATAAGCTAGGGCTTAGAATAAATTTTTGTTCTGTATCTAATTTATTTCGATTTCGAAATATTGTCAAAGTTTTTTATGACTTCGGCACTTTTGTTACAGTTTTGAACTTTTAAATAGAATCTGCTGAATTAATCTGAAAGACAAAAACTAAGTACATATATGACAATTTAATTTTGTAAAAGAAAAGCCAGAGATGCTAGAAACCATTCATTTATAACCGGAAAAAAATTAACAAACCGACTCTCTTAATTCACTGATCAAAAGTGGAGGGGGAATAAAGGTGCGTTATTTGATGCAGAAGTAAATTTACGTAAACTTAGATAACATTACTTAATTAAAGAAAAAACAGTCCCAGAATTGCGACAATAAATAGGCTAATCATGTTGACTGTATTATTCGTAATCCATGCAAAACCTCTGCATACTTCGTCGTCGGGCAAAGCCGGTTCTTCTTGCAAGAGATCATCTTCTCTTTTGTACTTAGCCTGAAATATCTCTCCTACCACACTATCTATCAGAGTCCCACCGAATCCCAACGAAGAGCTGATAATTAGTCCTTTAAATCCATACAAAGGAATTACTAAAATTGATAATACCACACTTCCAATTAATCCTGCAGCCAACCCAATCCATGTCACACCACCGGAAAGTCCTCTGGTAACGGTTTTTCCACTTAGTATACTGAAAACGCGCCCTGAAGATAACATTCCCAGCTCGGAAGACAAAGTATCGGCTGTCGCTGCTGCAAAAACTGTTAGTGCGGGCAAAATCAGAGAAGAATTATTAAAATAATAAGATGCCCAGACCAGAATACAAGCAGGCAAAGAATTGCTTAGACCTGTTTCCAATTGCGTGCAACATGACCTGCCTGTAATTGCTCAGCTGTAAGCTTATTATTGTTTTTAAGTTTACTGGCAGCGCTTCCTAACAGGAAAAAAGCTAACAACCCTAATCCTATCCACATTCCACCTAGCGCATACAGGGTCTGACCGGTCAATAAAGCAGCTACTATACCATCAGCGGAAATTGCTTTCCAACGGAACGCCGCAATCAGCACGACTAAATATAACAAAATAAATAAATAAAAAATACTGTTCCCAAATTGGAGACAAAGAGTGGAAAACAAACCGGAACCAATCGGTACACTAAGATTGTCACAACCAGCCAAACCAGTCAGCTCAATAAATGCTGCAAAAATAGAAGTTAATAGAGAAATAAGGAGAATACCCCACAAGCTGATCGATCTTAGTGATCCACTTCCCTGTAAAATGAACAAGGAAAAAAAAGTAATAACAAAACTAAAGCATGCAAGTGTAATGCTGCCTTCTAAAGATTTGGTAGGAGAAAAAGAAAAAGGATAGTGCCTGCCCTTGTAAATGCCGACCACGGCTGCAAAACCATCCCCATAGGCCATCGTGAGTAGTCCGACAAAGGAAAGTGTCGGCCAGCGCAAAAGATAAGCCGCAGTTGTCAATACCAGCATACTTATTGCATAGTAAACCGTCCCATAGTCTTCATCTTCTCTTTCCATTGCGGAAAACAGCTTATATTTACGACTCAATAGATTAATGATTATAAAGCAAAGAGGCACTAGGATTAACGCCCATAGTTTTGTGAACATAGGTGTAATGAATACCCAATTACCAACCATAATATGAATAAACTTGCGCGTATTTTCGGATGCACCCTTTCTTATCTTGGCATAAACGGTTGCTATCCCAATGACTATAAAAATAAAGATAAATGATAGCAACAATCCTAGTATATTTTGCATTTTAACCCTCTTAATTAAACTATGTGCATCCTAGCATATGGTCAGCAATCCAGCAGCTGAATAACTCGACCTATCTCTTGACGTATAGCAACACGTTCTGCATGACTTGTATAGCAACGTACGGTAAAGCAGTTGTAACCACTTGACCTTACAGCATTTGCAATAGCTCGATAAATCCTGGCCGAAGCCAATAAAGGTATTCTGCAATCGGGATGAATGTAGCACAGCCAAGCTTCTATATCCCGGTAATAATCATCGGCTATCTCAGCCAAATGCTCCCACATCTGAATGAAATTTAGCGGAACATCAATATTCTTTTCATTTTTATTATTCACAAGAATTCTGAGCATCTCCGTTGTGATGCCGTATTTTAAAAGTAAAGTTTCAGGTAAGTAAACGCGGTTGCGCAAACTCAGATCCTCTCCTACATCGCGCAAAATATTTGTAATCTGCATGGCTATCCCAAGATGCTCACAAGCCTCACACAGATTCACCATATTTGCAGTCTCTCGATCCAAGACAAACAAAGGCAATAGCATCACACCCACAGAATCTGCAACCTTGCGGGAATATGTAATCAATTGATCCATGTTTTCTATTTTTGAAAACGAAACATCCATTCGCTGTCCTTCCAGTTGATCAAGGAATGGTTTCATGGGAAGATCAAAACGTTCAATTGTATGTATAAAAGCCGGTAACCAAGAAAAGTTTTGATATGATTTTGTCAATTTAAGTAATCTGTCATCTTTCTTTGAAAAAATCGTTTTAATCATATCTTCCAAATCTAAAAGACGTTGTAAAGTATGCTCTGTTTCGCTCGGTTGAGCTTGATCGGCGATATCGTCTGCAGTACGACAAAATGCGTAAACGACTGCAACTGCACGAAAAAGATCTTGTGGAAGTAAACTAAAGGCGTCATAAAAACTAACCGCTCGATCTTTGATCAAGTTCTCGGCTGAATCAAAAGAGCTTTGTAACAGGGCTTGAGAGTTAGAAAATATCATGAAAAGTTATCTTCCTGGACATCGCGCCGTAATTCTTCTGCACACAAGCGCCCGCTTTCAATAACAATTGGTACACCTGCTCCGGGATGAGTACTACTACCTGTAAAATATAAACCTTCACAACTCATACATTTCGGTTGAGGTCGCCAATGATTACTCTGTTTAAGCGTTGGCTGAAGTCCAAATGTACTACCACGATACGCATTGAAATGCTGCTCAAAATCATGAGGTGAAAAAATAGTTTCACAACGAATTGAAGAAGCAAAATTTTTCATACCGGGTAATGAGGAAATTGTTTTTAACGCTTTCTCTCGATATTCTGCAATTGTATTATCATTCCATTTATATTGGGAGCAAACAAGATCGGATACCGGCAGCAAAACATACAGGCTGCTACACCCTTCCGGAGCCATGTCAGGATCTACTTTGGATGGAATGTGGAGATACACGGAAGGATCCGGTATTTTTGTACCGTCAAAAATACTATTTAGGTTCTGATCCAGATCGCCGGATATAATGAAATTATGAGTCGTCAACTCTTCGCACATGTCCTCCACACCCCAGTAAAAGACCAAGCACGAACATGAATATTCCATAGCGTCTATATATTCCGGTGTATACTTACCTCTTGTTTTTCTATCTGACACTAAATTCTTCATTGCATAAGGAAAGTCTGCATTACAAACTACATATTCCGTATTTATCTGCTCACCGTTCAATGATATACCGACGACTTTTCCGTCTTGAACATTAATTTGCTCAACTTCCGAATTATAATGGATCACACCACCCAGTTCTTCAAACAATCTTGCACATTGCTCTGCCATCGTGTGCATACCACCTTTGATAAACCAGACACCATAAAGAAGCTCAATCATAGGAATAATATTGTAAAGAGACGGTCCTTTATGTGGAGATACACCTATGTATAAAGTCTGAAAACTGAACATGCGCTGTAAGTCCTGATCGGGAATAAAAGAAGCCATCATATTTTGTGCAGTATCAAAGGTTTTAAGTTTCATAGCTTGCACTAGCATATGAGGATTATAGATATCTCTGGCATTACGGAAAGATCTTGTAATAAAGGACTCCATCGCAACTTGATAACGCTTATACATCTCTGCTAAATAGGCCAGAAAGCCTCTACTGTTTCTTTCTCCTTTGGATTCTGCAATTTCCATTAAGCTTACCAAATCCGAGCTGATCGTGTAATGTCGTATCGGATCACCTTTAAAGAAAACATCATACATCGGCTCAAGCCTTGTCATGGGAATGTAATCCTCAGGATCTTTACCTGCAGAAATGAAAAGTTCTCGGTAAACCGACGGCATCATGACCAATGTCGGCCCTACATCAAAAGTATATCCTTGTTTACGTATTTGATGCATTTTGCCGCCCGGGATTGATTCTTTTTCGTAAATCTCCACCTCATATCCGGCATTCTGCAAACGGATTGCAGCAGATAGGCCCCCATACCGGCACCAATTACTATGACACGTTTCATTTTTCGCCATCCTTTTCTATGGGTTGGATCATCTTCAGAAATTGATCCACAACAATCTTGTTAAGCTGCTTATAAAGCTCTTTTTGTTCGTTGTTCAAACAGTCGCAACACTTTTCTTCCCATTGTTCTAAGACATCTTTCAACGCCGGAATCAAATCCCGACCTTTTTTGTCTAAATATAATTTCCGTTTGCGTTTATCATGGGGATCAACCTTTCTGATAATGAAACCTGCCTCATCCATTCGATTGATCAGTTTTGTTACGTTGCCTTTATCTGTCTGAAGGTATTCAAACAGATAGCTTTGATTACATCCCGGAGACCAGTCCAAGACAAGTAAAACCACCAATTCTCGCCAATTAACATTTAAAGGAACAAGCATCTCATCCAGTAATAACTTGCCATACTTATTTAAAATACTAAAATCACAAATCAACATAATTGATACCTATTTATTTACATAGTTGTATATTACAACTATGTAAATAGTTTACAAAAAAACTCAAGATCTAACAATATGAACTAGTAATAGATTTAACTATACTCTTATCTACGCAATTAACGCAGTTTGAAAAATTTAGTCAAGTCCATAAAGTTGGTGTAAATTCACCTTCCGGTTAATAGTTTGTTAAGCTGCCTGTTCTACTTCTTTCCAGAATATATTGGTTTCTTCTCTTGCTTCTTCTTTCTCTGTCCTATA
>JAAYKK010000144.1 GCA_012522435.1 Clostridiaceae bacterium | reverse complement strand
TAGCTGCTGTTGTTACTTCAATTATTCCGGCGAATGTATCGTTGGTTATGTTAGTGTTTATTGGAGTTATCTCGGGAGCAGCTGCTTTCTCATCCGCCAGAAAACGTTATTATGGAGCTATGATGTTCGGTGTGGCTATACCGCTATTCGAATTAGTAAATAATAAGATCAATTCGCTTGTGAATGTTTTAGGCACTGCAGGACAAAATACGGTTCAATTAGCGGAAGCCGGATATGCATCGGGTTTTGCAATTCTAGCACAAGGGGCAATGACTACAGCAATTCTTTATGCTTCAATCTTACATTTGATTATTGATCATAAGTGGTTACGAGTAGCAATCTTCTTTTTTGTTTCTACATTATTATCTTTCATCGGTTTAATTCATGCACAGGAGTTGGCTATAAATCCAAATCCTGAGATCAGTCTGAGTTATTTGGGTTTAGCATTCTTATTTCTTATTGTTGGAATATTATGCAATCAAAAGAAGAAAAACTCTAAAATTAAAAAGTAATTTTTAGATAAAATAACATATGAATTAGTTTAGTAATCAATAAGAAATGAGGAGATTTTCAATATATAATATGGCATTAAAACTACCAATAAAAATGTTAGTCTTAGATTTGGACGGAACACTTTTGAATGATAATAAGGTGATCAGTATGCGCAACAAATTAGCCTTGAATCAACTAAAAGAAAAAGGCATATATATTGTCTTTGCATCAGGTAGAGCTAATTCCATGATGAGACTATACCAAGAGCCTTATGTCGCATGTGATTATCATATTTCATTTAATGGAGCAATGACCGAAGATTTGTTAAAAAAAGAAATATTAGATCTTGTATTATTAGATAATGAAAGTAGCGAAATCATTTGGAATTTTCTTGCTAAAAAAGCAGCTACCTATACTGCTTATAGCGAAAATATGATGTTCTATAAAGAACAAAGCAATCAACTGATTAGTAAGAAAATGATCAACTATATTAGCTTAGCTGCATCAGAAAACATTATTCTTAATCCCGCTTGTACGAAATTGTCTTCAGGTGAAATAGTCGCACCGGAGAACAACCAAATCTTGAAATTTGTAGTATATGAAGAAGATCCTTTATGGATTAACCAATTTGAGAAATTTTTATATAAATTAGGTCGAGTAAGAACAGAAGCGACAGGTTATGGATTGACGGGAGTCTTTGCTAAAAATGTTTCAAAAGAGAGGGCTATCCGCAAATTGTGTGCTCGCATGGAGATTTCTGAAGCTGAAGTTTGTGCGCTTGGAGATTATGACAACGATCTTAGTATGTTTAATGTATCCGGTGTCAAGGTAGCAATGGGAAATGCAACTGAAGAACTTAAAAAACATGCTGATTATATCTGTCCGTCAAATAATCAAGACGGTGTAGCACATTTTATTGAAGAATATATTATTTAAAAAGATTTGGGCAACTCTAAAAGTAATATATTATTTGCTAATAATGCTTGAAATTATGATCTGTTCAATTAATTAATATGTTGCATTTAAGAAAAAATTAGATTACGATCTATATATAATCATAAAAAATAAGTATCTGAGGTAAAGGGAAACAGGTTAGAGGCCTGTGCGGTGCCGCCGCCGTAAATGACTGAGTTTTGCAAATAAATCCACTGAGAAATCGGGAAGGAATGCTAAACAAGATCCGGAGGATCAACTCATGAGCCGGAAGACCTACCCAGAATAGAGTAACGAAACAACGTGTCATTGTGGTTACAATTAATAAAGAGCAAATACGGGCTGTAACTCTATAGAGTTGCAGCTTTTTTATATAATTCTGAATTGTTGCTCTGATTTTCAATATCCATGATGATCAGATTTTTGCCAAGAAAGGGAGAAATATGCAAAACAAGAGATATAAATTGCTAACATTATTGTTAGCGTTAATGATGGTACTTTCATTTGTGCCTAATGTTTTCAATCTGACTCAAGCACAAGCTGATGAGATTACAGAACCGATTACAGTGGCAAAACCTGTAACAGAAGAAAAATCGGCAACAAATGAGGAATTTGACATTAATGAGCAACTTGAACCAGAAGAATTGCCGAAGAAAGGCAAAGAATCAGCTCAAATTCAGAATTCAGACCAAGCTGTGTTGGACAATGCACTGGCAGATTTAAATGGGGCAGCTCTGTTTCGAGCTCAATATGGAACAGACATTAATGCTAATACGATGATTGAACTGTGGCTTGAAACAAAAGGTCATGGTGGAATCAGTGTATCAATTGCCGAAGAGACAGACATTCAAAATAGTAGCGTATATGCAGGAACTTATACGAAAATAAATCTGGATGGCAGTCTTGAATACTTTTATGTTGATCCTGATGAGAATCTTTCTGCTGCAAATCTGGGTTTTGCTAATTTTAAGATAAAATTTACGCTGAGCAAAGGCGATTTGAGTGCGAAATCAGAAAGCAAAACCGTTCAACTGAAATGGGATGAAGCTAAAGTAAAAGATTTAATTCAAAACAAATCAATTGCTAAATTTAATTTAGCTACTGCCTTGGCTCCAAATAGCTCAGCGGAACAGGTTACAGAAAATTTTAAATTGCCATATTGTATTGATCAGAAACTGTGGTTTAAAGTTACCTGGACTTCTGATGATCCAGCAGTTGTGGTAGCTTCCAATTATACCACTCCTACAGGAGAGTTTCTTCCGACTAATGCTTATTATCCTGTAACTGTTAAACAGGGAGCAGAAGCCAAGAATGTTAACATAACGGCTAAATATCATTTCGACCGTAGTGATGCGGAACATATTGTAATAGAAAAGACTTATCAGATTACGGTACCAGCTATCGATTTGACTGAAATTGAACAAAAAATGCAGGCTGATTTGGATGCCTATTTTGTGCCACAAGTTTTGAATTATCGCAGTCCTAACGCTGGAGTTTCTTTTGATTCCAACAATGTCTTATATAATTTTCAATTACCGAACAACAGGGCAATAAGAAATGATACTGTTGTCGACGGTGAAGTAGTTTCAAAAGGGATCGGAAATTTATATCTAGATTATGTGACATCCGGTACAGGGTTTAGCTTTTTTGAATTCACACCTGACGGAGTAGAGGTCGATTCTGGTGGGATTACCAGAAGCGGTTATATAGGTAATGTAACTTTGCCTCAAGCAGGAGAGAAACAGAAAAAAGTCGATCTAACTATGACCTTGCGTCATAAAGAATATGATTTATCCGTTAGCAAAACAATCACTCTGACCTTAAATCCGCTAGACTATGACGAATTCATGGCTAAGGTCGAGCGCAATGCTGAGTTGATGGCTTTAGTTAAAGCCAATTTCTTTGCTGCTTTAAACGGTAATCCTGATCAAACAGCAAATGCAGCTTCCAATCAAATAAAACATGATTTAAGTTCTTTCCGTGAAGTAAGATTTGCCAAACCGGATGATCCGAATGATAAAACCTTAGAATACATATATAAGCGTGAGCAAATTAAAGGTGACGGTGTTGTGCTAGCACCGATTACCGGTTGGGAAGTACAGGAAGCTTGGCGAGTGCTACGTTCAAGTAATCCGCGTTATCTGGCACATGAGAATTTGCTGGTTAATGAGCCGATATATAATACTGAGATTTCAATTGATGCAATGTTAAATATACCGGCGATGGAACAATATAAAGATTATTTTTCCGGTGATAATAGTTCTCCTGAGGCTCAAAAATTAGCAAGCTTATTCAATCAGCCCATCAGCCAAAACGTTACGGTTTTAGGCAAAGAGGGTGATCCTCCAGCTGACTATGAGCAAGAGATCCCGGCTGAACTAATTGTTGAAGGTTCAAAGATATTAAAGACCAAGGAAGATCATTCAACAGCCCATGAAACTTGGTATAGCTCTAATGAGACAATACCTCGAGATACAACGATTGTAAGTTTTGCTCGTCAAACTTTAGCAAAAAATCCGGAAATCACGCTAGATATGGATGATAGCGGCTGGTTAACTTCAATTGAATTTGAAGATTACCCGATGAACAAAACCGGAGAAACTAACGGTCCAGCTTCATCTTGGATGTGGTATGTCAAACATCAGGGCGATTCGGAATTTCAATTAGTTTCGAGTCTTGATCCGAAAGATGATGCTGCTTATGTCAAAAAAGGTGATGTGATTAAGTTGAAATTTATCAACGATCCACGTTATCCTTTCAATGTTGCAGATCAAACCCCGGAGCAACCGATTGAGTTAAAAGATGATTCTGATATTGTCGGTTGGACCGGATTTAGAGGAGATGCTCAAAACAAGACACCTGTACGAGAATTAGAAACAATCCCTGAAATTATTAGAGAACAAATTTGGGATTCTATCAATACTAATATCAATGAGTGGGGATATCCATCTACAATTTCAGACTTATTGTCTATTAACGACAAAATTTATTACGCAACAGAAAATAAATTAATTCGTCTTAACGAACAAGGAGTAATAGATGGGGAATTGGAATTAGCAGGAAGTATTGAGTACTTCTCAAGACTTACCTATAGTAACGGAATGATAATTATTCCTGTTCAAGGTGGAGGAGTTCAAGCAATAGATACATTTACCATGACAAGCCTTTGGGTTGTTGGGAGTATCGATTCTTTAGAAAAATGGGAACCAGATGATAATGGTGAATGGGTACAGAATTTCTATCCTGTTCAAAGTTTAGGTACTCCCCTTATAGATAATGGAGTTGTTTATGTCCCAATAACTGCACCGAGTTATCCCGATACTGCAGGCGGTGTTCTGAGAGCAATCGATATGTCAACAGGCAAAGAAATTT
>JAAYKK010000113.1 GCA_012522435.1 Clostridiaceae bacterium | reverse complement strand
TTTCAGTCTTTTCGCTGTTTGATTCTGATCGATAAGATTTGCGCTGACGGCATAGCCTTGGTCAGATGTAAGATCACTATAAATATTTCTTGGAGCTTCCGTACGCGAATCAACAATCTTTTTGTAAGCTGCTCCGGACACTGTTCTACCTATTTGCTCAAAATACTCGGGATTATATTCCGTATCTTGTTTTACCTCAATAATCAGATTTCCGGGCAAAAAGTCAGCACTTGAATATTTCGGATTGAGCTCAAAAGCAATGTCATTACCCAAACCCATATCTTGTAGAGTATAGAGCAAGCCAAATTCACTAATTGCAGATGCTGCCAGAATATCTCCCGCTTGATATAATTTATTAAATTCCACCACAGTTTCTGCAAATTCTTGCTTATTGATTAAACCATCAGAATTCAATTTAATTTTTGTCAATAATATTTTCGAATTAGTTTGTTTGAATTCACGTGAAACAACTTTCGAAATAGTAGCTGTATTCACGGCAAAGCTCACAATCGTGGGGGGCACATCTATATCCTGATAGCTGCCGCTCATCGAGTCTTTACCGCCTATTGCAGGAATATCGAGTTGTTTCATAGCAGCAAAAGCTCCTAATAAAGCCATAAAAGGAATACCCATCCTTTTGGGATCGTTATGGATTGCGGGAAAGAACTCCTGCATTGATAAACGTATATCCTGATATTTACCGGTGATTGCAATATTCTTCACTACTGACTGTAGTACAGCATAATATCCTGCATGATATGGCGATTGTTTGGCAAGTTCAGGATAAAAACCATAAGTCATGACCGAAGCCGTATTTGTCTGCTCAACCGGAAATTTTGTGACAATACCATCTTGGGCTGTCAGCTGATTCTTCCCACCGTATTCGGCCAGAACTTTATTCCTGCCCAGAGTTGAGTCAAAATTTACAGATAGATTTTTCAAAATAGATTTGTTGAGTTTTTCTATTTCCGGATCTGTTGTTATTGCTTGAACAGAAGTATCTAGAATTACATCTTGATATTTAACAGCACCGTTTGAATCCAACAATTCACGGCTTAAATCCATAATTACTTCATCATTCCAAAACATCCTTAAGCGATTGGTATCGGTGATCCTTGCAACTTCTGCATAGTGAACATCTTCTTCTTCACAACACTGGATAAATTCGACCAGATCATCCGGACTGATGATCACCGCCATTCTCTCCTGAGACTCGGAAAGAGCTATTTCATAACCGTTAAGACCGGGATATTTTGTTGAAACTTTATTCAAATTGATATCTAAGCCGTCGGCCAATTCACCGATTGCAACAGAAACACCTCCGGCACCAAAATCATTACATTTTTTGATTAATTTACTGGCATCAGGTCGCTTAAACAAACGAATGATTTTTCTTTCAGCAAAGGGATTGCCGCGTTGGACCTCAGCCCCGGCTTTTTGCAAAGATTTTTCGGTTTGAGTTGCCGATGAACCGATAGCTGCACCCAATCCGTCTCTGCCCGTATCCGCTCCCAATAAAAGAATAATGTCTCCGGGAACACCTGATTCACGAGTTACATTTTCTTTTTTGGCAGCCCCAACCAGAGCACCGAGCTCCATACGTTTGGCTGTGTATCCCGGATCATAATATTCTCGGATTACACCTACCGGAGCACCTATTTGATTAGCATAATCGGAAAAACCGTTCATGGCTTTATTGCAGATATATCTCTGGGCAAGTTTTCCGGGCATTGTTTCCAAAAAAGGAGTTAAAGGATTGCCGGCACCGACAATTCTAATTCCTTGAATTACTTCTCCTCTACCTGAAAGCGGATCTCTGATCGCTCCTCCAATACAAGTATGAGCACCGCCATAGGGTTCTATTTCTGTAGGATGATTATGGGTTTCATTTTTGAAGAAATGCAGCCATTCTTCTTTTTTACCGGCAACTTCTAAATCGATTTCAATTGAGCAGGCATTGATCTCATCTGTTTCTTCCATATCAGTTAAGATGCCTTTTCTTTTCAAATCTTTTGTGTTGATGGTTGCTAAGTCCATCAGGCTTACCGGATTAGCTTTACGACCGGCATAAACAAATTCTCTGGTGTTAAGATAATCAAGATATGTCTTTTTGAGCAGATCATGATACTTACCCTCAGTGATTTCCACATCTTCAATATTGGTTAAAAATGTAGTATGACGGCAATGGTCAGACCAATAAGTATCTAACATTTTTATTTCACAAAATCTCGGATCACGTTCTTCCTGTTTGAAAAAACTTTGGATTACTTGTAAATCATCAACATCTAAGCCCACTCCACGTTCAGCTTTAAATTTTTCAAGCTCTTCTTGATTGAAATTTAAAAAACCTTGCACAGGTAAATGTTCAGTTTCATCTGAAATTTCATACTCAAAATTAATCTGATCCGGCTCTGTTTCTTCTTCGACTACAGAATTAATCAGATACTGCTTGATTAAGTCAAGATCCACTTGATTAGCCAGGTCAAATAGATAACCTTTGTAATAACGCAGGTCATTATTCTGACCCAGAATATTTTTGACATACTTTAAGGTCAGATCTTGGATTTGATTGTATTGGCCGTCATGATCTTTAATAAACAATAAGTTGGAAGGCAACTCATTGAGTATTTCACCATAGCGTGAATCAAAAATTGCCGTAATCAAATCTTGACGTTTTGATTGGTCGGCAAATTGATAAATATGGAAAATCTGCAGGTCATTAAGCTCTACTTGAAGAAATTCTTTGATCTCTGTTAACAGAGCAGAAGCTTCTTGGTCAAATTGAGGATATTTTTTGTAAATTATCATTTGGTTTCTCTTTCAAAGTTTTCTATTAATACTTTCAATTTAGAATTAATTGGGAAAGTTCTTCCGGTTCGAGCTTGTTACCATTTTTATAAACGCGCATATTTCCTGCTGAAATTTCATCGATCAGCACAACTTCACCGGATCCGTTTGTACCGTATTCCAATTTAATATCTATTAATTGCAAATCTTGTTGAGCAAGATATTCTGCGATTAAATTTGTGATTTTTTTTGTCTGGGAAATTAAGAATTCATATTGTTCTTCTGTCAGAATACCTAGAGCTATTAAGGCTTCTTTTGTAATCAAAGGGTCTTGCCGTTGGTCATCTTTTAAGGTAATTTCAACATAGTTATCCAGCGGCATCATCTCTGTGGCATAAAGACCATATCTGCGAATAAAAGAACCGACCGCATATTTTCTCTGAATGATCTCAAGACCTTGACCGAAAGGTTGGCAATTCATGACATTCATTGTACCTTGATCAAGATCAGTTTTGATCTTATGAGTTTTTACACCCGCAGCTTCCAACATATTTAGAAAAAAGTCGGTCACTGCCAAGTTAGTCCTACCCATTCCTTCAATAGTCAATCCTATTTCATTAGCACCCGGGTCAAAGACACCGTCTTTGCCGGTCAGATCATCTTTGAAACGTAACTGTACCTCTTCCGAATTTATCCGATAAACATCTTTTGTTTTTCCTTGATAGATAAGTTCCATATTCCCTCCAGTGACTAAATATGAAAAGCCCTGATGAACAGAGCGTGAAACCTGTCCTTCTGGGCTTTTACCCCTTTGGTGTAATACAGTATCTGTATCGTACCGCTCGGTCCTGGAAAATCCGGATCCCTAGGTACTCTTTCACAAAATTTTAACTTGTGATTCTATCATACTGATATATTAGAAAATAGTAAAAAATCAAAGTAAATTTTAGCAAAAATATTCTATTAAAAGACTATTCCTCCGACTTGATACTTAACATTTTGCCAACGAAAATCGGAACCTCTAATTCTTGGTCGATAATTAAGTAAATAAATGGACGATCTAAGATGACCTTATTCACCTCATCTATCGGAGCCATTGTGGTCGCAAATTCAACAGCAGTAGCAGCTGCAGCTTTGGTACCTTCAGCATCAACTTCTATATATGTTTTATGTAATATTCTATTTATGATTACAGGGTTTTGACTCTTAAATCCGTCCGTGAAATTTGAAGCAGCAGGATCAAAAGCGTCATTCATGCCTAAACTTTTCAGAGCATCACTTAATTCGGTGGCAAATTCAGTTGTAAATTCAGGAATTCCCGTTTCAACTTCCTCTTCTCTGACTGAATCAAACAACTCACCAAGACTATCTGAATCAAGTCCGGCAATATATTCTTCAAGACTCAGATCATGATCCGGTAAAATTGCCATGAAAGCATATCTTGGGTTTTTGTAATTTTTCAGAAAGCCCTTTGCTTGTTCGTTCTCAAAGTATTTATTTTCTGTAGAATACATCATTTGAATCTCTTCAGGTTGTTCATTATCTGCAGGATAGAAAAAGGCTTCTTCAATGTCTTCTTCTTCATATTTATGCTGCCATTTACCTTCGAAAGCCAGAGCGTTGACTAAATACATAAATGCATCCTGCGGAATTTGATCGATAATTTCCGGAATCATCCCCTTGGTATTTTGATCGACCCAAGAGTTGATTAAATCTTTGCCTTGATCATCAAATTTTATTTCTCTTAATTCCGCTCCATAGTAATCGGCATTTGTTTGCAAAAACTTTTGTTGAACTTGAATCTGATCTTGCATAGCTTGATTGAGCCACAATGAATTTGCCAAATTAAGTTTGACATTCTCATCTTGCTCTTGATCTAATAGTGTTCGATAAGAATAAAGATAACGATTTAAAGTATCCGGTTCACTATGTAATATTTCTGATATTTGCCGCACCGTATCTTCTGATGCAGCATTTTGGGTCATGCCCAAAGCATAGTAAATAGAAAGAGGGGAAAATAAAATATTGTCATCAGAATCGGCAGCCAAAGTTTTGAGCAATTCTACTGAAAACTGTTGCATAAATTCCGCTTTTTCCAAATCTTGATCCGGCTCCGGATTTTCGCTCTTTAGGTTCGCCATAAGGTCATTTGCTGAATCAGTTACATTTCCTTCTGAAGTATTCTCTGTTTGTTCTTGATCTGATTTATTGGAACTTCCTAAAATATTACAACCACTGATATTTAGGAATAAAACCATACTGATACTAATCATAATCAGCTTTCGTAATAAACTCTTCTTATGCATAATAACCTCCATGACCAGCAAACATTTGTCTGCTATAAAAACTCTAAGCTGCTAAGAATATTATACTAGGAAAGGGTCATACTCAGATCGTAGCCAACGGTACAAAATTTAGTTTTCTATTAATTATTTTTGAAGATTTTTTGTAGATTATCAAGACTCTTAATTTCTCTATAACTATTAATTGTTTCGTAAAAATTCTTTTATTTGATTATTGGTGACTGACCAGATTTCAGCTTTAGAAAAATCAGCCAAGTCCAAAGCTAAAACCTCATAGCAGTTTTGCAAAAACAGAGCCAAACGTCTGGTTTCAATTAGCGGAACCATATGCCCACCTTGTTGATCGCTTTTGAAATAAACAAATTCAGCTTCAGGCAGATCACGAATGGAATTGATAAATTCAGCTGTAAAACTATAAGGCATAATAGAATCCGGTTTTGCATGCCAATAAAATACCGGTCGACCGGCTATTGCTTGTGGACTT
>JAAYKK010000151.1 GCA_012522435.1 Clostridiaceae bacterium | reverse complement strand
CTTTGCGAAAAAGCGGGCGTTATTAAAAGAAAGCTGAAACCTACAACCAAGCATCTAGGGCAAGCAATTTTAATTAATTTTATTAATGCGATTTTTTATGATGTAACAGAACCGATATTTGACGTTCAGGAATTATGGAGGGTATCAGATAGGTATAGCAGAAGCCACCAATATATAGATGACCCGCAAGGGCAACAAAGTTTATCTAGTTACCAGCACCATGGCTACTCCAACATGTATAACAGGCTGATTGATCTTTGGAATTATCTAGGGCAATCAAAACAGTTTTTAGAAGTAGCAACAGATCACTACTTTTTAATGACCGAATTAATAAGCGGGCTGATTGCTGAAGATGCGGACATTGAAAGCAACCTAGATTACAGCTTTGACATGATGACCCAAGCCTCCAAAGAACTGGAAATATACTTTACTCTGAACATTATTCATGGAGGTGATCTATTATTTGAAGCCTTATCTAACACCTATGACCTGCCCGAAATGCGAAGACTGAAAAATAACTATACCAACATTAAAGGCATGCTTGAAGCAGGAGCTAAACAATCCAAAGAATTATATAACGCTATTGTAGAAAAAATTACAAAGTTGGAGGGATACAAAGAAAAATTTTACACTGAAGAAATAGATTACTTCTTTGAACTTCCAAATATAGCTTGCGGGTATATTGGAAGCATTGAGGAACGAGCCGATAAAGAGCAATTGGCCTTTGCCGATAAGGAATTGGAAACAATTATAGAGAGTTTATCTAATCATGAAACAGTCTGGAATAATCCGATTACTAGCCTAGCAGGTATAGCAGGATATGGCGGGTATACCGTATTTATGGAAAGTCAACCGAAAGGCTAACAGTATGAAGCAAGATCAAATTAAAAACACAGAAAATTCAAATAAGTTTGTTACGCCTCCACCAAACACTGAAGCTACTGATTACAGAGCCATGTATAGCGGATCAATGACTTCAAGGCTTGCAGCTACCTTGCCCTCATTCAGTAAGATTTTAGATTTAGATGATATCTCTGGAATGGCAACAATCGAAGACCCGACAGGGCAATTAATGTTTTCAATAGATGGATACGTGCCAGAAGACAAGCTAAATATTTTTACTCATAAATTGAACCATATTTTGCTTATTAAGTTGACTGAACAAAACAATTATGGAGAAAAAGACAAAAGCAAGATCAATGAAAAAGTAAGAATACCTTTAGCGGATATTGTAGAAATGCTAGGGCTAGAAAGCACCCCAACCAACAGAAAAAACGTAAGAAGAAAAGTTGAACAGGGGCTAGAAACATTGTTTAAGTCACGCTTAAGCTGGACTGAAGCAGTGTATAACCATAAAAGTAAAACTACTGAACCGACAGACTTTGGCGACATGAGAATAATTACAGCAAAGGGCATAAGAAACAATGTTGTTTCCGCTGTATTTGACCGAGAACTAGCCTTTAAGTTGGTAAATGATTATATTATGCAAATACCCCTAGACTTATTTAGGATTGATGAACGTAATTTGAATTGCTACCCCTTATCTATAAAAATGTTACAGCACTATAATATGACTAGTAACGTAAAAAGAAGTACACACAATATTTTATCGGTTAAAACATTATTAAATTTTTGCCCTAGTATTCCAGATATAGAGGTAGTAAGAAATTCAAATTATAGAAGCATAACTAACCGAATTATTGACCCATTTGAAAAAGCATTAGATCAAATAGCGGAAACGGTAGAGGGCTTTTACTGGAATTATTGCAACTCCAATAAAGAATGTTTAGATGATGAACAAATAACTGTATCTGATTATGACACATTCATAAATTTACTTGTTCATTTTGAATTTAAGAGCCATAAACACTACCAAGCCAACCTTGAATATTTAGAATAAAAGGCTGTTTTTAAGCAAAAAGGGTATCTTACCCCAACAAAAAGGGTATCTTACCCCAACAAGCCTATTTTGTAAGCCCTTTATATCAGTAATTACAAGCCTTCTTTTTTTTCAATACTATTAATACTATTAATACTATTAAAGAGCGGGGGCTACTCCTTTACAGGAAGCCCCCTTTGCTACAATGGAGGCAGGACATACAGAAAACCGCCTAATTGCAGGCATTACCAAAGAAAGAGCGTTGAAATATGCAGAGAGAATACGCCAAAAATACCCTCAAATCGAAATTGCCTCACTACCTGGAGGAAAAAGGAATTAAGCTAAATAAAAATTTTAATTGCTTAGCGGGTACTCACCCAGATAACAATCCGAGTATGGCATACGATAAAGCAAGAAATAAGGTACATTGTTTTAGCTGTGAAGCTGATCTAGACATAATTGATTTAATCGAACGAGATTATAACGTAGGAACCTCTGAAGCCTTTGAAATAGGTTACCGAAAATATAACATAATTATAGATGACTACAAGCCCGAAAATAACTCCAGAAACACATTATTACCCCCAACGCCTCCAAAAGAAACAAATCAGATTAAGACCCAAATAGAGCCGAAAAAAGACTATACGGAATTATTTAATGAAGCAAGGGCAAACCTGGATAAGCCAGAGATCCAAAGTTATTTATCTTTTAGAGGAATTACAACCAAAACCGCCCAGAAATTTAATCTAGGATACATTGAAAAATGGAGGCATGACAAAGCACCCACAGCTCCATATAGCCCACGCTTAATAATACCTACAAGCCCCCACAGCTACATAGCAAGGGATATTAGAGCAATTGAAGACATACCAGAACAAAGCCGAAAATACACCAAGCAGAAAGCGGGGCAGGTACAGATATTTAACCTGGAGGCACTAGCACAGTTAGACAATGTTTTTATAGTTGAAGGTGAAATAGACGCCTTAAGTATAGAGGAATTAGGCTTTAACGCTATGGCAACAGGCGGGGCAAGTAATACCAGAAAGCTGATCGAAGCAATCAAGGAATATGAAAAAGTACCCCAAATATTTTTAGCATTAGATAATGATGAAGCAGGCAGGAAAGCCCAAAAAGAACTAGCTGATGAATTAGATCAGGAAGGCATAGATTTTTATGAACTAGACACAAAGGACATTTTTATAGGTAAAAAAGATGCCAATGAAGCCTTGCTAGAAGACAAAGAAAAACTGAAGGAAAACCTAGCTAGGTATAAAGATAAAAATATCGGAGAAATTAGAGCCCAAGAATATAAGGAAAAACATTCTACCGCTTATCAGTTGCAGAATTTTGTAGACGGTATAGCAAAAAGCGTGAACACCCCTTATATTCCAACAGGTTTTAGTGATCTAGATAGTGTACTGGAAGGCGGTTTGTTTGAAGGGCTGATTATCTTAGGGGCTATTTCCTCATTAGGTAAAACTTCTCTAGTACTTCAGATTGTAGACCAGATAGCGAAACAGGGGCATGATGTTTTATTTATTAGTTTAGAAATGGCACAGAGTGAACTTATATCAAAAAGCGTAAGCAGGCATACTTTATTAAGAGCGGTTACCACAGAGGGCTTAAAAACCAATGATGCCAAAACCTCCAGAGGAATAACCACAGGCAAAAGGTATGCAGGGTATAGCGAAAAAGAGCAGACACTAATAGCTAATTCCATAGCTGATTATGCTACATATGCAGAGCACATATACATAAAAGAAGGCTTAGGAAACATTGGAGCAGATGAGATAAGAAACTATGTAAAACAGCACATTGAAGCCACAGGAAATGCCCCGCTTGTAGTAATAGACTACCTCCAAATACTAGCCCCAAATGATGCACGTTCAACCGACAAGCAGAATGTAGACAAAAACGTTTTAGAACTAAAGCGGATCAGTAGAGATTATAAAATACCCATTCTAGCTATCAGTAGTTTTAATAGAGAAAATTACAAATCGGAAGTATCCATGTTAGCCTTTAAGGAAAGCGGAGCGATAGAATACTCTAGCGATATTTTACTGGGCTTACAATACGAGGGATCAGGTGAAAAGTCCTTTAGCTTAAAAGATGCCAGAGATAAGAACCCCAGAAACATAGAATTGCACATATTGAAAAATAGAAACGGTAGAGCAGGGAGCGTTATTCCATTCAAATATTACCCTTATTTTAATTATTTTGAGAGTGAAAGTAACGAGATTTTTAGGATATGAAGCTAGATTTTACACAGTTAAATGAACTAGGCAAAGAAAAAATAACTCATAAATTAGTCAAAAGCCAGGCGAGTAAAACCCTAGACTACAAAAAAGAACATAATGATAGAGTAAGGGCAATTTACCAAAACATACAAAACGGAGCTAGGCACAAGGCTTATATTCTGAAGGGGCTGAAGCAAGATTTAACAGCTCCAGAACTTCTTTTAAGGGCTTGCAAGTGTATATCTGAACTCACAGATGACACGCTATTTTACAAGCAGGCAAAAACCTATATAGAAAAATTACCCAAAACCTCCAACGAAAAATAAAAATGCTACTTATTGTAGCAATCCATGATCGAGCAATGTTACTTAATGTAGCAAATCGAAGCTAGGGCGAAGCAAGAGAATTTACTTAAAAACAACCCCTTATAATTTTGTTATGCAAAGAGAATACAAAGAAGATTTGATTAATCGAACAGAGAAATAATATAAGCACCCCCCCATAGATATAATATTTGCCCTAATGCATAGACCAGAGAGGTGACCTCCAAACACCCCGAACCTTGTTCACGTGACCCCCTCCCCTAAAATGCTACTTATTGTAGCATTTTACTAATCGAACAGAGAGCGAACAGAGAGAAAATGCTACTTAATGTAGCAAATCATAAAAATGGCATTTTTAGATCCAATGGCAGATACTAGCTTGATGCCAGTATCATTTAAGACTTCTGTATTTGATCTAGGGGCTTGTTTTACCACTTAAAAAAACCAAACTTCAGGCAATCACTCAAAAACCGCTGAAACCCCTTGCATATAAGGCTTATACCCCGATTTGCTTTTACTTTTTACACGCATGTTTTTATTACTTACTTATCAAAAAAAACTCAAATAAAAAGTTAATAAAACGAGTTTGTCACACGCTTTACTCCCCACGTGCTCAAAGCTATGGAGATTGAAACTTTTTTGATAGCCCCAGGGGGCATATGTAGCATACATGTAATATACGCCCCTTGATTATGTTCATACGTATGCGTATAATAAACATATGTAATATACTCATACTCATTGCAAGGAGGCAAGCATGGATCTAGTAATTAGCCAGGAAAATAGAGCAATACAAAAACAGCCCAATTTTAGCGAACTATTAGAGGGCTTTATTTCATACCTTGACGTATCCGAAGCCAGTATTAGAGCTTACATGAAAGCCACAAAGCAATTTTATATTTACATAATGGAGCATGGTATCACTGAACCAACCAGGCAAGACGTAATAGGTTTTAGAGAGCAATTAAAAACTGAAGGTAAAAAAGCAAGCACCATACAGAATTACATCACAGGCTTAAGGCAATTCTTTAAGTGGACTGAAGGCACAGGAGCATATCCGAACATTGCTAAAGATGTAAAAGGGGTAAGGCTCAACCACACTCACAAAAAAGATTATTTGACCTCCAGGCAAGTAAAGAATGTACTTCAAGGCATGGAGCGAAAAACCAAGATAGGCAAGCGGAATTATGCAATAGTAACGCTCATGCTCACAGGCGGGCTTAGAACCATTGAAGTATCCAGAGCCAATATAGAAGATATCCGAACCGTAAGAGATCAAAGCGTTTTATTTTTACAGGGTAAGGGCAGAGATGACAGGAACGAGTACATCAAGCTGATAGATCAAGTTGAAGATGCAATTACAGACTACCTTAAAAATAGAGACACAGTAGATGCCAAAGATCCCTTGTTTACCTCCAGTAGTAATAATAGCAAGGGCAACAGATTATCAACAAGAACAGTTAGTTACATAGCAAAAACAGCCATGCAACAAGCAGGATATGACAGCGACAGATTGACCGCCCATAGTCTTAGGCACACCACAGCAACGCTTAATCTGATTAATGGAGGCACTTTGGAGGAAACCCAACAATTATTAAGGCATGAAAATATAAGTACAACAATGATCTACCTACACCATTTAGAGCGGGCAGATAATCATTCAGAAGAAAGAATAGGCGAAGCCATATTTTAGAGGTGAACATGAAGAAAATAATAACAGTTGTAAACCAAAAAGGAGGCGTTGGAAAAAGCACAATAGCCCAATTGCTAGGTAATGCCTTAAGACATCAAGGAAATAAGATTTTATTTATTGATCTAGACTTACAAGGCAACCTTAGCTATGTGTTAGGAATTGACAAGGCACTGATCGGATCTTATGACATTCTCATGAAGGAAGCCAGAGCCGAAGAAGTTATATTAGAAACTGAACAAGGGCATCTTATACCCTCCACAGCAAGCCTTGTTAGACTAGATACTGAAATGCAGGACATTGTAGGCAGAGAGTACAGGCTCAAAGAAGGACTGAAGCCTATTCTTAATTCCTATGACTACATAATCATAGACACCCCGCCCACATTATCAACCACAGTAATAAATGCACTCACAGCCTCCAACCTGGTAATAATACCAACACAAGCGGACATTTACTCTTTACAGGGGCTAGGACAGTTAGCTAATACCCTAGACACAATTAAGCTTTACACCAACCCAGACATAGAGGTAGCAGGTATTTTAATAACCAGGTATGACAGCCGAACAATCCTCACCAGAGAATTAACTGAAATATTTGAACACACCGCTAAAGAATTAAACACAAAAGTTTTTGAAATAAAGATAAGAGAAGCAATAGCAATCAAAGAAGCCCAAGCATTAAGAACAGATTTATTAGAATATCAACCCAAAGCAAAAGTTACTGAAGACGTAATTAAATTTATTGAAGAACTAGAATTATAAGGAGCTCACAATGGCAAAAAAGAAATTTGATCTAAACAATCCCGCAACACAATATATTAGTACGCAGAATGAACATACACATACACACAATACGCTTATCCCTCCAGGCGAAACAAAGAGTAGACGGTTTAGCTTACTTCTTTACCCCTCACTACACAAAAAGCTAGAAGATATGGCATGGGAGCAGAAAACAAGCATAAATGATCTAATTAATACCATTTTGGAGGAATACACCGAAAACCAATCTAAATAATAGCCTACTTCTAGAAATTATGATTACCAGAAGTAGAAAGATATAATAAACAAGGAAAGATAAAAAATGACAGATAAAGAAAACTTAACGCCCCAACAAATACAAGCTATTGCCTTATTGATTGAAGGCAAAAATGACAGAGAAACAGCTGAAGCCGTAGGGGTAAGTAGAGTTACAATCAACACCTGGAAGAACAAAGACTTTAATTTTATGGCAGAGTACAACAGCCGAGTGAACCACATTCAAGAAGTCATAGAGGCAAGCCAGCAGGAAGCCATATTAAAAGCCTATAAGGTAGTAAACAAAGCCCT
>JAAYKK010000112.1 GCA_012522435.1 Clostridiaceae bacterium | reverse complement strand
TGAATTATTTGATATACTTTTCATAGAGATCTGAATTGTCCTTTCTCGGAGGTAAGTGTGGTTGTTCAAGAACATTCTACCAGAGGCTTTTCAGATCTCTTTTTAATTTTTAACTTAACAGAACAATCATAAATTAGAGGAGGATTTTATGGCTTATACTTTGATCCGGGATTTGTTTTGCGGTCCGGAAGAGTATGCAGATCAAACAATTACTGTAGGTGGCTGGATTAGAACAATTAGAGACCAAAAGAATTTTGGTTTTATTACTTTAAATGACGGTACTTTTTTCAAGCCTTTGCAGATAGTTTTTGAAAGAGATTTATTAGAAAACTTTGATGAGATAGCTAAGATTGGAAATGGAGCTTCCATTACAGCCAAAGGTAGAATTGTCATCACACCGGATGCTAAACAACCTTTTGAGATGAAAGCTGCAGAAATTATCTTAGAAGGTGATTCACCGGAGTACTATCCTTTACAACCGAAACGGCATTCTCCTGAATTTTTAAGAACTATTGCCCATTTGAGGCCAAGAACTAACTTGTTTTCTGCAGTCTTCAGAGTGCGCTCGGAAGCATCTTTTGCAATACATAAATTTTTCCATGATCGAAACTTTGTTTATGTTCACACACCGATTATTACGTCTAGTGATGCCGAAGGTGCAGGTGAAATGTTTAGAGTATCGACCATAGATCCCAAAAAACCTCCACTAACTGAAGAAGGAAAGGTTAACTATAAAGAAGACTTTTTTGGTAAAGAGGCTCATTTAACAGTCAGTGGTCAATTAGCAGGAGAAGCTTTTGCTTTAGCTTTTCGGAATATTTATACTTTTGGACCTACTTTTAGAGCTGAAAATTCAAATACTGCAAGACATGCGGCTGAATTTTGGATGATCGAACCGGAGATTTCTTTTGCTGATTTATACGACGTCGCTCAATTAGCTGAAGATATGATCAAAGCTATTATCAGTCATGTTCTGGAAACTTGTCCTGAAGAGATGGCTTTTTTCAACCAATTTATAGATAAAGGTTTATTAGCCAGATTAGAAACAGTGTTGAATAGTAAATTCGCTTACATTACTTATACTGAAGCTATTGAAGAATTGCTTAAAGCAGATGTAAAGTTTGAATATCCTGTTGAATGGGGTGTTGATTTACAAACTGAGCATGAGCGTTATTTAACAGAAAAGGTTTTCCAAGGACCGGTTTTTGTGACCAACTATCCAAAAGATATTAAAGCATTTTATATGAAGTTAAATCCTGATGGTAAAACTGTTGCCGCTATGGATTGTCTGGTGCCGGGTATTGGAGAAATAGTCGGTGGCAGTCAAAGAGAAGAGGATTTAGAAATCCTGAACAGAAGAATTGATGAGATGGGATTAAAAGCGGAAGATTACAATTGGTATCTTGAATTAAGGGAATATGGTTCAATTCGTCATGCAGGATTCGGCTTAGGATTTGAACGAATGATCATGTATTTGACCGGTGTTAATAACATTAGAGACGTTTTACCTTTCCCCAGAACTGTAGGTCATGCTGAGTACTAATAGTTAATATTTTCATTTTACTTTAATTCAGTTCTTAAATAAAGAAAGGATTAAAGAATGAATAAAAAACTTACAATTCAGGAATGGCCGATTGATAATAGGCCATATGAAAAACTGGAACAAACAGGAGTGAGATCACTCTCCAATGCGGAATTATTAGCAATAATTATCTCAAGCGGAATGAACGGTAAAACTTCTGTAGAAATAGCAATGCAATTGTTGAGTTTAAGTGATGACTTATCTTTCTTACAAAGAGCCAGTTTGGAGGAATTGCAGCAAGTACCTGGAATTGGAAGGGTCAAAGCTCTCCGGATAAAAGCAGCTATTGAAATAGGGAATAGAGTAGGTAATTTTATTGCCACTCAAGAGAATGAAAACTTAGGTAATTGTCAAAGAGCAATGCTTTATTTTGAAAATCAGCTTAAGTATTTACCACGAGAGGAATTTCATATTGCATTATTAAATGTAAGACAAGAATTGATCAGAACTGTACAAGTTTCAACCGGTAATATAAAATCTATTGAATTAGATGCTCGAGAAATCTTTCGTGAAGCTATTCGGAGTAATGCAGCAGGAATAATCTTGGCTCATAATCATCCTAGCGGTGATCCAAGACCATCCGAGAAAGATATTATTACAACGCAAAAGATCTCTAAGTTAGGTGAGCAATTGAAGGTAAATATTTTGGATCATATCATTGTCGGAGCTAAGAGCTCATTAAGTTTAAAAGCAGAAGGATTTTTTTAATAATTAGGTGAAAGCAGTGTCGAAGAATCGTCGAAAAAGAATATTGATCGTTTTAGTGGTAACAGTAGTTGTAGCTATTATGATGGTGTATTCTATCTTGCCTGAGAGTTTTGTTAATCAAAGCACAGGACCCTTGTCTGCTATCTTTGAGCCGGTACAAAAACTAGTTCTTGGTGTCAAAACATCGGGAGAGAATTATTTTTCAACAGTTTCCTTAAATAAAGAATTGATGCAAGAAGTAGATCACCTAGAACAACAAAATGTAGATTTGCGCTTGAAAAATAAGGAAAATGAAGCTTTAGCATTAGAATATGATAAATTAAAACAAGCTTTTAATTTATCAACCAAATATGATTATTCAGTGATCGAAGCCGGCAGAATTGTTCAAAAACCTGTAAATAAAGAAGCCTATTTATTTAGAATTGATAAAGGGAAAAAGGTCGGTATAGATCTTTCTGAACAAAAAGGCTTTCCTGTAGTCAATGCAGAGGCAAAAGTATTTGGCAGAATTTACAGTTCAGATGAATTCAGTGCAAAAGTTCTACCATTAACTCATGAAGGATTTTCTGTCAGTTGTTTTATTGAAGATAACAGGGGGCAAGCTTTCGTTTTACGGGGTTATTCAGATCAAAAAAATGAGGGACTTTGTGTCTTGGAAGAAATACCGGTAGGAACGGTAATCAATCAAGGTGATTTGATTATAACTAGCGGGCTTGGCGGGGTATTCCCGTATGGACTTGAAATTGGTGAAGTAACAGAGGTTATGCCTCCAGATCAACAGGGACATCGAAAAGCATTGGTAGAGCCGACAATTGAATTTTCTGATACGGATGTGGTTTTTGTGATGGCAGGCCCGGTAAAAGCAGATGATATTCAAATAGAGGAAGAAAATTGATGCAAAAGAAAAATATTGCTTTTAATATTCTTAAACTTTTGCTTTATTGTTTAATCGGTTTTATTTTTAATCAATCATTGCAAATTATTTTTCCGGATTGGCGGATCTATCCTGATTTCTATTACAGTTTAATCTGGGTATTTGCTTATTTTAATAGTGGCATTTGGAATTTAATTTTAGGTATTCTAGTGGGATTTTTTCATGATTGGCTCTTTAGTCCGGTTATGGGTATTGGGATTTTCATTGGAATGATAAGCTCAATCATTAGCTCTAATTTTCTGCAAACAATCTGGCAGCGGCGAACAGGATTTTTGTTTGTCCAAGTTGTTTTCTTACAGCTGATAACTAAATTATGTGAAACAGTCTTAATTTATATTTCGTTCGCTTTACGTTATGATTTACCGATTTCATTACAAATTCTTCAAAAGAATTTCTTTAGTGATTTGCCCTTGAGATTTATTTTAAATCTAGGAGCAACAGCTATTTGGTTACTGTTAGTTCATTATCTGATACCATTTGCAAGAAACAATCAAAATCGAGAATTTACAGATTTCTCTGAAAGTTCGCAGGAGGTATTTTGATGGCACGTTCTGATTTTAAGCAGAGATCAAGCAGTTCAAGATTCGGTTCAGATAATGCAAGAAATAAAGCATTTAATAATCGAAATATTATTATAGCTATTTTCTTTCTCTTAATGCTGACAATAATTTTTCTGCGCACTACTACTTTACAATTAAGTTCAGCAGATATTGATCAAGTAGCTGAAACTCAAGGCAATCGAGCTCAAATGAGGGTTGAAGCACCCCGAGGAGATATTTTGGATTCTAAAGGTGAGCCTATTGCTTATTCGATCACAGAGCCGATGCTTTATATCAGTAATCCCGGATTGAGAACAGCTGCACTTAATCAGATGTTATTAGAGTTGAGCGAATTGATGCTTGAAAACGGTGTTAGTTTGCCGGATAATCTGACAAAATATTTTGACTATTCTAGTAGCAGTAAAGAAAAAGCAGATAAAACAGGAGCAGAATTTGTTTTTAAACAAGAGCTTTCGGAAATTGAAAAATGGCAACAAACTAAAGATTTGTTCAATTTAAAGATTGAAGAAGAAGCTAAAAATGCAGAGGAAGCTATCAAAATGGATCCTCAGGATTTTTATCAATATTTGCTTTACGACAAGTTTATGATTGAAGATCGTGAAGCAGGTGGAGATTTGCGTTATAAAGTTGAAGAAGCTTTCAATATTATGCAAATGCGCTATTTAATTTTGGAACATAATTGGAAGTATACCCAAGGGGATGCAATAGAAGTCGGCGGTCCTGTAAATCAAAAAATAATTAATACGATAGAAGAACAAAACCAAAAATTCTCAGGTGTATTAATTGCAGATAAACCACAAAGACAATATACAGAGAACAGTATTTTGTTTTCACATGTTTTGGGTTATACAGGGAGCATTTCAGAAAGCGAATATCAACAGTTAAAAAATATCGGTTACAATTTGAATGATATTGTGGGAAAGAGTGGTGTAGAGCTATCTGCTGAGAGGTATTTGCACGGAAAACCGGGAACAGTTCCCTATAATTATTGGAAGCGAACCTCTGAGGGGGAAGAATTTGTTGAAGGAGAAGGTGGAATTCCCGCTCAACCCGGTTCAACGGTGCGTTTAACTTTGGATCAAGATGTCCAAAGAGTATTGCTTGAGTCTTTAGCTCAACAAATGACGGACTTAAGAGATAATGAAGACCCAGTACCTGCAAAAGCAGCCAGTGCCGTATTGATGGATGTAAACACTGGTGGAGTTATAGCTATGGGCTCAATACCGTCCTTTAATCCGCAGGATTTTGCAATTTCCCAATATGATGCTGAGGCTGCTCTCAGAGTAGAAGAATATTTTTCGGATAATGAAACTAAACCTATGCTCAATCGGGCAATTTCAGAAATTTATCATCCGGCATCGACCTTTAAACCTTTTACTGCAATATCTGCTTTAGAAAACGATATTATTAGTCCTGAATCTCAGGTTTACTCATGCCATGGAACCGAAGAGATAGCACATCGAGAATGGACTTGCTACGGAGAACCTGAAGTCGGTCATGGTGATTTAGAGTTGCGTAAAGCAATGGCAACATCATGCAACCTATATTTTGCTAAAATGGGTATTGATACCCAAATTGTAAATTTGTCCGAAACCTTTAAGATTCTCGGGATGGGCGAATATTCAAATATCGATTTACCGGGAGAGGCAAAAGGTATCAGGCCAAGTCCTGAATTAAAACGACAAACACGAGCTCTACCGGAAGATCAACTATGGTTTCCGGCAGACACAGCGCAATCTTCAATTGGCCAATTTGATAATGCTTATACACTGATTCAATTAGCAAGGGGTGTTGGTGGAATTTCAACCGGAAAACTTGTCCAACCGCATGTTATTCAAGAAATTACTGGACCTAACGGTGAGATAATAAAACCTGAAATGATTCAAGTTGAAGATTTGGGTTTTGCTGAGACTTCAATATCTATGGTAAAAGATGCGATGCATGGTTTACAACGAGATGTAGAAGGAACTATGACCTACAAGAATTTCAGCGATTATCCAATTGAACTTGGTTTGAAAACCGGTACAGCTGAAGTTCAGGATAGTTCGAGCAAAAATATTTCAATCAATGCATTATTTGTTTGTTTTGCACCACTGGACGATCCTCAAGTTGTTTTTGCAAGCGTTATTGAAGATGCAACATTAGGTGACGGTTTGTCCACCGTGGCAAGGGATGTATTGGATCAATACTTCGGTTTTGAACCCAGAACAAATAATATTTTTGATTCAGAAGAGTGATAATAGTAATATTAAGCAAAAAATATTGTTAACTCTTGAATTTTTTAGTTATTTTGTATAAAATATATCCAGTTTGATTAAATATAGGAGGGGACTGTGAATATTGTTCTCATCGCAGATAATAGAAAATATGATCTGCTAGTAAATTTCTGCATAGCTTATCGCCAGATATTAGCACAACATCATTTAATATCTCTTTTTAATATTTCTCGTTCTATTCATGAGAATACTGATTTGGAGGTTGAAACACTTGCCACAGATATTTCCGCAAGTATCGAACAACTAGCTTCCAAAGCTAATTACAATGAAATAGATGCTGTCATATATTTGAGAGATCCATTATTACGTACATATGATGCACCGAATTCACTTTTGAGAGCTTGTGATGTTAACAGCATTCCTTTTGCTACTAATGTTGCAACCGCCGAAATATTAGTACTGGCTATTGATCGCGGTGATCTTGACTGGCGTGAATTAATTAGATAAAAATTATTGATTAGATATGCAAAATAATATTACTTATATTCCTGAATCTTGGACTCATGCCAATTCATATATAATTCATGGAGAAAAGGATTATTTAATTGATCCTTCAATTCCATTTGATCCGGAAATTGCCAAAAATCTAAACGGTATCATTGCTACTCATTTTCATTATGACCATATCAGTCAAGTTGAAAAATGGCGTAAAGAAACCGGTCTTGATTTTAGCATGCCTGAAACAGATATCCCTTTGCTAACGGATACAGAAGCCAACTGTTCTCAGATGTTCGGTGATCCAACAACCTATCCGGCAGCAGATCACTATTACAATGATCTGGAGATTATAGAACTGGAAGAAGGTTTAAAACTTACCATATATCACACACCGGGTCATAGTCCCGGATGTTCATGCTTACTGGTTGATATGAAAGAAGATGCTGACTTTAAACCGATTGCATTAATTTCAGGTGATACTTTATTTTCTAATAGCATAGGTAGAATGGATTTAAAAGGTGGTAGTGAATCCGCAATGAAAAAATCACTTTTGCGATTAATAGACATTATGCGTGGCTTACCACAAGACCTGACTGTATTACCGGGTCATGGATCTCCATTTAGAATTCAAGATGCATTCCGGATGAATCCTTATATAATTCAATTAACATAAAAAGATATTTCTTTTAATTTTAATCAAAGCTTCTTTTGAATGCCCAATATTTGAGTTATGTAACTCTCTTCTTAACAAGGTGCAAAATTGTCCGGTTTCGACTTTGTCTTGAAAAGATTTTTATTAATACGGTTTTCCAACCACACAGGCATATAATTTGTCCGGTATCAAGTCTGTTTTACTCGAATTTTTCGTTTATGCGACATGTCATGCGTATAAGAGTTAAAGTTGGGTAAATTCGGTTGATAAAGAACAAACAGCAAATTCAAGTTCGGATTTTCTCTATAATAATGTTATGATAATCAATGTTATTTTATTTGGGAAAAAATGGAGGTTTTATGGATAAGTTATTATCTGATTTACAAGCGATTAAAGATAGATTCCGCTCAGAAATCAAAACTGTTGACCAAGAACAGAAATTAGATGCACTGAGAGTTAAATTACTCGGGAAAAAAGGCGAATTGACAGCTATCATGAAAAACATGGGACGTCTTTCAAATGATGACAGACGCCGATTAGGCCAAGCTGCAAATGAAATACGCCAAATCGTTGAAAAACTGATTGATGAGAAACAAACAGAAATGAGTCATCGGGCTCAACAAGAAAAAATTGCAGCAGAGACCATTGATATCAGTTTGCCGGGTAAAAGACACAGAGTAGGCGGAAGGCATCCTTTGGCTTTAATGTCAGATGAAATTTGTGAGATTTTTTTAGGATTAGGTTATTCAATAGCCGAGGGTCCGGAAATCGAATTAGATTATTATAACTTTGAAATGTTGCGTCTACCAAAAGGTCATCCTGCAAGAGATGAACAGGATACTTTTTATCTGGATTATGAGTCGGGATTATTGTTGA
>JAAYKK010000111.1 GCA_012522435.1 Clostridiaceae bacterium | reverse complement strand
CAATAGCTCTGGCTAATAATGCAACATTAAATCCACGTTCCAATTGGGAACTATTTTGTAAAATGTAGCGAGTTACCGCCGTTATTTGTTGGTTGTTTATTTCAAACTGTCCTCTCGTAAGACCATACATTTTTATCAACTGATCAACATTATGCTGGTTGATTTGATAGCTCTCTTCAATTCTCGCAATATCTTGCCAAATTAAATTCGAACTGAAAGGTACACGCCAATCTAAAATTTGCAATTGAGTAGAGAATCTAGAGTTCCATTCTTGCCAATTAATATTAACCAATAAATCAACCTTATCTTTTTGCCTGAATAATTTCGAAAAATCCTGAGCATTGAATGCGATGGCTGATAGTAGACGGTTATCTTTTAACCGGATGGATAAACTAGCATGTTTTCCTTGACCTACAATACGCCACTGCTCAATCTCAACATTTTCCAAAACAAAGTTGGGTTTCTCATTTTTTTGTCCATAAGGTTCAAGCCGGGTTAATTTTTCAGCTAAACGATCAGTCACTAGTTCGTGAGGTAAAATATATTGATATTGCAAATCTTCCAACTCTGATTTTTTTACAGGATTTGCCATTGCATAATCTATAACCTGTTGCTTAAATTGAGTTAGATCCTCAGTTTTTACAGTAACTCCGGCTGCTTGAATATGACCTCCGTAAACTACCGTATATTCAGCAGCACTGTCTATTGCAGATAAAATATCGAAATTCCCGATGCTTCTGGCTGATCCCTGATACCCCTGATCAGATCCTGCAAAAGTTATCACCGGAACTGAGTACCTGTCTACTAACCTTGAACTAACAATACCTATTATTCCGGTATGCCATTCAGTATCTGCAACGATGATCAGGTGTTGTTTTGATTCTAGCGGCATCTGTTCAATTTGCTCAACAGCTTCAGCAAAAGTTTTTTGTTCCAATGCTTTACGTTGATTGTTCAGTTCTTCCAACTCCAACAATAATTGTTCAATTTCCAGACGATCTTCACTTAATAGTAATTTAATAGCCGGCTCTATTTTACCCATTCTGCCTGCAGCATTTAACCTGGGTCCGATAGAAAATGCAAAAAATGAAGCCTCTATCTGTGAACAGCTATTTAAGTTTGCTGTCATCAATCTTAAACCTAACGGAGCTTGTTCAGAAAAAATGGATGTAGCCAAGGCTACAATCGTTCTATTTTCTGATTCGAGCGGCATTGAATCGGCAACGGTTCCAACTGCAGCTAAGCACAATTCGGCAGCCAGATCAATATCCTCTTCTTTTTCTAAATATTTTAATAAAGCTTGTGCTAATTTAAATGCAACACCTGCACCCGACAAGCCCTTAAAAGGGTATTCTGATTCTGACAATTGTGGATTAAGTACAGCGAGAGCTCTTCCACATAACTCTGAATCAGGCTGATGATGATCGCTGACTATTACCTTGATACCCTCACTCATTAATTGATCAATCTCGGCATGATTATTAATTCCACAATCTACAGTAATTAATAAATCCGGAGCAGAATCCAAAATCCGCTTTAGAGTTGTATCTCCTAAACCGTATCCGTCATCAATTCGATCAGGAATCATATATTCAACTTGAGCATCCAAATTCTTCAATAAACGAAACATTATCGCAGTAGCAGTCAATCCGTCACAGTCATAATCACCGAAGATCATTATTTTTTTCTGATCTTTAATAGTTTCAGAAATGATTTCACAGGCTAATAACATATCGTTGAACAGAAACGGATCAAAAAGTTCTGCTTCTTGTGGGTTTAGATATGCCTCTTTCTGAGCAAGATCAATAATCCCTCTCGCTTCTAATAAGCCTGAAAGGTATATTTCATCAATATCATCATCCGATAAATCTGCAGATTTAGCTAGCTTTTCATTAAAACTTTGAGTAATCGGATTTTGATACCATTTACGTTTTTCCAGAACATTTTTGCTAATAAAAAACACTTCTTTCTAACTATAGTTATTAGTTTCTAATCTAATATTTTAGCACAGGTTTGTTGGTTCAGATACAGATCTAAACAAAAAAGAGGTTTGGTAAGTGACCGAACCTCTTTTTGAAATTACATTCAATCTGCTGACGATTAGCGTTTGCGTTTCCGTGCAGCTTCAGATTTTCTTTTGCGTCTAACGCTTGGCTTTTCATAGTGTTCGCGTTTACGAACTTCAGCGAGAACACCAGATCTTGCACAAGAGCGTTTGAAACGTCTTAGAGCACTGTCTAGGGATTCGTTCTCTTTAACCCTAATTTCTGTCATCTAAATTCCTCACTCCCCTCGCAGTGATATATTCTTAAACTTGACTACGAATCCATTTTTCCAGGTTGCGTAGTTCTCGGATCAGGAGATCTTCTTTTACGAATATGCGATCTCTTGAAACGTACTAATTATCATATCAATATCTAAAAAAGTTTACAAGTTTTAATATTTTTTTAGATAATTCTGATTATACTAATTTCATTCCTAATTCTTGACCGCCGATCAAATGAAAATGCAGATGGAAAACACTCTGTCCTCCAGCTCGACCATTATTGGTAATCACACGAAAACCTTCACTTATGTTAAACTGATCAGCAATTTCAGCAGCAGCTTCCGTCACTGCTCCCATAATTAATGCTTGTTGGGGATGCTTTGCCAATTCATAAAAATTCTTAATATGTTCTTTCGGCATGATCAATATATGTACTTTGGTCACCGGATTAGCATCTTTAAAGGCTATAACCAAGTCGTTTTCATATACTACCTCAGCCTCCAGTTCATGTTTTGCTATTTTACAAAAAATACAATCTTGCATATTTTCTCCTCTTAATAAATTAGAGTTTAGCTAACTCTGTCTTTAGATAACTAAATGCTTCTTGAATTTTTTCCGGATTCCTTCCGCCTGCCTGCGCCATCTCGGGACGACCTCCGCCACCACCCCCGGTAATCTTGGCAGCTTCGCGAATTAAATTCCCGGCATGTGCTCCCAACTCAACTGCTTTTTGTGCAGCCATTATCATCCAAATAACTTTACCTTCAGTTTCGGTTGCTAAAGCGATAACAACCGGATCCCCGGATAAACTATCTCTAATTTGATCGCCTGTCTGTCGTAATTGATCGGCAGTTGCATTATTCATTTTGCCGATGACACATTTTATCTGACCGACAGTTTCTGCCTGCTCGATAAGCTCGTCTGCAACATTTGCAGCTTGCTTACTTCTGACAATTTCCAATTCTCTTTCCAACTCTTTTTGGTTAGCTTGTAATTGTTCAATTCTGACCAGAAGGTTATTAGGCTGAGCTTTGAGCTGGTTGCTAATATCGAGCAATAATTCAGCATCTGACATTGTCTTGTCGTATGCTGCATTACCTGTAACTGCTTCAATTCTTCGAATTCCTGCTGCAGTTCCTGTCTCATTTATAATACGCAAAGAGCCAATTTGAGAACTATTGTTCAAATGCGTACCACCACATAGTTCTTGACTGAAGTCACCTATCGAAACAACTCTGACCAGATCTCCGTACTTCTCACCGAAGAGAGCTCTGGCGCCATCTGCTTTTGCTGTTTCAATATCTTTGACCTCGGTTGTAACAGGTATATCTTCTAAAATAATTTCATTAGAAATTCTTTCAATCTCCTGAAGTTCAGAATTCGTCACAGGTTGATGATGTTTGAAATCAAAACGCAAACGATCTGCTGTAACTAGTGACCCTGCCTGATCTACATGATCGCCTAAAACATCATGTAAAGCCTGATGTAATATATGAGTTCCGGTATGATTTCTCGCTATTGAAAGACGTAAAGCCGAATCAACAACAAGTTCTAAAGGATCTCCCAATCTAAGTTCACCTGACTCAACCTGACCTTGATGTAGATAAATACCGTCGCCATTATGAGTGGTGTTGGTAATTCTTACTTTGACATGATCATTTTGCATTAATCCGGTATCGCCTATTTGGCCTCCGGATTCAGCATAGAACGGAGTGCGATCTGTGATTAAGATTACAGGTGCACCTTGTGAAGCTGTTTCTACAGTTTCAAGTCCTTCTGCCGTATTTTGCAATATATATAGTAAATCTGCTTCAATGCTTAAGTTATCGTAGCCGACAAATTCGGTCTCTTTATCTAAAATAACATTATCGGGCAAAGCGTTGGCATCCCATGCGGTATCAGTACGCTCTAAAGTCGCTTTTCGAGCCCTTTCTCTTTGTGCTTCCATCAAAGTTTCAAAACCATTTAAATCAATTGATAAATTGTGTTCAGCCGCTATCTCTCTGGTCAAATCAACAGGGAAGCCGAATGTATCATGTAATTTAAAAACTTGTTCACCGGATAAGCTATCTTTATTTTGAGCTTTTACTTGATCAATATTTTCAGCTAAAATTGCTGAACCTTGTTTGATCGTTGTTGCAAAAGCTTTTTCTTCTCGTTCAATGACTCTTAAAATCTGAGTTTGATATTCCAAAAGTTCAGGATAAGCAGAATGGGATTGATCAATCACAATTTTTGCCAAATCTTTGAGAAACATACCTTCAATGCCAAGAGTCCTACCATAACGTGCAGCTCTACGAATCAAGCGGCGTAAAACATAACCACGTCTTTCATTGGACGGTTCGATACCATCACTGATCATGAAGACAGTACTGCGAGCATGATCGGTAATTACCCGTATCGCTATATCTGTTTGCTCAGTTTGTCCATACTCAACGTTTGCTAATTTACAAACAGCCTGTAATACAGCTTGAACAGTATCAACTTCAAAAATAGAATCAACGTCTTGCATGATTCCGGCAAGTCTTTCTAAACCTGCTCCGGTATCAATGTTTTTTTGCTTAAGTGGAGTATAATTTCCTTCAGCATCTCTTTCAAATTGAGTAAAAACTAAATTCCAAAATTCAATATAACGATCACATTCACAACCTACTGTACAATTCGGATCATCACAACCATGTTCAGGTCCTCGATCAAAAAATAATTCAGAGCATGGTCCACATGGTCCTACACCGTGTTCCCAAAAGTTGGATTCTTTTCCAAAACGGAAAATTTTATTTTCGGGCAAACCAATTTTTTCATGCCAAATATCAAAAGCCTCATCATCATCCTTATATATCGTCACAAAGAGCTGCTCTTCCGGCATTTCTAAAACTTCCGTACAGAATTCCCAAGCCCAAGCAATGGCTTCATCTTTGAAGTAATCCCCAAAAGAAAAATTACCTAACATTTCAAAGAATGTTGCATGGCGTGCAGTTTGTCCCACTATGTCTATATCTAGTGTTCTAACACACTTTTGACATGTTGCTACTCTCAGTGCCGGGGGTTTTTCAGCTCCTGTAAAATAAGGTTTAAGCGGAGTCATACCCGCATTAATTAATAAAATAGAGGGATCATTTTTGGGTATCAAAGAAAAACTCGGCAGAACCAAGTGATCTTTGGATGCAAAAAATTCCAGGAATGTATTTCTTATCTCATTTAACCCCAATGGTTTCATCAAAAACTCTCCTTTATATAAAATCTTTTTCTCATTAAATAAGCTGAGGCACTATAATAGTATACGTTAACCCCAGCTTAATAAAGTCTAATAAATATTTACAGCAATATTATGGTGCAGTCGTTGAAACATAATCAGCATTAACATATCCTGTTGTACCGTCAGCTGCAGTAACGCTGTACCAACCATTAACTTCTTCACCTACCGTCAGTGAATCTCCCAAAGACAACATAGCAATAATCTCGCCCTCAGTGCTTGCATCATCGCGCATGTTGAGGATATCGGCAGTTACATAAACAGTATCGCCGGCTGCAACAGTATCAGTATCAGCTTGATCTTCTGCATCTTGATCTGCCGGCTCGCTTTCTTCTGTGTCGTCATCCGATTTAATCGGTGTTCTGATATCTGCTTCTTGAGTTGTTACGGAGACATCTGAATCAGCTTGATCGCTTGCTTCAATTTGATCTGAAATAGATGTATCTGTATCTTTTTCTGAATCATCTTTCTTGACCAACATGAAATATAAGGCTATTACACAAGCTATACAAACAATACCTAATGCAATGTATAAAGCGTATTGCTTGGCTTTTGAGCCACCGGAACTACTCTCGGAATACATATCATAATCATCATAATAATCATCGTCATAGTCTTGATTACGATTACCTGCTAGAACAGATCTATCATCTTGCCATTCATCATCATAATCATCTTCATCGTATGCTTCTT
>JAAYKK010000110.1 GCA_012522435.1 Clostridiaceae bacterium | reverse complement strand
TTCTGATGATCAAGATGCAATCATGGCCAAAATTGATGAGTATAATGCGGACGATGATAATTTCATTAAAGTTGAAACCGATTTGCCGGAAAACACAAGCCTAAAACTATGCGAATATGAGGTTGTATACGAAGACGGATTCCCGGGTTATGGTGAAGATGGAAATATCCTTTACTCTCCTTACTTAAGGTTTAGTATTACAGCTGAAGAAGGTGGCTTGGATACAGATGATGGATATTCACACATTGGTATTAATACTGTAGATATTTCTAAAAAAGTTGAAGATTTCAAGAATGGCGATACCTTTAAAGGCCTCGTAGTTTATGCTATTCCAAACAATGCAATTGAACAGTATTATCTTTCAGTATACTATTCAGATGAAGATCAAGACGGCAATGCCCTTAGCCAATATACTTATGTAAAACCTGAGGAAATCCAAGTGAACTAGATCACTCAGTCAAAAATAAGTTTGTCAGAACTTATATGCCGGTAGCAAGAAACTCGTATCTGTTACCGGCTTTTGTTATTTATAAATACTTGTCAAAGATATTCTAAAAACGTAATAAGTTACACATTATCTATCAATATTCATATATAATAGATAGTTAGAATATTGTTTTATTATTATAAAGGAAATTATTTCCAAGATGTGGAGGAATCATGACTAAAAAAGTAATTCTGGTAGGTGCAAATCATGCCGGTACAGCTGCTGCCAAACAAATTTTAGGTACAAATAAAGATATTGATTTAACTATCTTTGATAGCAATTCTAACATCAGTTTTTTAGGCTGTGGAATGGCCATCTGGATAGGATGCCAGATTAGTACCGGTGATGGTCTTTTCTATTCAAACAAAGAAGAGCTTGAATCATTAGGTGCTAAAGTAAAAATGGAAACAGAAGTAACAGAAGTTGATTACGATAACAAAGTCGTGCATTATCGTGACGCTTCGGGCCAAATTGGTGAAGCGCCGTATGACGAGCTAATTTTGGCAACCGGATCTTCGCCGATCAGACCAAATCTTCCGGGCATTGACCTAAAATATGTCCAAAAAGCAAAATTATATCAAGATGCACAACTAGCAATTGAACAAATCAAGACAGATGATAGCATTAAAAAAGTTGCCGTAGTTGGTGCCGGATATATTGGTGCCGAACTTGCTGAAGCCTATCAAAGAGTAGGAAAAGAGGTCATCTTAATTGATGTTGTTGATCGTATTTTAAGCACCCACTTCGATCGTGAATTTACCGATATCATGGAAAAAAGATTGCAAGATAATGGAATTAAACTAGCTTTAGGAGAAAGAGTTACAGCAATTGAAGGAACAGATCGTGTAGAGCGTGTTGTAACTGATAAGAATACTTATGATGTTGACTTGGTCATGCTATGCATCGGCTTTCGTCCCAATAGCCAGCTTGGTGGAGATAGGCTTAAACTTTTCAAAAATGGTGCATTCTTAGTCAACAAAAAACAGGAAACTTCTGAAAAAGGAGTTTATGCCATAGGCGATTGTGCCACAGTTTATGACAACTCAATCCAGGACACAAATTACATTGCTCTAGCAACTAATGCGGTACGTTCAGGAATTGTTGCAGGTCTTAATGTAGCGGGAGAAGAGATTGAGTCATTTGGAGTTCAAGGTTCTTCCGGTCTCAGCTTATACGATCTCAAAATGGTTTCTACCGGACTTACAGTATCAGCCGCAGAACGTTGTGGTATCAAAGCAAAGATGACAAACTTCGAAGACTTGCAGAAACCGGAGTTCATGAATGAAGCAGGTCCGAATTATAACGTAAAAATTCGTATAGTTTATCGTGAAGATAATCATGAAGTAATCGGTGCCCAATTAATGTCCGAATATGATATGTCCGGTGTTATCCACATGTTTTCTTTGGCCATACAGGAACGTGTCACGATTGAAAAAATAGCACTGTTGGATATTTTCTTTATGCCTCACTTCAATAAACCTTATAACTATATCACCATGGCAGCATTGTCTGCAGAATAATAATAAACCTCAAACTTAATAATAAGAATTATTTAATGAAAAGAAGTGTTTTTATTAAAGACACTTCTTTTCTGTTGTAATTATAAATTGTTTTGAATTAATATCTCTTGTGGTGATTATCTGCATAATTATATATAGATAGAAAATAACATCTTTATTGATCAAGCATGATCAAGCAAGCAAGATGCGGATCATGATAATGATTGATTCTTATATTTCATTCTGATTCTTAATTTAATGCATAAGACTATTTCAAGAACAAAACTTAGCCAACAGACTTAACAAAAATGCAAGAGATCCAAAATCTCGTTTGGAAAACTTGAGTATTTGCTACTTTCAGGCCTAAAATTCTTAT
>JAAYKK010000109.1 GCA_012522435.1 Clostridiaceae bacterium | reverse complement strand
TATTTATTCATGTTTTTCTAAACATAAATTTGAAAATTCTTGATTATCAATCTTTTCAGTAAATAAATATCATATACCTTAGCATACTTAATATCACAATTGTTTGCATCTTCAGCTCACAATTAGCTGCTATTCGTAACGTAAAGCATCAATCGGACTTAGATGGGCTGCCTTACGGGCAGGAGCAATACCGAAGATTAATCCTGTCAAGGTAGAGAACATAATTGCTATCGCAATCCAACGTAAACTTAAAATAGCGCCGAATCCGAAAACATTTGCTGCTATCCTGGACAAAATGATTCCTAAGAACAAACCGCAAATTCCGCCAAATAAAGTGAGGAAGGTTGCTTCAGTTAAAAACTGAATCATAATATCATTCATTGTTGCTCCGACGGCTTTACGTATGCCGATTTCTCTATATCTTTCACGCACTGAAACCAACATGATATTCATCACCCCGATACCTCCGACTATTAATGATATAGCAGCGATCACCGAGATTACAATTGTAACGACATTCATAATATTTTCAATTTGTTCTAACATATCGCCCATATTCTGGCTGCGATAAATGTCCAAACCGGCATTATCATGACGCATCTCTAATACCTTTATCGCCTGCATAGTTATTTGATCAACCAAATTCGGATTATCCGCCATCAACATAATACCCATTGAACGATGATTATCAGGAAAATAACTGCGAACAGTCTCAGCAGTCGTATAAAAAAATAAAGGAATTTCTTCGCCCATCATGTCATTACTCAGCATCATATTGCTTAATAAATCTCCTCCGGGATTAATTATTACACCGATAATCCTTCCTTTTAGAATTTGATGCTCAACTTGATATTCAACATCTTGTCCTATTGCTTGTTCGACTGAACCAAATGTTCGAATAGCTGTCATCTTGTCTATGATCAGACTTGGCAATCCGTCTTCATATTCAACAACTGTGAAAAACCTACCGGCAATTAATTCCGGGGAATACATTTGTAAAAAACTTGGATCAATTCCTTGCAAAAAAGCCAGGTGATCTTTGTTATTTGCTTGATAGTTGCCGATCGAATGAATAGGCTGCGAAACATATTTCACACCTTTGATTTGTTTAGCGATAGCGTCTACATCATCAGCATTGATTCTGTCCGAATCGCTGGCTTTTGTGAAATTTACTGAAATAGTTGAACTGGACGCACCGAGTTGCTCAAATTCACCAATGATCAATTGTTGAGCTCCTTCACCTAAAGAAACAATTGTAATAACTGCAGCAACTCCAACTGTAATTCCAATCATGGTTAAGACAGTCCGAATCATATTCGTACGTAATGATGAAAAAGCCATTTTTATACTTTCAATAATCATGATACGATTCTCCCATCAATGATCTCAATTACACGATTGACATAATCCGCAACAGTTCTTTCATGAGTAATAATAACAATTGTCATACCCTGTTCATTCAATTCTTGAAATAGTTTTAGAATTTCTCCGGTTGCTTTTGTGTCTAAATTTCCCGTGGGTTCATCTGCTAAAAGCAAAGTAGGTTCACAAACTAATGAACGTGCAATTGCAACTCTTTGTTGTTGTCCTCCGGAGATCTCATGTGGCCTATGCTCTTGCCACGATGCAAGTCCAACCTTTTCTAAAGCTTCAAGTGCCTTTTGTTGGCGAATTGATCTTTTTTCTCCGGCATAAACTAAGGGCAAGGCAACATTATCAATAATATTTAAACGTGGTAATAAGTTAAATGATTGGAAAACAAAACCGATATTCTGATTGCGAAAATATGCTGCATTATCAGAGCTGAGCTGTTGCACATCCTGATCTTGAAAAAAATAAGTACCGGAATCAAAATGATCCAAGATACCCATTATATGCATCAAAGTTGATTTTCCCGAGCCTGAAGGGCCCATTATACCGAGCATCTCATTGAATTCAACTTGAACAGAAACGTCTTTTAATGCTGCAAATTCTACTTTTCCTGTACGATATGTTTTGTAGATATTATTTAATTCCAACAAACGGTCATTCATTGATTCTGACCTTTTGTCCTTCTTTATACTGAGCTCTCGGATTTAGCACTACATAGTCATCCTCAGTTAAACCGGAAATTATTTCAATGTATTCCGCACCTTGTGATCCTGTCTCTATTGATTTTTTCACCAAACGATCAGATTCAACGGTGTATACAAAAGCTTGATCATCTTCCATCCATAAAGCTTGTGCGGGAATACTCAGCACTTGAGCAACTTCCTCAACAATTATTTCACAGTCTATGTCAAAACCGATTATGATCTGATCAAGATCTTCACCCTCGATACTCATTTTTACTAAGACACTATTTCCGGATGATAAAATATTTTCCGGTCCGGACATTTTCCCAAACATCGAGAAATCGAGTCCGCTCATACTATCAGAAGCGAAAGATTCATTATAGTTTTTGGCAATTGGACTTTTATAAATTACCTCACCGGTCAAATCTAAATCCTCATAATCATAAATAACTTTTTGGCCTACCTCTATGATAGCGGAATCTCTTTTGTTCGCATGATAAACAGCAAGCAGTTCTTTTTCTGAAAAAACTTTTATTGCGATCAAATTTTGCTCAATCTCTTGATTCTCCACAACGTTTAGTTCAGCAATCAGACCTGGTAAATCCGCTTTGATCGGGACAGAGTATTTCTTAATCAATTGATCCAATTCATCAATCCTTTTTTCAAGTTGCGATGTCACATTTAGCCCTTGCTGCATACCACTTTGCAGCATTATATCTTGCAGATTTTGTTCAAAATCAGGGACGATCATATTGGTCAATAAGAGAGGACTATGTTTAAGTAGATTGAGTTTAGCCGTAATTCCAATACTGTTATTTGACGGAATGAGAAATGTTTCCGGTTCACTATGATCTGTTATATTTTCTTCAGTTGTTTCTACTGTCGATTCTTGTTCAATTTGCTCAGTATTTATTTCTTCAGGATCTGTGTCTTCAGTTTCTTGCTCACTTGGGTTAGGCTTAATCTCAGTCTGCTCCGGTGCAGATTCCGATTCATTAGAATCGGTTTGAACCTGATTTGTTTCGGCTGGAATTTCCGAAGAATCTACTTCTATTGCTTTTAGAAATTCTTTAATCCTAATAATCAACCCTTCAATTTCAGCTTGATTTGACTCTGATATAGCCAGCCATTCTTGAATAAGTGCAACAATATTACTAAATTCTTCCGAATCTGAGAATTTTGTAATTAATTGGTTGAAAAAATCAATAATTTCTGCTTGTAAGTTATGCCAAAATTCTAATTGCTGTTTAAATATTTTCAACAATTCCGCTAATTCAGGTGAAGGCTCAAAATTGGCCAATAAATCAATAATTTGTCGGATTTGTCCGGTAAAAATTTGGACTTGTTCCGTCAAATATAATGCTCGGTCGATTAAGGTCAGTAATTGTTGATAACTTGCCTGATCCGAAAAAATATCCGGTAAAGTCAAATTACCTAAGTTCGAGAAGTCAGGTAATTGAAAACTTAAAGGAAAAGCATTGAGTAGATTTCTTTGTAAATCCAAATTGCCTAAAAGATCGCCTTGTTGCAATAAATTAGACATATCCGGTTGTTCTGCTATTGCTTTTTCTAATTCAGCCAATTCAGCTTCCAGATCAGCTTTTTCTTTAGACCATTCAGTTGTATCAAGTAAGAGCAGGTTGTCATCTTTTTTTACTTGTTCACCTTCTGTTACATAAATTTCTTTAATCCTTGCCGAAGCCGGCAATTCTACACTTTGTTCCGCAACCGGTTCAAGATCCGCATTGATGAAAAAAGAACGAGAAAAGTCATGGTAACCGACGGCACCTAAAGTAACACTTTCAATCTTGGATTCGTTGCCAAAAATAAAATAAACACTGGACAAGATTAAAACTGCTAATAATACCAAACTGATAATTCGGTTTCTTATGTTTGATTTTTTACGATAATTGTTTTGCAAATCAAACCTCCGGCGGCTTGCACCGGTTTTTTCTAATATTCAGCTAAGAAGGATTGTCTGAGATCCCACAAATCTTGCGATAAGTCTACATAGTATGTTTGGGGATTTTCAAATCTCTTAATTGAATTCCAAAGATGGGCTAATTGGTCCGCACAATATTCTCTAATTTCGGACAAAGGCTTATTTTCATATACTTGTTTTCCTTGAACAAATACAGGTTTTAACATTTTTTCCGCTCTAAAGTTAGTCAAAACTTTGCGTTTCCAAGTGTGGTGGGGATCAAAAATTTCCAGTGGTTTGGTATCATCTATCTGTTCATCTTCCAGAGTTATTAGATCAGCTAAAGCAAATCCGGTATCGCGATCATAAAAGCGCCACAATTCTTTGACACCGGGATTGGTAATTTTCTCCGGATTATCGGAAATTTTCATACGAGGTACCATTTCATCATCATACTCAATTGCCGATAATTTATAAACTCCTCCAAAGACAGGTTCTGCACGTGAAGTTATCAAACGCTCACCTACACCGAAGTTATCAATCTTGGCACCTTGAAGTAATAAATCGCGAATTAGATACTCGTCCATAGCGTTACTTACGGTTATTTTACAATCTGTTAAACCTGCTTGATCGAGCATTTCTCGTGCTTGGATCGTTAGATAGGTTAAGTCACCGGAATCTATCCTAATTGCTTTTAATCTCTTGCCTATTGGGTGCAGGACTTCCTCAGCTACTTTTATCGAATTAGGTATCCCTGAATGTAAAGTATTGTAAGTATCAACCAGAAACTGGGTATTATCAGGATAGGTTAAAGCGTATGCTTTAAACGCTTCATATTCACTAGGAAAAGATTGGACCCAACTATGAGCCATTGTACCTAAAGCAGGTATCGAAAAATGTTGAGCGGCAATTGTACAGGATGTTCCTGCAACACCTGCAATATAAGCAGCTCTAGCTCCTAAAACGGATGCATCATAACCCTGAGCTCTTCTAGCTCCGAATTCCATAACCGGACGATCCCCTGCCGAGCGAACTATCCTTGAAGATTTAGTCGCAATTAGACTCTGATGATTAATAGTAACCAAAAGCATCGTCTCTATCATCTGCGCTTGCATGATCGGTCCGATCACTTTGACAATCGGTTCTCCGGGGAAAATAGGTGTTCCCTCAGGTATTGCCCAAACATCACAAGCAAATTCAAAATTTTCCAAATATTCAATGAAATCCGGTTCAAAAATTTGTAAGCTTTCAAGATAATCAATATCTTCATCTTCAAATTTCAAATCGCTTAAATAATCAATCATTTGTTGCACGCCTGCCATAATAGCATAGCCACCTGATTCGGGTACGCTTCTAAAGAAAAGATCAAAACAGGCTCTACGATCCTTCATCTTATTTTGTAAATAACCGTTCATCATCGTTAATTCATACAAATCGGTCAACATTGTCATATTGGTTCTTAAATTCCAATTATGATTTTTCATTTTTCTTCTCCTATTCAGTTAGGTCAATTAGCCCAAGCATTAAACTCTGCTAAACTATCTGAGCCAAATAATTCCTGCTCATAATAAACTTTATTCAAAAACAAGCCTTGAGGCGGCATAGTTTTACCCATCATTGTACGAT
>JAAYKK010000108.1 GCA_012522435.1 Clostridiaceae bacterium | reverse complement strand
GACCAGTACTAAGTCCCCTTATGCTCCGTTTTTCAAGGCTGCCAAACCGTAATCTGATATTTCTTGGCGTGGTTGAAATTCGGAACATAAGCTGATCCATTCTGCTCCATTTTTCAAGGCTGCCAAACCGTAAGCTGATATTTTTTGGTGTGGTTGAGATTTGGAACAAAAATTAGCCTTTAGTGCTCCGTTTCTCAAGTCTGCCAAAACGTAAGCTGATATTTTTTGGTGTGGTTGAGATTTGGAACAAAAATTAGCCTTTACTGCTCCGTTTTTCAGGTCTGCCAAACCGTCAGCTGATATTTTTTGGTCTGGTTGAAATTTGGAACATAGGCAGATCCATTCTGCTTAATTTACCTAGTCTGCCAAATCGAATCGAAAAAACTTGAAGAAGTTGTACTTTAGAACAGAAATAAATCCTTCTTGGACAGGCCGTAGTTCTAACCAATCACATCTCAATTGGGAAGTTAAAACTTGACATTCAGCACTTTATATTTTAAAGTTAGTTAATGCTAACTGCTTTTGATAAAAACTATTAGCTTTATACGAATTGCCGTGCCAGCCAACTATTTTTCAAAATATCAGTTAGTTGAATGGTGATTATTTTCGAAAAACAATTTTAATAGTTATTATTTTAATGACAGCTATTTGATTTGAATAGTGATACTTAAATCGTGATTATTAGTGTTCGTTTTAGGGTTAAGTTTTGTTAATGCAAGATTATTCAAATAGTAGTGTTGCTATACCCACCACGTTTATAAGGATGAAGATATATTGATGTTAGATTATCGTAAAACTGCTCAGCTTTATTTTGAGACTGCATGGCGTCAAAAAAAAGAATTGGAATATCAGCTGATTAAGCAATGTGCTCCAACTTTGGCATATCTGAAAGCTGCTAGCTTGTTTAGTCATCCCTATAAAGACAGAGAATATGTGGATCGTACACTTCAGATTTGGAATAAGTCATTAAATAAGTTTGGTATTTTTATTAAGCCTATTTGGGTTAAGGCTGAACGTATTTTGATTTATTGTTATCGTAAATCGGCATTAGAAAAAATTCTTTTTGCTCAGGATGCTCAGAATTTTTTGGAATCTCGTGGTTATTATTATTCGTCATTAACTGAAGCTTTAGATGTGCTGTGCAGTAGAATAGTTACTTCACAAAATTTCCCTCATGAAATTGGTGTTTTTCTGGATTATCCGCTTGGCGATGTACAAGGTTTTATCGAGCATCAAGGTAAAAATTTCAAATGTTGTGGTGAATGGAAAGTTTATTGTAATCAAAAATCTTGTGAAGATTGTTTCTATAATTATAAGCACTGTCGTTTGCGTTATCTTAAGGCTTGGCAAACCGGAACTAAGATTGAAGATTTAGTGGTAGTCAAAGCAGATTAGTTCAAATATTACTAGTTTCTTTTTCTGCTTGCTACTTAATCTATTTTGGATTCATTCAAGTTATATCTAATAGCTTTCTTTGCTCGATATATGAGCTGAGTTCAGGTTATTCAGGATTTAAACTGTTCCTTCTCAAGCCCTTTCTCTTTCCACTCGCGACATAGTTGCGCTGTGAGATGGGTTCTTTGAAAAGGTGTTATTAAATAAAAGCCGTCAGCACTCTCACTTAACTTATACATTGCATCACCTGCTATTTGTAAAGCTAAGTTTTCAGCTTCTTCTCTTGTTTTATTTGCATAGAGATCAATGATCCGATCCGGAATATCAATGCCGGACATTTCATATTTCATAAATAGTGCATTTTTTTGACTAACTAAAGGCATTACTCCTGCAAGTATTTTAATCTGATCTCCCAATTCTTGCTTAGCTAGAGCCAGGTTTTCTCTAGCTTGATCGGTAAAGATTGGTTGGGTTAAAAATACCTGAGCGCCTGCTTCTACTTTATGTAAGGTCTTCTTCATTTCCTTATCAAAACGAGGAACGTTAACATTAAGTGCAGCACATAAAATAAAGGGCTGAGCAAGTTCTTCATTTAGTTGCGAAATATAACGCAATAGACTCTGTGAATTAACATTAAAGACTGACTTCACTTGATTTCTATCTTCTAGAGGAATTGGATCCCCGGTAACCGCTAAAACCTGATGCACTCCACAAGTCACGAGCCCTAGCAGTAAAGAATGGATTGCGACCAAATTACGATCTCGACATGTAAAATGAGGCAAAACCTCAACCTTTAATTCGTTTTTTATTCTTGCTGCCATTAAAGCACTATCAATCCTAGTTTGACCATTAGGATTATCAGCAATGGTCATTAAGTCCATTCCTGCAGCTTGAAGTTGAGCTATTTTTTTCAGGTATGTATCTGTGTCCGCTTTAGTTGGCGTGTCATATTCTATAGCTATTATTTGTTCGCCTGCCAAAAGTTTTTCATACCAGCTTTTTGTTTGTTGAGAAATGGATATTTTTGAATCTTCGCTAATAGCTTGCAGATCAATTTTTGCTGAAATATGTTCGCTCGAAATATAACCATCTGAAATTTTTTGTTTTTCTGAATCAGTTGGGGTTTTGAAATCTGTCTGCCTTAAAGTTCCTCGCTTTTGTTTTTTGAAAATATCGGAAAGAGCCCTGATATCCAGTGGATTTGTGCCGCAGCAGCCACCCAACTGATAAGCCCCGTAATCCCAGGCACGCTGACATGATTTTGCAAAATATTCAGCTTCTGCTCCGCCGCGCCCTCTGCCTAAATCTCTTTCCGGCAAACCTGAATTTGGCCCGAAATAACAGAATTTTGAAAAATTGGCATGTTCTACAAAGACTTGGCTCAACATAGTTGGACCGAGATTGCAATTTAAGCCTGTAAAAGTAATTTGTGGAATTTTTTCCGCTTCAGCTAATAAATCGCGTAGTCGCAAGCCGGTTCTGGTAAAACCATTCTGATTAACACTGAAAGCAACAGTAATCTTAGCTTGGGGATTATATTTCGCTATTAGTTGGATTGCCGGCAATAATTCACTTAACTGCTCCTGAGTTTCAAACAAAAATTCATTGACTCCGATATCCAAAAATATTTTTACCAAATCTAAATATGCTTTTTCGTTTTGAGCCTGAACATCATCGAGTCCGGGTTGAAGCAAAAAAAACGGCCCGATATCTCCAACTACTTTGACAAATTCCCTGGCATTTAGCTCATTTATAGCTTCGTTAGCAATGTGCCAGGCAGCTCTGACTATTTTTTTAACTTCTGCCTCGGTTTTCTCGAGCATCAGAGGAAAAGCAGCAAAAGTATTGGTTTTAATCTTTGTAGCGCCAGCCTTGATATAAGCTTGATGAATCTGTTTTATACGATCGGGATTGCTTAAATTAACTTCTTCCAATAAAGCATTATCTTCCTTGTGAAGCCAACGATAATAAGTACCCATTGCACCATCATAAAGAATCATGAGAAAACCTCCCTTGCTACATCAACATTATTTTTAGCATTAAGACAATAATAATCCGCACCGATTGCTACAGCATATTCTGCGGTTAAAACAGCACCACCAACCATTATTTTACAATCCGGTTGTTCTTTATTTAACAGTTTAATGGTCTTTTCCATTGCCGGTAAGGTTGAGGTCATCAGAGCTGAGAGACCCACTAATTTAATCTGCTCATCTTTTACTGTTTCTAAAATCTTTTCAGGTGAAACATCGTTTCCTAAGTCGATAATATGATAATCGTAATTTTCCAAAACAGTTTTGATGATATTTTTGCCTATATCGTGAATATCTCCTTCAACCGTAGCAACAACGATGCTTTTCTTAGTTTTCATTTGTTGTTGAGGATTGGCTGAGATTTCCTTTTCGATAGCTTTACGAATTGGTAGCAAAGCACTTTGTGCTGCTTTAGAGGATTGTAAAAGCTGTGGCAAGAAAGTCACACCTGTTTGATAGAGTCTGCCTACTTCATCCAGAGCGGGAATAATCAAATTTTGAATGATATCCAGAGGCTCCATCGTCACGAGGGACTTTGTGGCGAGCTGCTTAGCATCTTTCTCTAAACCTTGGAGGATAGCCTGTTCAATAGTTTGAGCAGCTGAAATATCATCTGATGATTGATCTTTTTGTAGTTCAGTTTGTTGCTTAGTAACAGAAAACAGATCACCTTTTTGTTTAGTATAAGCAATGTAGTTACTTTGGTTGGGATCTTGACCCGATAAAACCAAATGGCTTGCTCTTGTTGCAACCATCTCTTGATGTTCCGGGTTCAAGATAGCCAAGTCTAAACCGTTCGCTAAAGCCTCCGCATAAAAGACCTGATTGAGTTGACGCCTTGCCGGCAGACCAAATGAGATATTGGATAATCCGACGATTGTTGCCAGACCCAGTTCGTCTTTCACCATTTTGATCGTACGTAAACATTCAGTGGCACCTGCCGGCTCTGCAGCCGCAGTCAGAACCAGACAATCGGCAATTAAATCTTCTTTAGCTAAGCCTTCTTTGAGAGAACGCTCAATTATTTGTTTAAAGATGGCAATTCTTTGTTCCGCAGTTTTAGCAATTCCCTGTTCATCTATTGGCAAAATAATAACCATGGCTCCATATTGTTTAGCCAAAGGAATAATCTTCGCCAGACTGGTTTCTTTTCCATTCATAGAATTGATAATACAGCGACCATTGGCAAAACGTAACCCTGCCTGCAAGACCTCCGGCTTGTCGGAATCTATCTGCAAAGGCAAACGAGTAACAGCTTGGACTTTTTTTACCACTTCAATCATTGCTTCAGTTTCATCTATACCGGGTAGACCGCAGTTGATATCTAAAATGTCCGCCCCTGCCGCCTCCTGATTAATGGCCAGCTTTTGATAAACTTGGTAGTCTTTTTCCTGTAATGCCTGTTTAAGGATTTTCTTTCCGGTCGGATTTAATTGCTCACCAACCAGCAATGGTGTCTCGCCGATTGCCACAGTTTTTGTAGCAGAGCTGACAAAAGATTTTTTGATCGGATCAGTTTTTTTGAATTTGACTCCACTCAGCTTATCGGTCAGAGCTTTGATATATTCCGAACTGGTACCACAACAACCGCCCAAGAATTTAACACCTTTTTTTGCTGCGAGTCGCATTGTTTCTGCAAATTCTTCTCGTGGCAAATCATACAATCCGGTCCGTGGATCCGGCAATCCGGCATTCGGTTTTAAAAGTACCGGCACCTTGCTTAGTTGCAATATTTCTTCTATTAAAGGCAACAATTGTTGCGGGCCGGTTGAACAATTCAAACCAATTACATCTGCCTCAAGACTTTGAGCCAGAGTTACATAGGATAAAACATCAGTTCCGCTAAATGTTCTACCATCTTCTTCAAAGCTCATCGAACATATAATCGGCAAATCAGAATTTTCTTTAGCTGCCAAAAGAGCTATTTTTAATTCATAAAGATCTGACATGGTTTCAAACATGATCAAATCCGCACCGGAATTATCTGCCAACTTAATCTGGCGGGAAAAATCCAGATAAGCCTGTTCGTAGCTTAAAGTACCATTCGGCTCAATCAAGGAGCCTAAGGGACCACAATCAAAAGCTACTAAAAGTTGTCTTTGTTTTTGACCCTTGCTCGCTTGGTATTCGGCAATTGCCAGTTTAGCTAAATCGATTCCCTTAACAATTGCAGTTTCAGGTTCTAGATCCGTAGCTTGTAGTTTATTATATGACGCACCGAAAGTATTGCTGAGTATTATATCTGCACCGGCTTCTAAATAAGCTTTATGAGTTGCAACTACCAGATTAGGCTCAGAAAAGTTTAAACGTTCCGGATGCTCTCCCGGCTTTAACCCACACTTTTGGAACTCTGTGCCGCTTGCCCCATCCAAAATAATGAATTCTTTCTCAGCTAGCAAATTTTCATATGTCTTTTTTGCGGAATTTCCCACAATAGCCCCCTCTTCGCTTCAAGGCACAGTCTCCTCTGAACAGGCAAATACTGCACGGATCTGCTATATTACTAATTGGTTTTTCTAAAATACCCATTACGCAAGTAACAGACTTCATCGGCAACATTAAACCTTGATTTGCAATGTGTACGCCAATTTTACGATTTGCATCTAATATTTGCAAAAAATCTTGCTGAACATTTAGCGGCATATCTCCATATCCGGGTGAGAATCGCGTGCTTAAAAACAAGTTTTCTTCGAAAAATTGCTCTCTTAGTTGATCCTCCAATTGGTCCAGATATGTTTCTATGATAACCGAAGCCGTCGCATCCAGAATTACAGCCTGTTTCATATCAATGTTTTGGCTGCGTCTTAATTCAAAATCAACTTCTTGTCCCAGAGTTGCTGCTAAGAGTATTACCTGTTCTGCATTGCCCAAATGAGAGATAATGTCTTTGCCCAACAATACATGCTGTAGCTGATCACGTTGCATTGTTTTCCAGATATTTTTCAGCTCAACTATTTGAAGTAGTCCGGTTATTGCCTGATCTAGTTCAGCTTGAAACTGATCTGTCAAGACTTGACCTTGATAGCCCAGGTATTTCAGTATTTCATTTTTCTTTATTTCAGATTTGATCAATTAATAAAGTCCTACAAAATTATTTTATCTTTCATTATTTTGCTTAAGCTTTTTTAAAAAATAACTCTCTCATATATATCAATCTACCATTAATTTTAAATCACTTCTGATCTGAGTGATTTTAAGAGTAAAATTAGATATGCAGAGCAGCTCTAAAACCTCGAGCGGCATAGTAGGATTCTGCTCCGTTATGATATATGAAGACATGATCGTAACGGCGATCACCAAAGATTGCACCGCCCAGCCGGCGTATTTTGGCAGGAGTATTCAGCCAGCTTGATGTTTTGGTATCAAATTCTCCTAAGGTCTGCAGAAAATGATATTCTTTTTCATTCAAGATTTTAACCCCCATCTGGTCAGCTAAACCCCATGCACTACCTGCAGGTTTGTTTTTCTTGCGCGATCTTAAAGCTTGTTCATCATAACAAAGGCTTATTCTACCTGCCGGTGTTTGAAGTGAACAATCACAAAATATTAAGGTATCATTCTCAACAGCTACCAGATTCGGTTCACCGCCTGTAATTTCCATTTGATAAAGTGACCATAGTTTTTCTGTTTGAGCAGTAATTTTGTTACTGACATCATTCCAAGTAAGATCTGCAACATATTGATTCTTAATAATACGTTCCTCGAGTATTTTTAATAATTCTGTCTTTTGCTGATCAGTAAAACTTTCCATCTTGTTTGCTCCGTGATTTTCATGATTCCATAATATATTTTGGGTTTTGTTTAATGTTTATTATAGTTCATTTTTGAAAAAGCTTTCAGAATATTTAATCAGAGCTTGATATTTCGTTTTTTAAGTTTCCGAAGAAATAAACTAAATTAGGAACCTTGTTATAGCACTTGCTGTTTTTGCCAAAGGAGTTACTATGAAAAACGAAAATAATCCAAATAACAAATCTGTTGCAGAAAAAAAGACTTGGATCAGCATCTTCTGATGATTGTACTAGTAGTATTGAGGATTGACTCAAAAGTTCTATCTTCTGTGAGTAGAGAAGTCAGAGTTACTATAGACATTCTGTCCTGGCTATTTCTTCTAATATATTCAGTAATTTCAATATTTTTCAAAAATATCGCTTTGGTCTGCAGCAGGCTTTATTGTGATTCTGTATTCATTGATTAAAATTGGGAAGATACCCAAGAATATGCTAGGCAAAAATCATTGTAAAAGAGCCCCGCGTGTTGCGTATTTTATGAATATAGCTATCGCTATATAAATTAAATTTTACCAATATCTTTACGGTAGCTCATATTTTCAAAATTTATTTTTTTAATGTTTTGATAAACGGTTTGTCTAGCAGATTCAAGGTCTTCTGCCACAGCTACTACGGACAGAACCCGGCCTCCATTGGTTAATATCTTATTCTCTACGTTTTTTGTACCGTTATGGTAGACTAGAGCTTGAGGATCAACATCTTTTAAACCTTTTATTTCAAAACCTGTTTTATATTCTCCCGGGTAGCCTTCGGAAACAATGATCGTCGTCATTGCTACATTATTGGCAAAATCCAGTACTACAGGTTTTCCGTCAATCGCTTGTAAAATATTTTCTAAAAGATCGGAGTTAAGTCGCGGCAACAAAACTTCAGTTTCCGGATCTCCGAACCGAGCATTGAATTCTAAGACATAGAGTTTGCCATTTTCGACTAAGTAGCCAATAAATAATATCCCGGTAAAATCAAGATTTTCTTCAGCTAAACCATGTTCAATTTTACGAATAATTTGATTGGATTGTTGATCCAAGTCTGCACTCCAAAACGGATTGGGAGAAATGCATCCGACTCCTCCGGTATTAGGACCAAGATCATCCTCATAAATCTTTTTATAATCCATTGCAGTATCAAAAGGATAAATTTTATTTCCTGATACGAAACAGAGTAATGATGCTTCAAAACCGGATAAGAATTGCTCCATCACAATTTCTGAACCTTGATCTCCAAAAACTTGATTATGAAAAATGTCTTTGAGTACCTTGATGGCTTCGTCTTTGTCTTGACAAATCAAGACACCTTTACCGCCACATAAGCCGTCCGCTTTGATCACAACGGGATAGCCAAATTCAGATAAACCCGCAAGAGCGTCATCGTAATTGTCATATTGATAATGTTTGGCGGTCGGAATTTCATATTTATTCATGAAGTCTTTAGCAAAGGCTTTGCTTGATTCAAGACGAGCTGCCGATTTATGAGGTCCAAAAGCTCTAATCCCTTTTGACTCAATATGATCAATAATCCCTTCACTTAAAAACTGTTCAGGTCCCACGATCACTAAATCAATATTTGTTTCAGCTAAAAACCGGTCGATTGTCTCAACACTATTGTTAGCTAAATTAGCATTAATGATCTTGCCTGTCGCACCGCCGTTATGGGTTGAAATATAAATCTGCTCCACTTTGCGGTTTTTGCTCAAAGACTCAGCAATTGCATGTTCCCGTCCACCATTACCAATAATTAGAATTTTCATTGTCTGCTCCCTCAAAGCTTAACTTAATCTTCCAGAATAATAACTCTATGATTTTCTACAACCAATCTATCCGCACAAAAATATTTCACCGCTAAAGGTAAAAGTTGATGTTCAATTTTTAAGACTTCGGTTTGAATTTGTTCCGGCTGCCAGTTTTGGTCCAAATCAATAGCTTTTTGCAAAATGATCGGTCCGGTATCTTTACCTTCATCTACAAAATGTACCGAAGCACCGGATACTTTAGCCCCTTTTTCATAAACTGCCTGATGCACATTTAAACCGTAAAAACCGTAGCCGCCAAAAGAAGGCAAAAGTGACGGATGAATATTAATGATTTTATTCGGATATTTTTCAATCAATAAAGGAGTAACATAACGCAGATAACCTGCCAATACAATCAGGTCTATTTTATATTCAAGAAAAAGCTCTAATAGTTTTTGGTCATACAATTCATTGGTCGGATAATCTTTCTTTGAAACATGAATTGCTGCAATCTCATTTTCTTGAGCCCGAATCAGTCCATATGCATTTTTATTATTAGAAACTACCAGAACGATTTCACCCTCAAAAAAAGAGTTTTCTTGCTGATCAATCAGGCTCTGCAAGTTAGAGCCTCCACCCGAAACCAAGACTGCAATCTTTTTCTTTTGTATTCCCATTTTCGTCCTCAAATATTTTGACTATTTATGTCTGTGATTAGTTAAACTTGAAGATTTCTCAGATCAACTTCGCCATTACCTGAGATAACTTCGCCCATTAAGGAATGTTCAATATCTTGTGCTTCGAGTTCTCGAAGTACTGCTTCTGCTTCATTTTCCGCTACAAAGATAACCATTCCCACACCCATATTAAATGTATTGAACATTTCAGATAATTTAACATTACCCCATTCGGACAAGAGTTTAAAAATTGGCGGGATTTCATAGTCAGCTAAATCCCAGTACACTGCCTGACCTTCATTCAAAGAACGTGGTAGATTCTCAATTACGCCTCCACCTGTAATATGACTCAAAGCATGAATCTCATATTTAGCCAAAAGCAGCATAACTTCTTTAGTATATATTTTGGTAGGTGTCAGAAGTTCTGCTCCTAATGTTTGACCAAGTTCCGGGAAATATTGATCCAGTTGAAAATCTTTCAGCTCAAAAATAATCTTTCTGACTAAAGAAAAACCATTGGAATGAAGGCCACTTGATTTAAGTCCAATCAGTTTGTCACCGATTTGAACTTTATCCGGAGTCAAAACATCCTTTTGATCGACAATTCCCACAGCAAAACCTGCTAGATCATAGTGATCCTCTTGGTAAATTCCGGGCATCTCAGCAGTTTCTCCGCCGATTAAAGAAAGTCCGGCTTGCTTGCAGCCCTCAACAACACCTGCAACAACACTGGCCATTTTTTCAGGAATTAATTTGCCGGTTGCAATATAGTCAAGAAAAAATAAGGGTTTGGCTCCTTGGCAAAGGATGTCATTTGCACACATAGCTACACAATCAATGCCGATCGTATCGTGCTGATCCGCCTTAAAAGCGAGCTCAAGTTTTGTCCCTACGCCGTCAGTGCCTGAAACGAGGATCGGGTTTTCATAATCTAATGAGTCCAGGCGGTACATTCCACCAAAACCTCCTAAATCAGAAACCACGTTCTGATCAAAAGTCTGCTTGACCAGATTTTTAATCAATTTAACCTGTTTATAGCCTGCTTCTTTATCAACACCTGAATCTTTATACGTTAACGACATATTATACCTCCTT
>JAAYKK010000107.1 GCA_012522435.1 Clostridiaceae bacterium | reverse complement strand
TGTTTTTAATGTATGCAATCCTTGTTTTCATGGAGTTGAATAATATAAATATAATATATTCGAGCAAGAAAAGAGGTGCATAATATTGATTCCATATCGCAGACGACAAATTGAAGCATATATTTTAAAAGAACCACAGTATTATCCCGTAGTTTTGCTGACCGGTCCTCGACAAGTCGGAAAGAGTACGCTTTTACTAAAAATGAAAGAAGAAGGAAGAACATATGTAAGTCTTGACGATCCTGCATTGAGGAACTTAGCCCGATTTAGTCCGAATCTATTTTTTGAACGTTATCAGACACCTCTCTAATTGATGAAATCCAATATGCACCGCAGCTTCTTCCGTTTATTAAAATGATCATAGATAATAAAGATGAGAACAACCTCTTTTGACTCACCGGTTCACAGTTTATCCTATAATGCGTGTGGTATGCAGGAGTCGCTAGCTGGACAAGTACGCATTCTACAGTTGAGTGGTTTTCCAGAAAAGAAAGTCAAGAGCAAGAGCACTATATATTTCCACGTGATTTATCTCGAATGATGAATGAAACCACTTCATTTTTTCTATTGCAGAAGCTATGCTTCAGGGATCTATGCCGAGAGTTCTTTTCCAAGATAATATGGTTACTATCAATCATAGGTTGACAGCTATATAGCTCACGATGTAAGAGAAATTACAAATGTGCTAGACACAGGTAAATTTCTACATTTGATAACTCTGATGGCAACACGCACCGCACAGGAATTAAATCTTGCAAGCATCGGTAAGGATCTTAGTGTTGACAGCAGCACTGTAAGAAGGTGGCTAGATGTTCTGTTACCAAGTGGCCTCGAATAGAATTACCTGCTTATAGACGCAATCTAGGAAAGAGAATTATTAAGCGTCCAAATACATTTTTGCGGAGTTGGACTAGCTGCTTATCTATGTTCTATCAGGACAGCCGAAGCTTTTGATCTTAATCCTATAAAAGGAAATTTCTATGAGAGCTGGGTAATCTCGGAAATATACAAATCATATTGACATAACGGTATCTCTCCTCAATTTTACTATTATCGTGACAGCAATCTAAGAGAAATTGATTTACTGATAGAAAGGGATGGAAACTCTATCCTCTGGAAATTAAGCTGAACGATAATCCTTCGCATGCTGAAAAAAATTTCTGTTCTAGCTCCTGAAGATTCACGTATCCCTTTTTGTGGAGTAATCTGCCCAACACAAATATTAAGCCCAACAGCAGAGAAAGTCTGGAGAATTCCTGTCTTGTTAGTTTAATGATTGCTGTTACCTTACGAATGCACCTAGCTTAAAATGTCATTTAAATATATGCGGCGCCTTTTCTTTACTTCCTCGCAGGTCCCGGATATTTATCATTCTATTTCTGATTGTCAGGTCAGTTTTTATTCTTAAAAATTCCAAAAATACTTCATTATCCTTGTAATTGAGTGGAAAGTATCTCAGGGAAGGTGTATCGACATCATATCCCTCAGGCTTCATTGATGAGCCCCGCCGCTGAACATGATCACCGGTCCTGTCAGGCTCGAAAACAGCGAACATGTTTTTCATCTCAAGTAATAGAATACACAAATGACGTGTTTTATCCGTAAGCAGTATCAGCCCTGTTATATAAAAATAATTAACTTCTAATCGGATCCTACAATACCTGGTCCCCGTCATAGGCATGTATCTATTTCTCATTATTTCGTTTTGCACATACATGCTATCAAGAAGCTTGTACAAAAACCTAGAATCCCTGTGAAACCATCTGACAATATAAACGAATGCGCAAGCGATATAAATCAACATGGCGAATACAGGTAGAGCAAAAAAGCTTTTTGGAGTTCCGTTATAATCGGGTCTTATACTACCAGTAAATGGGCGCTATGACAGCAGCCACCATAAGCAAATAATAAAAAGTATTGAAAGGGTATCTTACTGCCCTTTTGAATCGCCGGCGTAAACATCGGTCCTTCTTTAACTTATAGATATTATTTTTTCTTGAATTAATTCTTTCTTGGATGATATTTATGCATGAAATAAGCCACTCTCAATCTTGTATAAATCGGACTTTTTACTACATTATAGTATGGTGTTATTTTTTTAAAAGTTTAGCACGTTTTCTTAATTTATTTCAATAATCAACGTATTACGATGCATTGCAACAGCTTATCAATATCAGAATATTTCAGGCATAGAAAAAGGACAGTGTTTCCAATAGTTTCGTTGTCCTAGTTGGTTTAAGAATATTATTGTCATGCAATTACTCCTATACTGAACATTAATTACATTTAACACCTCTAAAATTTTATTCATAATTAAATTTTATAATTTCATCTTCCTGTTCTTCACCATGTAATCTTACTTTTGCATAGATATCTTCCCAGTAAACAGTCCAATTATCATTATCAAGCATTTTTCCATCGTTAATAGTGTTGTCTCTTTTTTGTCTACAAATTCATTTTAATTTTTAAATGTTATTTCTATTTTCTGTGGACCAAAAAAAGTTGTTGATTCTACTTCAACAAACTCCACTGTATATTTTCCATCATTTGAAGTTGAAAAATCTATTGTAGTAGACTTTACTAATATAGATAAAAATCCACATAAGATAGCAATAATCAAAAATATCATTACAAAGATTTATCTCATTATTAAACCTCTATTTAAAATATTTTGTTCTGTTAAGTTAAAAATTAAAAAGAGATCTTTACTTAACAGAACTTGTTTTGCGGAATTTCGCCTAAGAAAACAAATTGGAACATAGCAGCTATTAAAACTCTAACTTTTTCTTTAATCCGTTTTATTAGGTAATTGTCAAATGATATAATCTGTTGATTTCGGCTTCACTCTCCGGTCGTCATACGTTTTCTCGAATAAATAACGTCGGATATGAATTGGCATCCTATAGTTTATCAAATAAAGTATCGTCTTCAACACCTTGATGAGCAAATTATCACTAGACAAATTGAACAGCGTTTAGTATAATTCAAATTGAACGATGTTCAGTTTTTAAGATATAGAGGGACACAGAAAATATATGACTAATTCTAGCCAAAATAGTTCAGGGAACTTGAGCGTCAAGGAAAATATAATTAATTCAACGATTGATTTGATTCAAAGTTCAGACGGTTTGGTTGAAAATATCACTATTAGAGATATTTCGAAAAATGCTGATATCTCGGTCGGACTCATTAATTATCATTTCGGTACCAAACAAAAACTCATTGAAATTTGCGTACAAAGAATCATCTCGCAAGTCATGAAATCTTTTTCCGATCTGGAAAATGAGAACCCTCAAAAACATCTTCATACCGATGACTTTTCGGAAATGACAGCTTTTATCACTAGAGTTTTTTCGTTTTTAACGGATCATCCAGAGGTTTCAAAGATTTCTATCCTTGGCGACCTGGCACAACCAAATCCTAAAAACAACTCTTCGGTGAGCTACAAAGCAATTTACAAGGCCATTGCGGATACAGAGTCTGAGAACATGAGAAAGCTGAAAGCTTTCATGCTTTTAGCCTGTATTCAATCCGCTTTTTTGAATCGCCACATTATTAAGGAACTTTTGGATGTTGATTTTGTAAACGAAGATGACTATTATCAATTTTTCTATCTGGTGGCAAAAATCCTAGATATTCTGTAAAACTATTCGGCAATGAATAATTTCGAAGTGTTTTACTAAAACGCTTCACAAATTCGGGGAATGTTAAATATGAGATTATCAACACTGACAAAGAAAAATAGAAATGCTAAAGGTTGGAAAATGAAATGGTTCTTGTTTGCTTTCATAATGTTAATCGTTATCTATTTCTTGATTCAAGGCATCCGTTGTATTATTGGATATCACAAAGCTCAAGAAAAACTAAATTCATTGGAAGTAAAGACGGCAAGCCTATCCTATGGACCAATGACTTATATTGATCAAGGCGAAGGGGACGTTATTCTATCGGTTCATGGTATTTTTGGCGGATATGATCAGGCCTATGAAAGTGTAAAAAATAGAGCATCTAAAAACCGCATCCTTGCACCATCACGCTTCGGCTATCTTGGATCCGAGGTCATGGGAAATGGAACACCCGCAGAACAAGCCACTGCGTTCAATGAACTACTTGATTATCTAGAAATTAAGCAGGTGTTTGTGTTAGCAACTTCTGCCGGAGGTACATCAGGCATTCGTTTCGCTCTGGATTATCCGGAGCGGGTCAAAGGTTTGATTTTATTTTGTTCGGCTATGCCGGTCAATGAAAAACCGGAAACATATCTTGAATATCAAGCACCTCCGGAGCCACTGTTGTCAGATTATCCGATGTATTTGATTAGTCCCCTCATGCCTTCCTTAATGGGTATGCCAGCCTCAACCGTAAAAACCATTCAGCCAATCTCTGAAAGAAAAACCGGAGTAATCTTAGATGGCAAGCTAACCAATCCCGATATGGAAAGGAACTTTGATCAATACCCAATTGAAGAATTAAAAGTACTAGTCTTGATACTACATTCAGAAGACGACCCTGTTGCAATTTACGAGAAGGTCAAAAATGTAGAACATCGTTTCCCTAATCTTTCACTTATTACGTTTCCTGATGGCGGACATATGATGTTTGGACACGATCAAGAAATAAATAAAGCACTCGATAATTTCTTAAGTCAGCATCATGACTAGTCCGTCAAAAGGTTGTTTCCACTTTTGGATTACTCATACAGAGCAAAAGATGTTTTTGAATAACAACACAATTGAAATGGTTAATAATCATATTAAAAAAGCCTTCCTGAATGGATTTTTTGATATCTATAAATCTTACAAGATGGACTTGAATTGGGTCTTCCCATGACCGTCCGGGAATCCTATGGTAGTTATATAGCATTATTTGCAACACACATCATCTGATTTTTGTTATCAATTTATCCGATAGATAGTATGAGAATTTGCTAAACTTTTATACAAGCTATTAAAAACGGAAATCAAGTCCAACTACCTCGGAAAGACAAAGTGAACAGGTTTGATCACAGGATATCCGTGTGCTACAATTTCATAAGTATGCACCGGAGGTAAAAACATGGTTCGGCTACGTAAATCTTTCTAAACGATAGAAAGAAAACATTCTCAATCCTTCTATCGCATTGCGAATTAGGAGGTCAAAATGAAAAAATACCACGTACAGAATCGTGCGCCATTTGTTGGTACAATCTTTTGTGTCTTTCTTGCCAATATCCTTGCAGTCATACTGCAGTTCTTCAAAGGCGATGTCCTTATAATGCGATCAGAGGAGAGTTAAGACAAACCTACCAATATGCACTTATTCTCTTTTTCTTCATCCTGGGAGAAGTCTTGCTTTTCTATCTCTATAAAAGGCTCTCAGCTAGCTATTTAGTATCCGCGACAAAGATTCTGAAACAAGATATCTTTGCCGCTATTCTTGCTCGGAGCTATCCTTCTTTTAAAGATACTCCTCAAGGAGAATATATTTCCAAGTACTAGAGTGAAGCCGATGCTATTACGGAACGCTGGTTCACAATACTTCCGGTATTCTGGGACATCTTGTCCAAGATTGTCTTGGTAAGTATTGCTCTCTTTTTCCTGGATTATCGTATCGCCATTGTTACGATCACTCTACTTACAACACCACTGTATATTCCCAAATTGATCGCCAAACGTCTCCAACAAGCAAAGAACGATCATCTTAAAGCAGTAGAAGCAAATCTTACGAAGATCACAGACTGGTTAAGCGGGTTTGAAGTAATCAAGAACTACTCCCTTGAGCAAAAAATCATGGAGCATTTCGATCACTCCAACCAATACGTTGCAGAAAAATTCTCTGCCGACAAAAAGCTAGAAGCTATAGCTCAACTGTTGACTACCTTGATTTCGTATTTGTCCTACTTTATCATCCTAGCGTTTTCAACATGGTTGGTACTCAGCGGTGACTTCACTGCAGGAAACTTTTTCGTAGCGATCGGCATGATTGATCAGCTATCGTACCCGATGATTTCTCTCTCGGGCATTCTGCGTATGCTGTTCTCGATCAAACCGACCTGTAATGACCTTCAGGAATTCGTTAAGATACCGTTCAGCCAAGAGGTTGCCAGGGAACTCACCTCCTTACGCGAGTCCATTGTCTTCAAAAATGTCGAATTCTCCTATGACGGGCAGCGATCCATCCTGAGCAACTTCAATTTTGTGGTAAAGAAAAACGGTCGCTATCTAATTAAAGGAACCAGCGTTTCGGGTAAGACAACGGCTATAAATCTTCTGCTTCGGTACTACGATGTGAACGCAGGTGATATCCTTATCGACCAAGAATCTTTGGAAAACTTTGACGAAAGCTTCGCTTGCATGACTGTCGTCAGGTAGGATACTAAGATGTTTCTGGATACACTCAGAAACAATTTAACCATGTACAACGACATTTCAGACGAAAAACTGATTCTTTTGTTGGAGCAGCTGGATCTGAAGCAATTCGCTAGTAAAGAAGCCTAGATCAAATGGTCGAAGAAGACGGATCCAACCTTTCAGGCGGAGAGAAAAAACGACTAAGTCTCGCGAGAGCACTCCTGCGTAATACCGATGTGTTACTACTGAATGAACTGCTGGCAAATCTTGACGTTGAAACAGCAAACAACATTGAGGATCTGATTCTTTCAATCACGGATAGAACGATGATCATAGTGTCACATCAATTCAGTGAAAATAAACTAAGCTTCTTTGATGAAGTGGTATTGTTAGGACAATAATCGGAGATACGCTATCTCAAGGGATTAAAAAAGCACTGCTATTATCACATGTAATAGTAGTGCTTGATGGCATCCTACAACAAAACGAATACAATCCACTCGGAAATATCGCTTGGGTGCATTTGGGTGCAAAGTCAGAGATTGGGTGCATGTGAACCCTTGGGTGCATAATAACAATCAGCACTAAAAAAGATACCTACCCCTAGTGTTCAGGTAACTCTTCAAAAATTGAACCACTTAACGCCCTTGTACTGCTCTGTTACGTCTTTACCATTCTGAAAAATCTTATCCGGACTACCACTATAGTTGGAAGGTCAACACTTAATCGGACAATCCGCTAAGCCACTGCTTTAAGTTCATTCCTTTGTTGATCCAGAAAGCTCATCATGTAGTCATACGGACATCTGTATCCTAGGCGTTTCTGAACACGTTTGCGGTTATAGTAGCGTTCGATATATTCGAAGGTTGCTTGTCTTGCATCATCGCGGGTTTGATAGTAGTTTCCGTGAATGATCTCTTTTTTCATATTGGCGAAGAAGCTCTCACTCCATGCGTTGTCGCCCGGCTTACCCACTCTTGAATAGCTGTGCTTTAAGCCGAGCAATTCAATAGTACCTCCACCTTTCCCTGAAAGGAACTCAGCAAAAATACGTTTGATGATTTCTGATTCTTCCGGGACGATTACCATTTCACCATCTATATTGGTGTAGCCGTAGGGTGGAGTACAAACATAACTGCCATTTTGAAATCTCTTTTGAAT
>JAAYKK010000015.1 GCA_012522435.1 Clostridiaceae bacterium | reverse complement strand
TAAACTCCGCGATCAAATTCTTCGACGTAGGTACGTTCTTTAATTTTTTCGGCGCGTTCTTTACGTCTCGCTTCTTTCAAAACTTCACGTTTAGCCGCTTTTTCCGCTAAAATTCTTTCTCTATCTCGTAAATCAATATTTTGTTTTGTCATTAATTAATTCCTCCTGTTTTACCTGAGGACTTCGCCATTAACTTTTGCCAGACCGAGCTCTTCACGGACCCAGTTATATCCTTCATGATTTACACGTTCGATCAATTCAGGTCCGCCCTGTTTGACCATTTTACCGCCAATTAAAATATGAGCATAATCGGGTTTAACACTTTCTAAAATCGCACTATGATGTGTGATAATTAGACAGCTTTTGTTCTTATCGGAGAGAAAATCGGCAACCGTTTCAGAAACAATTCTCACCGCATCAACGTCCAAACCTGAGTCAGGTTCGTCGAGCATGATTAAATCAGGATCGAGCACACTCATTTGTAAAATCTCGCCTTTTTTCTTTTCTCCGCCGGAAAAACCGACATTTAGATAACGATCAGCATAGGTCAAATCTAAGTCAAGATCTTGCATTTGTTCTTGCAATTCACGTTTAAATTTTAAAACCGAAATGTCTTCGCCGGTCAATTCCATTTTAGTTGTGCGCAAGAAATCTTCGATTGAGATACCTGCAACTTCTAAAGGATTTTGAAAAGTCAAAAATATACCGAGCTTAGCTCGCTCATCCGGCGATAATTCATTGATGTTTTCTCCATCATAATAAATATCTCCCTCTACCTGTTCAAATTGAGGGTCAGCCATAATTGCCCTGGCCAAAGTTGATTTACCGGCACCGTTCGGTCCCATTAAGACATGGACTTCACCCCGTCCAATTTCTAGATTTACACCTTTTAAGATTTCGGCATCACTAACTGCCACTTTTAAATTATTTACTTCCAATAGCTTGGACATCGAATCGTACTCCTTTTATTTATAAATAATATCAATAACAATAATTGCTACTTTATTCTATACCTTAGCCAAGAATATTATTGTGACTATAGTTACACAATGCTAACTAAGTTGAAACTCTTCTTCAGTTTCAGCGTTTTCAACAGGCAAACGACCTGTAAGGAAGGTTAAATAGTGAAGTTCCCGAGCCAAATCCTGATTGATCTGATCCAAAGTCATACGCCATTCCCAATTGCCTTCGGAACTACCCGGAAGATTCATTCTCGCACTTTCATCTAAACCGAGCAAATCCTGCATCGACAAAATACAGGTATTGGCCACAGTGTTCATAGCACCGCGCATTAAACCTTTGACATAATCCTGTCCGTCAACCAAACCAAAATAATCGACAGCCAGTCTCTTGGTCTCATCATCTATTAAATCGAACCAACCTCTAGTCGTGGAATTATCATGAGTTCCGGCATAAACAACATTATTATGTCTGATATTATGCGGTAAATAGGCACTGTCCATTTTCGGATCAAAGGCAAATTGCAAAACACTCATCCCGGGGAAACCGAGACGTTTACGCAATTGAATCACTTCATCCGTCATAAAGCCCAGATCTTCTGCAATTACTCTGATTTCACCCAGTTCCTTATACATTGCTTTAAATAAATTATCTTTCGGTCCGTCAATCCATTTACCGAATCTGGCAGTCGGATCACCATGAGGCACAGACCAATAGGACTCAAAACCGCGGAAATGATCAATTCTGGCATAATCATAAACCTGCATTGCCCAGTTGATTCGTTTGACCCACCAATCGTAATCATCTTTGGCCATCTCATGCCAATCATATAAAGGATTGCCCCAAAGTTGGCCGTCAGGCGTGAATAGATCAGGCGGACAACCTGCAACATGTGTCAATTCCCGATTCTCATTTAATTGAAAAAGTTCCGGATTAGCCCAGACATCTACGCTATCTTCAGCAACATAAATCGGCAGGTCACCGATAATTTTGATTTGATATTGTTCAGCATATTGTCTGACATGTCTCCATTGACGATAAAAAATAAATTGCTCGAAATAATAATAATCGAGTTGATCTTCATGTTCATCACAGAACTCTTCGATCGCCTCAGGCTCGCGCATTCTGAATTGATCAGGCCATTCTTGCCAGCTTCTACCTTCAAATTTATCCTTGAGTACCATAAAACAAGCATAATCTTCCAGCCAAAACTTTTCTTTTTCGAAAAAATCCTCTTTATCAGCTAAGAATTGATGCGGTTTAAAATATTGCAAACCTTCATATGCCCAATGCAAGACTTTTTTCTTATTTTCATAAATTAAGCCATAATCCACCTTGGTCGGATCATCTCCCCATTCCAAACTTGCAGCTGCATCCGGCTGTAACAAACCATCTTCAACCAACAAATCAAAATCGATCAAATAAGGATTTCCGGCATATATTGAGAAGTTCTGATAAGGAGAGTTGGCAAAACCGGTTGTCCCCAGTGGCAAAATCTGCCAATAGGTTTGGCCTGCTTCATGTAAGAACCGAATGAACCGATAAGCCTGTTTTCCCATAGTGCCAATCCCGTAAGGTGAAGGCAAAGAACTGATATGAAGTAAAACTCCACTTGAACGTGGTAAACTCTTAATTATCTTTTTCTTGATCATCTCTAACCTACTTTTCTCTAAAAATAATGTCATGACTTTGCTCGGACTATTGAATGAATGTTAGCTCAATCAGCCGATACATCGGTAAAATTGGTGATTTTACTACATAGCATGACCCCAGGAATCATGATACAATAATTTAGCATTTAAAAGAAATTATCTATTTTTATTATTTTATATTGGAGTCAGTTAATGAGATTAAGCAGAGATTATTTTTTCACTTTAAGAGATGATGTCAAGGACGAAGATTCAACCAGCGGTAATTTGTTGGTCAGATCAGGCATGATTAAGAAATCCTCAGCCGG
>JAAYKK010000106.1 GCA_012522435.1 Clostridiaceae bacterium | reverse complement strand
TACAACTCAATGAGACCACATTCTGCAAACTCTATGATGACACCTAATGCAAAAGAAAATAAGTACTTCAATGAAAACATTAATTACTAAACTTTTTCGTGTCTATTTTATTGACATTCATCCAAAGGTTCACCTTCGCTGTTTTTTCTCACTGCTTCAAAGAGATATTCACTTTCTTCACTATCTTCGTCTTTGGCAAGATCTACCATTTCAGATAGTTCTGACTCAATTTCTTGGAGTCGGGATTTCATCTCTTCTATTTCAGCAAGCTGTTCAGCATAGAGTTCTTTTGCAATCAGATCTGTAGGGATAATGCTTCCTTCCCAGCCATCTTGTTCTTCTCTTTTATTTTTGCCGGAACCTCTTGTCACCATATTGGGTTCTCTCATGCGGCCGGCAGTGTAGAAGTCTGCATTTGCAATAATCTCTAGGTCATTAATTAATGAGTCATTCCAGATGTCCGCAACAATCTGATAGCCATCATAGGTGTCAACATAATTAAATCCGGACAGAATTTGTTTGATTTCAACCAACATCGTATTCATTAGTTTATTTAGATTGCTATCTTTATTCACTAAACGGAGACGATCCCAGTATTTTTGAATAAACTGTTCGGTTAGACTTATTATGTGATTTGTTTTCTCAACGACTCTTTTATTATTGAGGATATCATCGGTCAACTCATCAATTGGCTTGACAAGCTCTACATAACCCTCGTGAATTTCTTTGAGAGAGTCTTCTAGCACATCTGGCACCATAGCCTTCAAGATTTTTAGATCATTAATATTAGTTTGAGGGATACCGCCATAGATATGGGCATCAACATCATGTGGTATTTCCTCTTCCATAGACATGACATAGCGTGGAATATTTAGGTTGTAGTCATTCTCTAGAGTTTCTTCACGATTGGCTAAGTGACTATAACCATCTTGTGTTCTGCGTTCAACATATGTGTCTACAATCTTTGCAATATCTTTTTCTAAAAGAACATTTTGTTTTCCAATTTTTGTAAAGTCTTTTGAAGCATCAATTATCAAAATTGGCTCAGTTAATTCTCGGTTCTTTTTGAGTATCATAACAACAACCGGTATTCCAGTATTTGTAAACATATTGCTGGGGAGACCGATAATTGTGTCGATATAATTTTTCTCTAATAAGCGTTTGCGAATTTCTCCTTCCGCAGCTCCGCGAAACAAAACACCATGTGGCAGAACGATTGCCATAGTTCCTTGAGTTCCTAAGTGAAATAAGCCGTGTAGAAGGAAAGCATAGTCGCCTTTTGAGTTGGGGGGCAAAACACCTGCAATCTCAAATCGGGGATCATTGACTTTAATTTCTGAGCGATTCCAGTTTTTGAGCGAGTAGGGAGGATTCATAACTACCGCATCGAATAGCACTCCTTCATTAGGTCGTTCAGGATCTTCCGGCCAGTCTTCCGCCAGAGTATCACCATTTTTAATGGTCATCCTGTCTGGACGAACACCATGCAGTAGAAGATTCATGCGACTCAGATTATAGGTAGAGGTATTTTTTTCTTGTCCATAATAATCTAGGTTTTTTCTAGAATCTTCATCCAAATGTCTGCCAACTGTGAGTAATAACGATCCCGACCCAACTGTTGGATCGTAAATCGAGCTAATGGAGGAAGATTTGGCAACGATTTGAGCCATGACTTCGCTGACTTGTCTAGGAGTATAGAATTCTCCGGCTTTCTTTCCTGATTCCATGGCAAATTGGCCTATCAGATATTCATAAGCATCACCAAGTACATCACCCTTTTGTAGATCAATCATATTTAAGTCTGCAAAGAGTAAGATTAGGGCTTTAATGTTTTTGCTTCTCTCATTGAGATTACTACCCAAAGCCGTATCAGAGAGATCTAAAGTGGAGCTTGAAAATAATCCTTTAAAATCACTTGAGTCTCCAGAAACGGAGATTGTTCGCTCGAAGTTATTGAGACTATCGGTGACCTTCTGTACTTCAAATTCACCGGAATTAATATCAATGATCCATGTTTGATAAAGGTATTCCGGTGCAACATAATAACCTAGAACTTTCTGGATCATTTTATCAAGTTGATCGCCATATTCTGCTCTTGCTTCTTGATATTCCTTGACTAATTCTTCATCACTCAAGTGATTAAGTCCTGCAGTAGACTTAAAGGTGTCAAGAGTTTTATCACTGAGGAATTTGTAAAACATCAGTCCCAGCATGTAGTCTTTATATCTACTTGCATCCATGGAACCTCTTAGTTCATTTGCCCCATCCCACAATCTGCGTTTAATTGCTTCAGAAGTAATCATTTTGTCATCTCCATATTTTAGTTGATCTTAATTCAAGATATTGAACAAACAATAATTAATTTATATATAACGATTAATTATAACACTATAACTCAGTATCAGTATTTCTTACCTATACTATTGTAGCAGAAATAAAAAATGCCAAATTTACTCTGACATTGATTAATCCATATTTGAAACAATAGACCATGCTGTAATCAAGATAAATTGATATAATAATTCTTTAGAATAAGCAATGATTTTTTATTGAAGAGGTTTTGCATGAAAAATTTACCGAAGTATTATCCGATTGATATCTGTGGACTTAAAAGACAATTGCATTTGGTCAAAGTCTCCGATGATTTGGCAATAGCAGCTTTTATTATTTTAGGTGATGTTGAAGCAGTGAGTCATTGTTCTAAATTATTGGCAGAGCGTTTGCCGGAAGTTGATGTTTTGATAACAGCAGAGACGAAGGGAATTCCTTTGGTACACGAAATTTCACGTATCTTGGAAATTCCGCGCTATGTTGTTGCCAGAAAAAGTGTCAAAACCTACATGGAGGAACCTTTATCGGTTGGTGTTGATTCGATTACTACTTTGGAACATCAAAAACTATATTTGCCACGAGAAGATTTGCATTTAATTCAAGGCAAGAAAGTCGGCATAATTG
>JAAYKK010000105.1 GCA_012522435.1 Clostridiaceae bacterium | reverse complement strand
CTTAACATCAAACAAGAAGATTGATGAGCAGACAGAATGAATATAAAAATACCAAAAGAAAGCTATCCCACCCCTTTTCCTGAAAATGAATACAACACAATGATAGACACCGTCATTGCCGAGTGGTTACCATGTGTGTCGAATAATTTTATGGAAAGCTATGACGGTATGAAAATTAACTATTATCATGCCAGCCCGGATAATCCTCAGGGAATGATTTTATTCATTCATGGTTTCGGAGAATTTCACGCTAAATATCATGAACTCAGTTATTTGTTTTATCAAGCAGGTTATGCCTTTGTTTTCCCGGAACTGCGCGGACACGGACTCTCGGGTCGTGAAGTGGAGGACCCCGATATCGTCCATGTAGATAGCTATAATAAATATGTAAAGGATATTCATCAGCTGTGCGATAGTATTCTAACACCTATGGCAAAACGTCTGTCCGTACCAATTTATGTCTTTGCTCACTCTATGGGCGGTGCCATCACCTGTTTATATCTGGAAAAATATCCGGACTACTTTCAAAAAGCTGTACTCAGCGTTCCCATGCTGAAAATCAAAAAAAAGACGAGCGATGCGGCATCCTTATTAGCCTTAACTTTCCTGAAACTCCTCGGCAAAAACAAACAACTTGCTCCTACCCAAACCCCTTTTGATGAAAATCCAAACTTTGAGGAGAGCAACTGCTTATCTCGCGCAAGATATTTTTACACATTTAATAAAAGACTCGAATTTAAAGAATATCGCACTCAGGCAGGCTCTACCGGTTGGTTATATGCAAGCATCAAAGCCATAAAGCAACTGCAAAAAAATACCGACAAAATCAAAACGCCAATCCTATTATTTCAAGCAGGCATAGATCCTTTAGTTGACGAGACCGGTCAAAATGAATTTATTAGGAAAGTATCACAACACAATGAAATACAAGTCAAGAAATTTAAGAATGCCAAACACGAACTCTACAGCGATACCCACGAAACCATTTCAGAATACCTGCATATGACATTGGAATTTTTGGAGGATTGGGGGTAAGAGGTGGGTTGTTCCTTCGCTAAATATATTAGTCACTATACCTCTATCACGCACTCAGTTTGCGTTCTCATATTACCTCTTCTAGTACATCTATTATTTTATTAATGACCTTGCAACATTATAGAAAACATGCTGAATAATTCTGTTTTTCATCAAACACCCAGTATACAATCGTTTAATATTGTGTAACTATGTCTTATACCAAATCTTTAAATAACGGAAACACAGAATGTCAAGCTGCTTGAATACCTTCTTTTCGCTTAACGTAATTATATTTGATCTCCCAACTCTAATTACCGATTAAAGCTGTGATAGAAAATAACTACTGCGGCATCTTTTGAAAACTTTTTTCCTCCCGATGTTACTTCTCGACCATTTATAGTTATTGAGTCTACCATGCCAGGTTTCTTGAAAAGCCCTATCATCAAATCATTGAGAGCGACACATCTTACATTTGTAAACCCAGCGCTGACAAACATCGCTTCGATGGCATTGTAGCTCTTTCTTTCATAATCAGAAATTGAAGAAGGAACTTTTGCTTTATCGCCATCATCCTCTTTATTAGAAAAGAACCAAATATATCCGGCACTCATAAGCGATAAGAATCCAATCAAAAAAAGCATATAGAACCCAGAATCAGAATCCCCTGTTGCAGATCCTGCCAGGAATCCGATCATCATCATAATGGTACCTACAGTAGCCATAATTATTGAAATCTTTATTTTTCGTGCTTTTTTCTTTTCTGCATCAGCTCTCT
>JAAYKK010000014.1 GCA_012522435.1 Clostridiaceae bacterium | reverse complement strand
TTGACGGTGACACCAACCCATTAATGTCAATTCGGAACCTTGTTGTTCCGGTGTAAAATCAGCAACTAAACAGCTACGCTGCATATCTTCCAAATTATTCATAATCATCCTCAATTAATTATTCTTTATATATTCTGCCAAATCCGCTAGATCAAGTTCTATTTCTTCACCATCTGACATGCGTTTCAAACTGACTTTTTCTGTTTTTAATTCATCTTCACCTAAAACGACCAGATATTTCGCTTGAATACGATCTGCATATTTCATCTGTGCTCGAAAACTACGCGCATTTAAATTGTTTTCTGCCTTGATCTTATTGTTTCTTAATTCGAAACAAATTTTAGCAGCCTGATTTATTGTATCAGGAAAGGAAACAATGTAAATATCAGGCCCTTTAACTGAAGGCAAAACAATATTTTGACTGTTCAATTCCATCAGTAATCTCTCGACACCTAAGGCAAAACCAACAGCCGGTGTCGGAAGTCCGCCCAATTCTTCAATTAAACCGTCATATCTGCCGCCACCACAAATCGTACCTTGCGTCCCGACATTATTTGAAATAAATTCAAAAACAGTACGTGAATAATAATCAAGTCCCCGCACGATATGTCCGTCTATTTCATATTGGAAACCTAAATTATCCAATTCAGCACATAATGATGCAAAATGTTCTTCACACTCACTACACAAATGCTCTAATTGTAAGGGAGCATTTTTAACAATTTCATTTTCAGCATCTTCTTTACAATCTAGAATCCTCATCGGATTTCTTTCAAATCTATCTTGACAGTTTTCGCATAATTCATGGATCTGCGGTCTCAGATATTCTCTTAATTGATCCAAGTATGCCGGCTTACACTTCGGACAGCCAATACTGTTAATTTTTAAATTAATTTCTTTTAAGCCCAGTTCTCGGAAGAATAAAAAGAGCAAACTGATTATTTCCGCATCAGCAGTAGGTTCTTCAGAACCAAAAAGTTCACAGCCCATCTGATTAAACTCACGATAACGCCCTTTGCCCATTTTTTCATAGCGAAAGCTATTCAAAATATAATACAACTTTTGTGGTGAAGGTTCTGAACTTAAGCCATTTTCCAAATATGCTCTAACGACCCCGGCAGTACCTTCAGGTCGCAAAGTCATGCTTCTACCGCCTTTATCTTCAAAAGTATACATTTCTTTTTGAACTATATCAGTCGTATCTCCGACACCTCTTTGAAAAAGTTCTGTTTGTTCAAAAGTAGGTACCCTGATCTCTTGAAAACTGAAACGATCACAAACTGAACTAAAACTCTGTTCAACATATTGCCAAGCCGGTGTCTCAACAGGCAGGATATCACGCGTTCCTCTTGGTGCTTTAAGATCCATAATAATTAATCCTCTCCCAATATTACTGCAATATAATATTATACACTCCGATGTTTCTAATCAAAAGAAGTTAAAAAGCTCTCAGTTTCTTTAGTTACTATAACATCAAATAACTGTAATAAAGGAAAATATTATGATAATATTTAATTATTAAACAAAAGATATTAATAGATATTTAGATGGTCATAGACAAAAGGAGATAATAAATGCGTTTATTGGAATCAGGTCAGAATTATTTAGAAAATATCTATATCCTACAAAAAAAACAAGGGAATGTGCGTTCCGTGGATTTGGCAAATGAAATGGGATTTTCCAAGCCTTCTGTAAGTAGAGCGGTTCATCTCTTGGCTGACGACGGTTATTTAGAATTTTCGGATAGTGGAAATTTAATTTTAACTGAAGCCGGACGTAAAGTTGCAAAAAATATTTATGAAAGACATATGTTTTTAGCTGAATATTTTATGGCAATGGGTGTTAGTGAAGAAACAGCATATGACGATGCCTGTCGTTTGGAATATCATATCAGTGAAGAGACTATGGAAAGATTGAAGATGCATACAATTAACTGCGCTCTCAATTGTCCTAAAGCTTCATCCGAAAAGTTTTTTAGCTTCAACAAAGAGAAAATCCAAGATTTAGAGAATCTGGAAACCGGAAAACTCACAGCTAAAAATCCAAATACCTGAAACTTAATTTACAAGTTTTTATAATCACATGCATAAAGGACAGAATTTATCAATATTCTGCCCTTTTTTATTTTTTAGAATTCAGGTTTATTTATTCCTTCTACTGATCAACAATCTTAACCCGACCCCGACTAAAACTAAAATAACCAGTACAACAATTATCCAGGTATAGCTTATTTCACCTGTACTCGGAATATAGTTCATTATCCACCTTCTTTCAGTTTTTGCTCAAAAGAAGAACTATTTTAAAGCATTGGAAATAACTTTGAATTGTTCTGCCTTAGCATCCTTCAATAAGTCAAAGGCAACCGTTTCACTGTTGGTAATGACTGCCCCCATCTCTGCCATCAATTGCAGAGCTATTTTCTTATTTTCCGGATCTCTTGAACCTACTGCATCCGCTACAATATGTACATTGTAATTATCTCGCAAAAGATCTCGAGTTGTTTGAAATACGCAAACATGTGATTCAATTCCGGCTATCAGGATAGTATCAATTTTATGATTGAGAATTTGTTTCATTATTTCAGGTAAACATGCGCTAAAACTTGTTTTCGCCCAAAAGTTTGCCTTTACTTGATCTAGTCTAACTTTTAATTCCGGAATTGTAGCTCCCAAACCCTGAGGATATTGTTCCGTTACCAAAACAGGCAATTTAAAAACTTCTGCCGTAGTTATTAAAGTCTTGGTCGGCTTTAACAAGGTTTCTTTTTGATAAATAGCAGGTAACATTTTTTCCTGAATATCAATTAGTAGCAAGGCTGTTTTTTCAGCATTAAGATAATATTTGTCCATCTAAAACTCCATCTTCTAACAATTAAATCTCGTTTACTAGAAACTGCAATTTACGAAATTACAAACCTCCCAGTACATTATCTTTCCAATTTCCATTATATCTCTTGAATCTTTGATCTTACATGCTGAGATTATTAGATTCAATACTAAAATATCATCAGGAATAGCCGGATCTTTAATTTCATAGTGAATCTCCTGAGTACAGAAAAGTTTGATTATTATCGTTTATTTTCTTAAAAACACCATTTTTTTGTCTTGCGATAGTTCAGCAGAATATTGTAGATCTAAAAATTTGAATTCTTTCAATTCAGCTAATTCTTGCACATTGTTTTTTGCCATGAAACGAACCATCTCGCCTCTGGCACGTTTTGAATTAATACCCAGCTGCCTCAATTTCCCATCTTTTTCATAAACAAATTCAACATCCACAAAATTGTCTTGAGCTTGCAAATACTTTTCTACCACCCTGGAATATTCTTTAGATGCCAGGTTAAGAACTGTTTCTTGAGAAGTCATCAGTTCTTGATAAATTTTATCTCCCCAGAACTGATAAAGATTCTTATGCTCACCCACAGAAAGTTTATTACTCATTTCCAAACGATAAGGAGTTATGCCATCCATGGGTTTAACCAAGCCGTAAAAACCTGAAATAATCCTTAAATGGTGTTTCAAATAATCCAACTCCACTTCTGAAAAATCGCTAACCCCAATTTGTTTGTAAACCAAACCTTCATAAGTAAAAATGGCCGGTGTAATGCTTTTTTCTAAGTTCATCTCAGCAAATCTGTCAACATTAAGCTGAGTTAACTTGTCGCTTACCTTCCAAAGCTCTTGTGCTTCAGCATAGGATAGTTTGCGCACTGCTTCGGACAGTTCTTTGGTTTCTGACATAAAAGAAGGCAAACTTTCCACTTTATGACTTATAGGATCTTGATTCATTGTTTTAGCAGGTGAAAGAATAATTTTCATAATTTCCCCTTAATATTTTCTCTAATTACAATATATTATATTATATATTATATTATTTTTTTATAGCTCAGTTCCAGAATTTAGTTAAATTTCAGCTAACATTTCTGCAGGATTATCCGCGGCTTTCACATTCGAAAAAGCCTTTTCTATCGTACCTTCTTCATCTATCAAATAAGTAGTACGAATTATACCAAGACTTGTTTTCCCGAAAACTGTTTTTTCTTTCCAAACATCATATGCTTGAATAACTTTACGTTCAGTATCGGCAAGCAATGGAAATGGTAAACCGTATTTTTCTTCAAATTTTTTATGTGAAGCAACACTATCTTTACTTACTCCAATTACAACAGCATCTTTTTCTTTGAATTGCGGATATAATTCTCCGAAATTACAAGCTTGTTTTGTACAGCCTGGAGTATTATCTTTCGGATAAAAATATAAGATTACCTTTTTCCCTCTATATTGTTTAAGTGTGTGAATATCGCCGTTTTGATCCGGTAATTCAAAATCCGGTGCTCTTGTACCTACTTCTAACATAATATTCTTCCTTTCCAATTGCATAGCAAATTGTTTTTCTAATAATATTATTTTATCAGGAATTCTAAGAATAGTTTAATTAAGACTAAAAAGGATACAGATGAAACAGATATTCGGCCCTCAGTTATTTTTGTGATCAGTACTTATTTCACAAAATATTTGTAAAACAGATAAAGGACAATACCTAGGATGATAATCGTAATTGTCGTACTACAACCTCTACGTAAATTGCGGAAAAATCTTTGCACTCCAAAAATAATGCTATTGATGCCGGAAAGACTCCTGTGGGCTTCATGATTTTTCATGGCCTCAGCACGATTCTTTTCTGCTTCTTGCCGATTTCGTTCAGCTTCAGCCTCGGCTCTTGCTGCACGAGCTTTTTTCTCAGCCAACTCAATTCTCTCACGACGAGCTGTCCGAATATCCTCATCCTCATTTTTTAATTTCCAATCAAGAAATTCCGCATCTTCAGAATATTTACCTCCACAATTAGGGCATTCCTGATACAAATCAATATCAAAATTCGAACCACAATAGTCGCAACTAATGAAAAAAGACATCCAATTTCTCCTCTAAAACTGTAACAAATAATAGCATATCCTCAGCAAAAAAAGCTGAACCCTATTCTTGTAATAACACATCTATTTCAATTTTCAGCCAGTCTTCATGTTTTTTAACAGAAGTAATGCGACCAAACAACAATTTCCCCGCATCCATTAACCTTGAAAAAATAATATTATCGCTTTTAGGTATGTACCCAATCTTATTACCACTTTCAGTTTTAATCATAATAGCTTGGGGGTCAAATTCATTTTGTGGCTCGCGAAAAAAATTAAGTTTAATATCACTTGTTAACTCAGGCTCCAATTCTTTGATGTTGTCTACATAGCCGGTGCCTGCAACATGTGTATGAAAAAGAAATATTTCTCTAGAAAAAGGTTTCGGCAAATCTAGAGACTTCTTACTATGTATGACATCAATGAAATCAGGTTGATGACTTTTGATCAGATCTGACATTTTATTCTCCGTAAATTATTCTAAATATTTTCTATATATCAAATAGCCATTGTTGGATAATCTTCACTTCTTTGATCACTATAATTAACAAGCTCTTAATTCAGGAGCAACTCAATCCGCTGACTATAATCCTCCAAAATTTGACGATAGCTATTAATTAACCCTTCTATTTCATTCTTTCTATCTTCTAACATTTTTTCGTTTTCTAACATTTCTTTTAGAGTATACGGAAAATTAGTTTTAATAGTTTTAATTTTCTCTTTTACTGTATCTATCAGATCAATAATGCGTTTTATTTCTTTTTGCTTAAGATCCTTTGACTCCAGCTCTAAGCTCTGAGATTCATTATTTCTAATCAACTGATAAATAATTTTTATTTGGCTTAGATCACCAGATTTATATGCACTAACCGCTAAATAAAACAATTCAAGTTGATCTTGTTCCAAAGTGGGGTTGAGGTCAGGATGCAGTGTTTTTATAATCTCACGATAAAGCTCTTTGAATTCCCTCTCTTCTTCAGAATTCAGCTTTGCCTTGGCGTCATCTATCAAAGCTTGTTTGACTTGATTTAAGCGTTTTCTCAATTCTTTTCGGTAAAGATCCAATTCTTTTTCCAGTATATGCTCAATTTCAATAATACAAACAGGCTCTTGACGATTCACTCTCATTTGAATTAACTCTAATTTACGTTTTGCAGTTTCAACCTCAATATAGATTTCATGCAACTTATACTCTAAAGTTCCTATTTGCAATATGTATTTTGTTCTTAGATTTTTACAAACATGATGTAACAAAAAGTCATGTTCCAAAATAATCTCCTGTAATTCCCTACGTAATGAGTCAATATCTCTTTCGAAATTCTCTTTTTGTTTTGCAAGCATTATCTCCGACATAGCCCTACCCTGTATTTCTTATTTGGTCTCTTATTTTAATAGCATAATACATTTTTCATAAAGAAGTCTGTGCTATAATGTTTTTTACTTTTAACGGAGAGATTTCCGTGGTCTCCGGATCTGTAGGATCTGTAGGATCTGTAGGGTCTGTGGCATCTGTGGAATCTGGGTAGCAAAATCGTGAGTTTTCCAAAATTGTTCTTGGATCTCTTGAAAATTTGCTGCCTAATCAGAGAAAAGTAGCAAAATAGCAAGTTTTCCAAAAACAGTTTTGGATCTCTTCAAAGTTTGCTACCGAAACGAAAAATAAGACAATAGAATGTGATGTAGATGAATATGTTATCCGAAAGAATGTTGAGCTTGGGCTTACAAAGTTCTGTAATTAGAGATATATTTGAATACGGTTTAAAACGCAAAAAAGAAATCGGCAATAATAATGTGTTTGATTTTAGCTTGGGTAACCCGAGTGTGCCACCACCAAAGGAAGTAAATCAGATTTTGATGCATTTAATCGAGACAATCCCTGCTGAAAAATTGCATGGTTATACATCAGGTCCGGGAGGTCAGTGTGTAAGATCAGCAGTTGCTGATTACATCAAAAACTCTTTCGATTTTGCTGCAACGAGTGATTTAATATATCTGACTTGTGGGGCAGCAGCCGGATTGGCTATAAGTCTCAATGCATTGACTACTGAACAAGATGAAGTAATAATCTTAGCGCCTTTTTTCCCCGAATATAGAGTTTTTATAGAGCACACAGGAGCCAATCCGGTGATTGTTCAATCCAAAACAGACGACTTCAAGCCTGACTTTGAGCTGTTGGCAGAAGCAATTACTGAAAAAACGAAAGCTGTAATCATTAATTCACCGAATAATCCAACGGGAACTTGTTATACAAAAGAAACCATACAAGAACTGGCGGATCTCTTAAATAAAAAACAAGCAGAATTTAATCAAGTAATTTATTTGTTGAGCGACGGGCCATACCAAGAGTTGGTTTATGACATAGAGCTCCCTTTCATACCGGACTATTATGACAACACAATTATTATCTACTCTTTTAGTAAATCTCTCTCCTTAGCAGGTGAACGTATCGGTTATATTTTTGTTTCACCAAAGACAAAAAATGCTAATAAGGTGTTTGCCTCAATTTGTGGAGCCGGACGCTCTTTAGGTTATGTATGTGCACCTTCATTATTTCAGTTTTTAATCAAAGAATGTATTGGCTTGACAGCTGATTTATCTGTCTACAAAAAGAATCGCGATTTGTTATATAACGGCTTAATAAATTTAGGCTTTGAAGCAATTTATCCTGATGGTGCTTTCTATTTGTTTGTTAAATCACCATTTAAAAACGCTAAAAAGTTTTGCGAAAAAGCAAAGGAATATGAATTGTTATTGGTTCCAAGTGACAGTTTCGGCACACAAGGTTTTGTCAGAATTGCATACTGTGTATCGACAGAACAAATTATTAATTCTTTGCCTGCATTTAATAAATTAGCTAAAGAACTGAATTTATTGTAAAAATCACGTTAAAGATCATAATATTTTAGTTGTAAAACTTTATTATTAAATAATAAAGATGTATATTAATACAACTATAAATGTCAAAGCTGAGGAGAAAAAATGAGTGATGATTTGAAAAGATCCAGAAAAAAGATCAATGAAGTTGATCGACAGATGGCAGATCTGTTTGAACAACGAATGAAATTATCTGAAAAAGTTGCAGCATATAAGAAACAGCATGGTTTGCAAGTTTACGTTCCGGAACGTGAAGAAGAAATGATCCGCAACAATTCTAATTGGATCAAAGATCAAGCATTAACCGGATATTATTCAGATTTTTTGCGTCAAACAATGAGAATTTCCAGATCATATCAGGATAAGCTCTTAAATGGAATGAATATTGGCTATAGTGGCATTGAAGGTGCTTATGCACATATTGCTGCTCAAAAGCTCTTCCCCACTGCCAGAAAAAAATCATATCATGGTTTTAAAGCAACTTATGATGCTGTTGTAAACGGAGATTGTGATGTTGCTATTTTGCCTTTAGAAAACAGTTCGGCAGGTGAAGTAGGTCAAGTTACAGATTTGATTTTTTCCGGTCCTTTATTTATCAATGCGACTTATGAATTAACTATTTCACATGACTTAATCGGTATTCCCGGAGCAAGCTTGGAAGATATCAGAACTGTAATCAGTCATCCGCAAGCTTTAGATCAATGTACAAAATACATCAAAGAAAATGATCTAAAGCAATTGACTTCTGATAATACTGCATTGGCAGCTCAGTATGTAGCTGAGCAACAAGATGCGACCATTGCAGCTATTGCCAGCGAGGACAGTGCTGAGTTATACGGACTGGAAATATTGGTATCGGGAATTAATACCGCAAAAACTAATACGACAAGATTTGCGATTTTGAGTGCAGCTGAAAATAAAGCAATCAATAATAAACGTGAAGTTCATTTTGCTTTAATGTTTACAGTAGCTCATGAAGCGGGTTCTTTAGCAAGAGCTTTAAATATTATCGGAGCACATGGTTATAATTTAAGGACTTTGCGTAGCAGGCCTATGCCGGAATTAATGTGGCAATATTATTTTTATGCTGAAGCTGATGGCAATATCTATACACCTGACGGCCAAGACATGCTTGAAGCCTTACAACTTTGCTGTAACCAAGTGAAAATGGTCGGCTCTTTCGTGAAGCAGAAAGCGGTGGAATGATGCGCCTCAAGGTCGACTTAGCTGAAAATAGCTATGAAATATTAATTAAACAGGGGTGCCTGAAACAAGCTGCCCAAGAACTTAATCTCAAACGAAAAGTATTGATAGTAACAGATTCCGGAATTCCGAAAAAATATATTGATCTTATAAGTAAACAATGTGAATCTCCAGTAATAGAAATAGTGCCTCAAGGTGAAAATAGTAAAAGCATAGATCGGTTTACTAACTTATGCAGTACCTTGATTGAAAATAACTTCACCAGAACAGATGCAATAATTGGTTTGGGAGGCGGAGTTGTTGGAGATTTAGCGGGTTTCGTTGCCGCTTGCTACATGCGAGGAATTGATTTTTATAATATACCTACTACTTTATTATCTCAGATAGATTCTTCAGTCGGTGGCAAAACTGCAATCAATATGAAGCAAACCAAGAATATCGTAGGGGCTTTTTATCAGCCGAAAAAAGTGCTAATAGATCCTGATGTTCTTACAACATTGTCTGATAGGCAAAAGTCTTCCGGAATAGCTGAAGCAATAAAAATGGCAGCAACCTCAAATGCTGATTTCTTCAATGTTTTGTCAGAGCAGGATGCTTGGCAAAATATTGAAGAAGTAATTGTAGAAAGTTTAAAAATAAAAATTGCAGTTGTTGAACAAGATGAAAAGGAATCTGATTTAAGAAAAGTGTTGAACTTCGGGCATACAATCGGTCACGCAATTGAAGCAAATTCTGCCGGTAAGCTACAACATGGAGAATGCATTGCGCTTGGCATGCTCTACTTCTCAAGTGATGAGGTGAAGAAAAAACTAGAATCTGTTCTCCGAAAATATAGTCTGCCTACTGAGACTGATCTTGATCAAGAAAGAATATATAAATCCATTCTACATGATAAAAAGGCAGCCGGAGATCAAATTACTGTTGTTTATGTGCCAACTATCGGCAACTTTGAGTTGATAGATATGCCTCTGGCAGAGCTGAAATCTGTTATGAATAAATAAACATTTGATTGCTAAGAGAATCAAAATAAATTCTAACTAATAATCAATATCTAATAGAAATTTTGGGAGATTATCATGAAAAATACTTTTGGTCAAAGTGTAAAGATTACTCTCTTCGGAGAAAGTCATGGTCCGGCAATAGGTGCTGTACTGGATGGACTTGCGCCCGGAATCGAAATTGATCCTGAATACATCAAGATCAGACTGGCCCTACGCTCAGCCAGAGGAGATATTTCTACTGCCCGTAAAGAAAAAGATGCTTTTCAATTTGTGAGCGGTGTTTTAGATAATAAAACTACCGGTACTCCAATTGGAATCATAATTCCCAATCAAGATACACGAAGTTCGGATTATCAACTTACAGAACATCTATTACGTCCCGGACATGCTGACTATTCCGCTTATGCTAAATATCACGGTCATCAGGATATTAGAGGTGGTGGTCATTTCTCAGGCAGAATTACTGCAGCTCTTGTTTGTGCAGGAGCCATTTGTTTAAGAACTTTAGAGCAAAAAGGTATTTTTATTGGAACTCATATCAAAAGTTGTGCAGGTATAAATGATGCAAATTTTGCTGATATTGATGAGCAAGTTAAAATTCTATCGACAAAGTCTTTCCCTGTGTTAGATGACAATAAAGGCTTATTGATGAAACAGGCTATCTTAGATGCTAAAAATGATGGCGACAGTGTTGGAGGAATCCTAGAGACTGCTGTCATAGGACTTGAAGCCGGCATTGGTGAACCATGGTTTGACACAGTGGAGGGCATCTTAGCGCATGGCCTATTCTCAATACCTGCAGTAAAGGGTGTTGCTTTCGGTTTAGGCTTTAATTTTGCTGAAAAAAGAGGAAGTGAAACCAATGACTCTCCTTTCATTACCGGAGATAAAATATCTTTTAAAACCAATCATAACGGTGGAATTAACGGGGGCATAACCAATGGTATGCCGCTTATCTTCCAATGCGTAATTAAGCCTACTTCGTCAATAGCTAAGCAACAAACAACTATCGACATAAAGCAAAAAGAAAATGCTGTTTTGCAAATACAAGGTAGGCATGATCCCGCTATTGTACACCGAGCAAGAGAGGTCGTGAATGCAATGACAGCAATTATACTCTGTGATCTGCTCGCTTTGAGATATGGAACTGATTGGTTAGCTAAATAAAGGATAGATTATGAAAATAATGATTATTAACGGCCCGAACCTTAATCTCTTAGGAATTCGTGAACCTGATCTTTATGGTAAAGAGACTTATGAACAATTAACAGAATATGTAAATAATTATGCTAAACAAAAAGGTTTTGAACTGACAATTCGCCAATCAAATCATGAAGGTGATTTAATTGATTACATTCAAGAAGCATATTTTGAAAATATTCAGGGTATTGTAATTAATCCTGCTGCCTACACTCATACAAGTGTTGGTCTTTTAGATGCAATCAAAGCGGTCAATCTGCCAACAGTTGAAGTTCATCTTTCAGATGTAGCCAAGCGTGAAAACTACCGCCAAATCAGTTATATTCGAGAAGCTTGTCTTGCAACTGTAAGCGGCAAAGGTTTTTCCGGTTATCTGGAAGCTTTGGATATTTTATTAAGGCATTTAACTCAAAATAGTGATGGAGAATTTTAACAATGATAATCAATATTCATCCCTCTCAAGCTAATGGTACAGTCATGGCACCTCCTTCCAAAAGTATGGCCCATCGACTTCTTATCTGTGCAGGCTTAGCCAAAGGCCAAAGCATTATCCACAATGTAGTATTGAGTGAAGATATTGCTGCAACCTTAGATTGCCTTTGTGCTTTGGGAGCAAGTTGGGAAATATATCAGAATAAAGTTATTATTTCCGGTACAGATCTTAAAAGTCCAATTCAGGATAACAATCTTAATTGCCGAGAAAGTGGCAGCACATTACGGTTTATCTTACCATTGGCTTTAGCACAAGGATCTAAAATAAACTTATTGGGTAGTAAAAGATTATTAGAAAGACCACTTGATATATATCAAAAAATTGCTGATGCTAATAATTTCCTTTTCGATCATCAAAAAGAGCAAGTAACGGTAAAAGGTCCTTTAACTCCCGGCGATTATATAATTCCGGGTAATGTGAGCAGCCAATTTATTACGGGACTGCTCTATACCCTCCCCTTATTACAAGGTGACAGCACACTAACTGTTACACCGCCTATTGAGAGCATGTCCTATATTAATATGACTTTGCAAGCATTACGCGAATTCGGGATTGAAATAAATGTTAAAAATAATACAGTCGTTGCTCCTGAGTTTGAACAAGAAAAAGATTTTTATCTTTTAGAGCAAAATATGTCTGATCAGGAAATCGTTTTTCTAATCAATGGCGAACAAGAATATCTGGCTGCTGAAAAAACAGTCGAAGGTGATTTCTCAAATGCAGCTTTTTTGGAAGCATTTAATCTGTTTGGTGGCAACGTTAAGCTTAAAGGCTTAGATCTTAATAGTGCTCAGGGTGATAAAGTATATTCAAACCTTTTCAAACAGTTAAAATTAGGTAAAGCTCAAATTTCCTTGAAAGACTGTCCGGATTTGGGACCAATCTTATTTGCAATTTCCGCAGCCTTAAATGGAGGTATTTTCACTAAAACAAAAAGGCTCGCAATTAAAGAAAGTGATCGGGCTCAAGCAATGGCGGATGAATTGGCAAAATTTGGCATTCAAACTCTAATAAGAAAAAATCTGGTTGAAATCAGAGCAGATAATTTTCAAAAACCTGAACAGAATTTATGTGCCCACAATGACCATAGGATTGTGATGTCATTGGCTGTCCTGGCTTCACTGACCGGAGCTGTGATTGAAGGCGCCGCAGCAGTTAACAAAAGTTTCCCCGACTTCTTTCAGGTAATCGAAAAACTAGGCATAAAGTTCGAAAGGCTTGACCGGAGTAAAAACAATCAATAGGGATATAATAATGAAAATAACTTTAGATACAAAAATATTAATTGTCGGCTTAGGGTTAATGGGTGGAAGTTACGCTATGGCACTTTCTAAACAAGGTTATAAAGTCAGAGCCATTACTACTACTCAAAAATCAATCGATTATGCCGTGGAACACAATCTCATCTTATCAGGTACCACAACACCTGAGCCTAAGTTGATAGCCGATGCGGACTTAATTATTTTTGCCCTTTATCCCCACACTTTTCTTGAATGGATAGAAGAATATGGGCATTGGATAACCCAAGGTACTCTGATTACAGATGTTACAGGAGTGAAGACTGCAATAATAGACCGGATAGATGCTCTGCTTCCGGATAATGTAGAGTTTATCGCTTCGCATCCGATGGCAGGTCGTGAAGTATATGGTGTTAAAAATGCAACTGACCAAATATTTAAAGATGCAAATTTTATTGTCACTCCGACAAAAAGAAATTCGGAAGATGCTTGTAAAACTTGTGAACAACTAGGACATATATTGGGATTTGCTACAGTTACAAGGCTCACTCCTCAAGAACACGACGATATGATAGGTTTCTTATCCCAGTTAACCCACTGTATTGCGATTTCATTAATGACTTGCAATGATTCACCCAATCTGGAAAATTATACCGGTGATTCATTCCGTGATTTGACCAGAATTGCCAGAATCAATGATGAAATGTGGTCAGAATTATTTCTCTTGAATAAAGAGAATCTGATCTCTCATATGGAAAAATTCGAACTTGAATTCGATAAACTGAAACAAGCTTTAATGGATAATGATATAAAATCAGTTCGTGAAATGATGCGCAAATCAACTGAACGGAGAGCAAAGTTTGATCAAAACTAAATAATCAATTAGAACCGCTCTGTACAAAATATGTTATTAGCTATAAGATTAGCTAACTGAAAATATATAATTGGAGAAATTTAAGCATGGAATTTATTAGCAAACTTCCAACACCACAAGAAATTAAAACTCAATATTCTGTTCCCGAAAAGTCATTGCTATTAAAAAAGCAACGCCAACAGGAAATAGAAGATATTTTTACCGGCAAAGATAATCGTAAAATTCTGATTATTGGACCTTGTTCGGCAGATAATGAAGAATCAGTTTTAGAGTATCTTTCACGTTTACATAAAATTGAAGAGCAAGTAAAAGACAAATTGCTCTTTGTTCCCAGAATATATACAAACAAACCTCGAACTTTGGGTATCGGCTATAAAGGTATGTCTTACTCACCTGATCCTAGCGAAAAACCCAACCTGACCAAAGGTTTAATTACAATACGCAAATTACACATGCGCGCTTTAACCGAATACGGTTTCAGTTGTGCGGATGAAATGCTCTATCCGCAAAATCATAGCTATTTGGACGATTTGTTAGTTTATGTTGCTGTGGGAGCTCGTTCTGTTGAGAATCAGCAACATCGATTAACTGCTAGTGGCGTAGGTATTCCGGTTGGCATGAAAAATCCGACTAGTGGCGATATCTCGGTAATGATCAATGCAATTTACGCTGCGCAACAGCCACAAATGTTTGAATATCGAGGCTGGGAATGCAAAAGTGCCGGCAATCCCCTTACACATGCTATTTTAAGAGGATTTGTTAACAGATACGGTCAATCTACACCCAACTATCATTATGAAGATTTAATAGCTTTATTTGAAACCTATGCGGATTCCAATTTGTTAAATCCTGCAGTGATAGTTGACACTAATCACTCAAATTCTAATAAGAATTTCTTAGAACAAATCCGTATTGCCAAAGAAGTTTTGCACAGCTGTAGATATTCAACAGACGTTAACTCTCTGGTCAAAGGATTTATGATCGAAAGTTATCTTGAAGATGGCAGCCAAAATATCGGTGAAAATATCTATGGAAAATCAATCACCGATCCATGCCTCGGCTGGGATAAATCCGAACAGCTGATCTTAGATATAGCAGAATTATTGTAAAAAAGCTTCCTTTAGCATAGCTTTTTGACAATTGAACAAAATAATAATATATTCATATTAACGGGGAGCTCACATTGAGTGGGCTGAGAGTAAACGTAAGTTTAGACCCACATAACCTGATTTGGATAATGCCAACGGAGGGACCGAAATAGAAATTAAAATTCGTGTCAAGTTGGCACGACTTTTTTTTTGTTTAGCAGATTTAGCTAATAAGGAGTACTAAATGAACAAGCTAATGAAGACCATTTTTAACAATGTCAGAGAAAAAAATCCGTTAATTCATAACATCACCAATTATGTAACAGTAAATGATGTGGCCAACGCGCTGCTCGCTTGTGGGGGATCACCGATCATGGCAGATGAACCGGCTGAAGTTGAAGATATTACATCTATCTGTGGCGGTTTGAATCTTAATATCGGAACTTTAAATAGTAGAACTATTCAAGCAATGCTTTTAGCGGGTAAAAAATCAAATGAATTAAAGCACATTGTTTTACTGGATCCTGTAGGCGCAGGTGCCAGTCCACTCAGAACAGATACCGCATTAAAAATAATGCAAGAAATCGAGCTTGACGCAATCAGAGGAAATATCTCAGAAATAAAAACCCTTCACGCCGGTAGCGGTACCACTGAAGGTGTCGATGCAAGTGAAGTCGATGCAATAAATGAAGAGAATTTAAATCAAGCTGTTCTGATGTGTAAAGAATTCGCTCAAACAACTGGATCAATTATTATTATTACCGGAGCTATTGACTTAGTAAGTGACAAAAATAAATGCTATGTAATTCGCAATGGCAGACCCGAGATGCCTCGGATTACAGGAACCGGCTGTCAACTATCCGGATTAACAACAGCATTTTTGGTCGCCAATCCTGAACATAAATTAGAAGCTGCTGCTACTGCAGTGTGCCTGATGGGCCTCGCCGGAGAAATTGGCCATGCTAATCTTCTGACTGGAGATGGCAATTCGACTTACAGAAATCGGATTATTGATGCTATTTATAATATGACTGCTGAACAACTAATTGAAGGAGCAAACTATGAACTTAAATAGAAAATCTCTTCTACTTTATGCAGTAACCGATCGTAGTTGGCTCAACGGTCAAACTTTGTCCCAGCAGGTAGAACTGGCATTACGCGGAGGAGTAACCTTTCTCCAACTTAGAGAGAAAGATTTAGCGGAAGAAAAATTTAAGACTGAAGCCCTAAAGATCAAAGAACTTTGTCTAAGCTACGATGTTCCGTTCGTACTGAATGACAACGTCAAACTAGCAATCGAGACCGATGCTGATGGCGTCCATGTCGGTCAAACTGATATGAATCCCGGTACAGTCCGCAAGATGATAGGACAAGATAAAATATTAGGTGTAACTGCTGAGAGTATTGAAGATGCATTAGCTGCTGAGGCTGCAGGTGCTGATTATTTAGGCGTAGGTTCAGTCTTCCCTACTTCGACCAAACTTGATGCTGATTTAATAAGTATCGAGACTTTAAAAGAGATTTGTGCTTCTGTTAAAATTCCGGTAGTCGCAATAGGAGGAATAACTAAAGACAATCTCAGACAACTTAAAAATAGCGGAATCGCCGGCATTGCCGTAGTAAGTGCTATTTTTGCCCAATCGAATATCGAACAAGCAACCCGAGAGTTAAAAGACTTATTATCAAAGGAGTAAAGATGAAAACAGCATTAACAATCGCCGGAAGTGATTCTAGCGGAGGAGCAGGAATTCAAGCAGATATCAAAACCATGATTATGAATGGTGTATACGCCATGAGTGCGATCACGGCTTTGACAGCACAAAATACAACCGGGGTTCAAGGAATTTTTGAAGTTTCACCGGAATTTTTGGGAGAACAAATTGATAGCGTTTTTAACGACATCAGACCGGATGCTGTTAAGATCGGAATGGTTTCTTCAGCAAAGCTTATAGAAATAATATCTGAACGTTTGCGATTCTACGAAGCAGAAAATATAGTTGTTGACCCGGTAATGGTTGCGACAAGCGGTGCACGTTTAATAAACGAAGACGCAATCAATGCTTTAAAAAATAATCTTTTTCCGATTGCAACTGTGTTAACTCCTAATATTCCTGAAGCAGAGGTATTAGCCGGAATTACGATCAAGTCATCCGACGATATGGTAGAAGCTGCTAAAATTATTGGAGATCAATATGATTGTGCTGTACTCTGTAAAGGCGGACATCAACTTAATGATGCCAATGATTTCTTGTATAGCAACGGTAAACAGGAGTGGTTTTATGGAAAAAGGATAGATAATCCGAATACTCATGGAACCGGCTGCACACTCTCAAGTGCAATAGCTTCCAACTTGGCTAAAGGACATGATCTTCATCAAGCAATCAGATTGGCAAAAGAATATATTTCTGATGCTTTAAATTCGATGTTGGATTTAGGAAAAGGTAGCGGTCCCCTGAATCATGCTTTTGCTATTAAATTTGAGGGCAGAAATGAATAAAGTAAAGAAAACATCAACCGTGCAAAATGGTTTAATTTGGTTTGGAGCGGGTGTTTCAATAGCAGAAATCGTTACAGGTACATATTATGCACCATTAGGTTTCAGCAAGGGTTTATTGGCGATTCTATTAGGACATCTAATTGGCTGTTTCTTGTTTTTCCTGGCAGGATTAATGGGAGGAAAAACCGGTCTCAGCGGGATGGGTAATGTTCAACTCAGTTTTGGCAAAATTGGTATGCTCTTTTTTGCTGTTATTAATATTTTCCAGCTTGTCGGTTGGACCGCAATCATGATCTTTCAAGGAGCTGAAGCAACCAATCAAGTATTCTCGGTCAATCCATGGGTTTGGAGTATTGTAATCGGCATCCTAATTCTTATCTGGATAATAATCGGTCTCAAAAATCTAGGTTGGCTCAATCATGTTGTTATGATTGCTCTATTCGCCCTAACAGTTGTATTATTCGTTTTAATAATGAAAAATAAAAGTTCCGGCGCTGTAAGCGGTGAGATGATGTCTTTTGGTGCAGCAGTTGAATTATCTGTAGCGATGCCTCTATCATGGCTGCCTTTAGTTTCTGATTACACGCGAGAAGCAGAGAAACCTCTTCAAGCAACTCTGGTCAGCACAATAACTTATGGACTTACAAGCATTTGGATGTACGTAATCGGGATGGGTGCAGCCATCCTAACAGGTGAAGGTAATGTTTCATTGATTATGGTTAGAGCAGGTTTAGGTATTGGCGCACTTATTATTTTGATTCTCTCTACGGTTACTACGACATTCCTTGATGTGTATAGCGCAGGGGTTTCAGCAGAGACATTGTCCGAAAAAATCAATGGTAAAACCATTGCCATTATCACTACAATTATCGGAACAGTCTTGGCTATTACAATTCCGCTTGGTAATATTGAACCTTTTTTATATTTGATCGGTTCATTCTTTGCCCCAATGATCGCTATTCTAATCGCTGACTTCTACATCCTCAAGCGTAACTCAAAAGACATTCACCTTGATTATACAAGTGCAATACTCTGGATAATAGGCTTTGTTATTTATCGTATTTTCATGAAAATAGATTTGCCTTTGGGCAGCACGCTGGCAGCAATCTTAATCATTCTTGTAATAACATTAATAGTGAGAAAAATTGAGGCATACTTTGTCAAGGTTAAGTAATTGGCATTTAGAAGCAAATTCAGCAAAAATTAAAAGATCCAAGTCGCAACTTGGATCTTTAAAATTATTGCTACTATTTTATTTTTGGGCTAAATTATTAAAAAATCTCATGAATTTTTCGCACAGCTACTATTTAACTTTCCTTCTAGCAATTGAGTCCGAAATAATCGCAATCGGCGCAAATAGCAAAGCCGCTATAGGCCAGATAAGCCAACTTCTCCCCCAATCATTTGTGATGAAACTATATCCCAGATAAATTGCCACAATTATCGGCCAATAAATCGAGCCGATTTTACCACTTACATTTTCTTTTTGTTTATTGCTTCTGGTATATTCACCTTCCTCAAGTAACTGTTCATACGAATTGTTCTTCATTACTGCTCTAAGAATAAAATTCACACCTATGGAAAGTATAACCAAGATTGCACCAACGCTGACCATCTGCATGTAATTCTCTTGCTCGCCAAAACCTATGGCAATAAATAGTGGTACTGTCGACAAGATACATAAAGTAATACCGATAATCAACTTAGTGGTATATCTATTCTCAAAAACTGCTTTCTTTTCTTTAACTAATCCGGTAACACCGTATTCTGTTTCGAAAGTCTCCTTCTCCAAAAATTCAAACTTCTTTAAACGCATACTGACCTTCATAATAAGTCCAATCCCTATCGCAGCCAGAATCATGATTGCAATTAGGCCGATTGCAGTTGCCAAGTATTCAGAAATATTAAAAACTTCATACTCACTCGCTCCAGTCAAAAGCAAC
>JAAYKK010000104.1 GCA_012522435.1 Clostridiaceae bacterium | reverse complement strand
TGTCCTTTCTCGGAGGTAAGTGTGGTTGTTCAAGAACATTCTACCAGAGGCTTTTCAGATCTCTTTTTAATTTTTAACTTAACAGAACATTTTATAGAGTAAGGAGTATTGATGAGTAAGTTGATAACCTGGTCTAAACGTAATTTGGATTTAACGTTTACTATTATTTGCGGAATATTAATTGTTTTCGGTTTTATTTTGAATAATACCGGTTTTCATATCGCCTCAAATATCGTCTTCGGAGCAGCAATAATTATTGGTGGTTATGAGTCTGCCAAAGAAGGTGTTTTAGAGTTCAAGACCAAAAAGAAACTTGATGCCAATATTTTGATGATCTTGGCAGCAATTGGGGCTTGCATAATTGATCATTTTTCCGAAGGTGCAATATTAATCTTCATTTTCTCATTATCGCATTCTTTGGAACATTACACTGAAAATAAAAGTCGAGATGCAATTTCCGAGTTGATGAAAATAGTGCCTGAAACAGCACGCAAGTATCAAGAAGACGGCACGATTGCTATAGTTGAGACAAAAGATCTGGAGATTGGTGATCGGATTCAAATACCTAAAGGCGAACTAGCTTCGATTGACGGAGAATTGGTAGATGATTGGGCATATCTCAATGAAGCCTCGATTACCGGTGAATCTATGCCGGTTAATAAACGCTACGGCGATGCCATTATTGGTGGAACTTTAAACGAAGGCGAAAGCTTCGATATGATTGTCACAGTTAAAGATCAAGATACAATGATGTCAAAAATTGTGCGAATGGTTGATGAAGCGCAAAATAAGCTTTCTGAAACCGAATCAACGATTGGCAAATTAGAAGGTATCTTTGTCAAATCTGTATTAATTTTTGTTCCTTTATTCATTGTGTTAATGCCGCTGATCTTTGCTTGGCCATTAGAACAATCTTTTTATCGCGGGATGGTTATGCTCACAGTTGCTTCACCTTGTGCTTTGGTTGCCAGTGCTTCTCCGGCGAAACTTTCTGCAATCAGCCGTGCGGCAAAACAAGGCATGATTCTAAGAGGCGGAGATATTTTGGACGTTACTGCTACCGTCGATACAGTGGTTTTTGATAAGACCGGTACTTTAACTTTAGGAATGCCCAGAATTACAGACTATTATTACCATGATCCTGAACAAGCAGATCTGGTCAATCGCATCGTCAAATCTGCTGAATCCACTTCAACCCATCCGATTGCCAATGCTTTTATGATCAGCCTCAGTAGCACAGAAATAATAGAACTGGATCAAATAGAAGATATTACGGGCAAAGGCTTCAGACTTGAACATCAAGCTCAAATATGGAAAATTGGTAATCGCAGCTTGGTTTTTCCAAAAAACAATCAACTTGAGCTAACAGCTGCAGAAAAAGATCAAATCGATCTGCTGGAGCAAAGAGGATCAACTGTTGTTTTTGTTACCTGTAATGATAGATTCATGGCATATTTTGCTATTACAGATCCGGTTAAACTTGAGAGCAAAACTGCTATAGCCAGCCTCAAAGAGCAAGGCATTGAGACGATAATGTTGACCGGTGATGAAGAAAAAAATGCTAAATATATTGCTGATTTGCTAGAAGTTGATCAGGTCAAAGCAAATTTGTTACCGGTAGACAAGCTGGAAATTATTAAAGATTTACAGAGCCAAGGCAAAAAAGTCTTAATGGTCGGAGACGGAGTTAATGATGCTCCTGCTCTGGCAACTTCTGACGTTGGAATAGCTATGGGTAGCGGAACAGATGTTGCGATGGAGACAGCTGATATTATTTTAGTAAAAAATAATTTATGTCGGGTTCCTTTCATTATCGGTATGTCTAAACAGACCGGTAAAATAATAAAACAAAATATTGTCTTTTCTTTGGCAGTTATTCTCTTTTTAATTGTGGTTAATGTTTTACAATTGATCAATTTGCCTTTAGGTGTAGTAGCTCATGAGGGTAGTACGATCTTAGTAATCTTAAATGGTTTAAGAATGTTAGCTTATGGCAAAATCAAAAAAGGTGCGGATGCAACTTGTGATGAAGTTTCAGAGAGCACTGACAGTTTGCATCAACAATATTTGGAGCAACTTGAAACAGTCGTCGCAGCACAAGATCATCCTGAAACGGAAATGCCTTGTTTTGCTGAATATGAGGATTGCTTAGTTCAATATGGCTATGCAGCAGATATGTATTGTAAACATTGTAGGAATAATCCCAATTTATGATTGTTATTTAGTAATAATTAAGATAATTTAGATTTATCTAGTGTATAGTATTTGTTTATCAGATATAATGCTGTGAATGAATTTTTGTAAAAAATAAAGGAAACTTAATCATGAATAATAATAATTACGGAGGCCATGATCCTGCCAACGACCCTGCGCGCAAGGCTATGGAAGCTGCCCGCAGAGCTCGTGAACATGCAAATCAGGCAAAGTTGGAAGCGGAACGCGAAGATCGCTTGCGTCGTGATCAGGCTAGGGAGAATATTCCTTTAGTTTCACCGCATAAAGATCAAGTACAAAAGCGTGACCAAAAAATCAGGCCACGCAGACTTCAAGCTGAGGGTCAAAATGGACAGCCGCCCATGCGCAGACCGCAATCTGCACCCGGTGGAGTAAGACAACCTCAAACCGGTAATGGCGGAAGACCTGCTCGTAGTCCCGGTAGTGCAGGTGGAAATAGGAATCATAACGCGGCAAGCAGAAGACCACGTAATGGGGCAAGACCCGGATCAAGACAACCGCAACCCGCCTTAAAAGGAGTTCAAGCGGATGAAAGAGGCAGAAATTCCATGCACAGAATGAATCATAATCAACAAATGCCACCTCGAAACCATCAGGTTATAGAGCAAGCCGGCAAAGGTGCTTTAATTTTTGGTAGAGTAATTTCCATATTATTAGCTGCAATTTCACTAGCTGTAATTGTAGTAATGTTTGTTTATAACGTTTTACCGACCAAATATCGTTTAGTTATTGCAGTGACGATAGTTATTATTAATGTGATTGTATTTTATTTGCTGAATAAAGGACAGTACTCAAGATCTTCCCGTATCGGAGGGACTGTGATCGGGGTCTTAAGTTTGGTAATTTTATTAGGTATTTCATATATTCTCTATTTTACAATCAGCACTTTAGATTCATTGAATATAGAATATGAGCTTGTTAATTATGATATCCGAGTGATGGCAGACTCACCGCTCCAAACTTTGTCAGATTTGAATGATGTTGTCATAGGTGTTTCTTCAGATGAAAAAGACGAAAATTTGGAAAATGCTTATAAACAACTCCAAAGTGAAAATAATGCTACTTTTACTACGACTAAAGCGGACAACTTTATTGATAATGTAGGTCTTTTATATACCGGTGAAACAGATGCAATTCTTTTCAACTCGGCACATGATGATTCAATCACTTCTGTCTATCCGGATTTTGCTACTGAAACCAGAATTTTAGGTACAACTGCAGTAAAAGCACCGATTAAGATCACGGCCAACAGAGTAGATACCAGCCGAGAAGGTTTCAGTATGTTCATTAGTGGTATTGATACCTATGGTGAAATCTCAACTGTTTCACGTTCTGATGTTAACATTGTTGTGACAGTTAATCCCAAAACTAAAAAAATCCTTATGACTTCAATCCCTCGTGATGCATATGTTGAAATTGACGGAACAAACGGCGGTTATGACAAATTGACCCATGCCGGAATTTTTGGAATTGAAACTTCGGTTAACACCGTCGCGAATTTCTTGGATACAGATATTAACTATTATTCAAGAGTGAATTTCACTTCCTTGATTGAATTAGTTGATATCTTAGGCGGTATTGAAGTAGAGAATCCGGTCGCTTTTCCAACCAATGACGGATCATATTATTTTGAAGCGGGAACGATTTATCTGGATGGCGATCAAGCTTTGGCCTTTTCACGTGAACGTTATAATTTAGCAGAAGGAGACGTCGATCGTGGTAGGAATCAATTGAGAGTAATTGAAGGCATGATTAAGAAAGCTACCAGCAGAGAAGCTCTGCAAAACATTGGACCCTTGATGGATAAATTCAATGAAGTAGCTGAAACCAATATGCCGACACCGGATATTATGAATTTAGTCAACGTATCTACAGAAGGTGAATCTTGGGACATTCAAAAGATCAGCCTTTTAGGTACCGGCTCGACAGGGTTACCATCCTA
>JAAYKK010000103.1 GCA_012522435.1 Clostridiaceae bacterium | reverse complement strand
GACATCGAAGACATTTGTTTCCTCTTCAGAAAGGGTGCTCTGCAATATTTTCTGTTTAACTTCGTCACCTGCTACTTGAAAGGATATCTCCATAAGCTCCATAATCAAAGCTTGTTTCGCGGAAAGACGCTTCGAGCTTAATATGAAATGACTATTTTTGTTAAGCTTGTAAACATGGTTCGTTATCTTCCATACTTCTTGCTCATCACTTTTGTTGCTATGTTGAATATACCAATTCTGAAATTTAGCTGGTCCGGGCTCCACAGGAGGAGTATCATTATTTCTAATACGGGGTTTCTTTAAGCGATGACTATCTAACGATTCTTCGGATAGAAATTCCCAATTATCTTTTCCGAAAAATGTGTCAAGTTCGGAACGATAGCGTTTCGTCCAATCTCTAAAATAATAATATCCCCAAATTGATCCTGCTATTACAGCAATAATGACAAGCATTAAAGCAATCCTAGTCATTAAAGTTTTAGATTTTCCCATTTAATTTATCCTCTACTTGTTAATGATTATTCTCAAGTCAATAATCCTTATTATCTTAATAAGAATCAAGACCTTTTTCATAAGTTTTAATATCAGTGTACAAATAAAACGAACTATTAGTAAACCCAATAAAACAAGATCATATTTTATAGTGCTCACTTACCTAGATATTGTAAAGGCATTTGTCTACATCATGCCTAACAGCTTTACTCTAATTTGATGATGGCGATAAAAAGCATTGTCCAACTTCAACATTTCTTAGTTGCTTGAAATCCTTATTTAACACACCGATCTTAGTCTTTTGCAAATTTTCTAATATTAATTTTTCAACCTCAAATCCTTTGTCTCGCCTTTACTGATAGGAGATTTCATCATAGGAATATAAACAAGATCTCCATTTTGATTAATTGCTATTACGGCTATGGATTCATACCTTTGTAATGTTTAATTATGTTCAGATGAATTAATCAATGTTTATTCCCATGATTCCCAAACTTCCGGTTGGTAACCAACGGTTGCTTGTCTGCCATTTCTGACAATTGGTGTTTTAATTACTTGTTGGTTTTCTAAAACTTTTTCATCTTTGTCTACCATATAAGAAATAAGTGATAATGCATTTTGATCCTTACAATTTTGATCAATCAAGTTATCCAAACCGCCAACAGCTTGTTTCACACTATTGAACTCACCTTTGCTCAGACCTTTTTCTATCATATCTACAAATTGGAATTTTATTCTACGTTCTTTGAAATAACGTATGGCTTTTTGCGTATCAAAGCATTTTTTAGTACCAAATATTTGTATATTCATTTATTGAATTTCTCCCTCTTGATATTTCAGCAATTCAAAATTTCATTTAAACAATATATTTATCCTAGCCAAAATTGAGTTAACAATCTAATTTAAAAAGGTTCAACTCAATCATTGTTAGTCAAGTCCTAAATGTTGGTGTAAATTCCTTTGCCACAATGGTTACTGCTATGCTGCTTGGTTTTCTAATACCTCGGCCGAGGTATTAGAAAAATTTTGGCGAGCTGTGTAATAGGCT
>JAAYKK010000001.1 GCA_012522435.1 Clostridiaceae bacterium | reverse complement strand
CTGTACGCCGAGGATAATATTCACCATTTCCCTCTGCTTGAGCAAAAGCTTGCATATCTGCCGTTAGTTCGGCTAACAAATAAGCTAATATTAAGGGTAAATAATTGAGTGCTGTTTGCAATGCTTTTGAGGTCAAAAGGCCGAATTGAAAACTTGGCAAATAAAATCCTATATTAGAAAAAGACTCTTGTAAACTATTGATGTGCATTAGGCCTGAAAGCCAAGCAATTGCCGTCCCAATTCCTATTGCTATCAGTGCGGGAGAACCGAACTTCGGTTTTATCTCGCCCATATAAAAAGTAAACAAAATAAACAAAGTAGGAATGATCACCCAGGGGGCGGTATACGCTTCGCCTAGAGGTGAGAGAATCATCCAAGTCAATGCACCACCGACTGTCGCTCCCATCAACGCTTCGCGCGGTATATATTTAAAAATATAGCCGATAAAAAACGAAAATACTAATTGAAGCAGAGAAAAAATAACTGAAACGGCTACCGTAACTGACCAGGCAAAAACAGCATCGCCGCTATGATAGTAGGTTGGCAGCATAACTGCACTCAACCAAACAAATACGGTCGTACCTGAAATTCCTCCAAAAAGAGCTGTAATATCTTTGTTCTTAGTTTCTTTCCCTAAGCTCCTTGCCAGAAAAGTGTTAAATAGAGAAAAAAGAAATACAGTGAAACCTGTTGAAACTATGATCTGCCCGTATACCAGTTCTCCCGGCATCTTTAATACATTTTTCAGCATTGCAACAGCGATAATAATCTTACTGAAACTGTCAAAAAATGTACCTAATGCAGCATCAATATCTCCAGATTTATGCAGGGGTATTTTCACTTGTTTTTCCATAATTAGCTGATTCTTTTTAACGTTGTTAATTACAAATATTTTAGCCAGATGAAAACCGGTCTGATATTACTCTATTCAGATTACAGACCGGCTAAAATCAATGTTGAGCAATCATGTCAAAATAATTTGCAAAATTGTTGTCTGTTTATTTAGACATTTATTTGCTTGACAAGTTTATATGCTCTTATTATTTAAAGAGTTTGTCATATCCAGCTTCTTGTACTTTTTCCATTATTTCTTTATCGCTCATTATGTTACGTAAACCAATTACTTTGGCTCCACGCTTTACAGCATCGTCATACATATTGAGAAAGTTTTGAGCAACAAAAACCAGATCGAACTGATTCGCTGAACTGACGCCTTCCGCCAACGCACAGTGATGAATTTCCGATACCGGAATGCCTAACTGTTTAAACGCTTTATCTGCTGCCATTTTCATCATTAAACTTGATCCTGCTCCATTAGCACATGCTACTAAAATTTTAACCATTCTATTCTCCTTTCTTGAATATTCTTTTTTTGTTTCAACCGGACATTCCAAAAACGTGAAATGTCCGATCTAAATTATTTATTCTTGCGTACCTGCTGCTTGTTCAGCACGAACACGTTTGCATTCTTCCCAATCTTCTGTTTCTAAGAAGTAGGTATCTTTTTTCAATCTGTATTGAATTTGTGGAATTGCAATTAATGCAACGACGACCAAAGCCAAACCTGCATAACTCAAATACTTCATCACTACTGTGAATACTGGCCAGACAACCGCCCAGTCCCACATTCCTAGGTATCCGCCATATTGAGCTAAGCCGACAAATGCAGCGATAAAGGCTGAGCCAAATACTTGGCAGAGTCCTGAAATAAAAGGGAAAATCATGGCTGCTTTCGCACCACCCTTATTATCAGCATAAACCGCGATTACGGCATTATCAAAGAACACCGGAACGAATCCTGCAACAACAAGTGTTGGGCTCTTTAGAAGCACCAAAGCGATAATTGCCAAAAATTGACCCAAAGCTCCGAATAAGAAACCAATTGTTACAGCATTTTGTGAACCGAATCCAAAAGCAACCGCACAGTCAACACCCGGTACTGCACCAGGAAGCAGACGACTTGAAATACCTTGGAATGAGTTTGTCAGCTCCGTGACAAATGTTCTGACACCTAACTGTAAGATTGCCAGATATACTCCAAAGTGGAATGAAGTTGTCATTATGTAGAAGAAGAAATTATCAGTAGCTTTCAAAAATTCTTGCTCTACCAAATATGGTTTACCCAAAATCATCAGGATTATACCAAAAAATATAGTCATTAATACTGCGGTCGCTACCATGTTCTCGTTAAAGATTTTTAGCCAACCCGGAAGCTTAATGTCATCTAACCTTGTGGTTTTCTTTTTGCTCTTTTTACTCATTTTTTCAGATAACCAGGTAAAAAGTCCTACCCCGAACATCTGTTGATGAGCAATGGTGAAGCCAGCACCATCTGTCAATTCTTGTGATTGCCCGACAATCAGGTTAGAGCCTACAGCCCAATAGAGACCCAATAATAAGCCCATTACGATTAAGATTGCAAGATTGCTGTCTTTCAAAACCGGTAGAGCAAAAAGGATCAACCAAAACGCTGTTGCTGCTTGCTGCATTTGAACATGTCCGGTTGTAAATAATGCTCTGAGCTTAGTCCATTTTTTTAATGCAACCAAAACAATATTGAAAATGAAAGCAATCAACAACAATAACATAACATCGGTAAATGTTTTGCCGAACTGTTCTTCCATACCGGCTTGCACTGCATTCTGGCCAAAGTACGGGTCGATTACCATCGCATCTAAATTAAATTTACCTTTCAAACCGACTAAGATCGGACGAAAGTTGCTGGTCAATCCGCCGGAACCAACTTGTAGGATAAAAAATCCGATTGTTGCTTTAATAAAACCTGCAATTACATCGTACCAAGGTTTTTTCAGTAAAATATATCCTACGACAACCATCAAACCAATAAAGTAAGCCGGTTGAGTTAAGAAGTTATTTACGAAAAATTCCCAAATAACTGTTAATACTCTCAATACACTATCCATTTAATTCTCCTCATAAAATCCAAATTTTTAACAATATTATTCTTTTCAAGTCATTCTCCTAAAAGCTCATTGATTTCTAAAAGCTCTTCCGGAGATTTAACAGCCTTCAATTTTGCTATAACTTCTTCATTGGTCAAAATCGAAAATAAGCGTTGCATATTTTCCATATGCTCATCGGGATTGGTTGAGGCCAAAGTGAAGAAGATTTCCGCATCTTTTTCAGGATTTCCTTCTTCAAAAGCAACCGGCTCTTCCAGTTTCATGAAAGCAATAGCTGTGCCATTAGCACCTTCTGCATTTTCAGTAGAGTGGGGCATCGCCACACCCGGCATAATAACAATGTACGGTCCGTGTTTTTCAACACACGCAATCATTTCTTCAGCGTATTCCGGCTCTACCGTCCCATCTGCTTCAAGGGGTTTGCAACTAAGACGAATTGCATCGCGCCAATCTTTAGCAGAATCATAAAATGAAAAATGCTTTTTTTCATAAATTTCTTTTAATAGCATCTTTTCCTCTTTCTATGCCTAGTGCAAATTTTACACTAGGCTGATTCATTAATTATTGTCCGTAGTAGGCATCTTTGCCGTGTTTGCGCAAATAATGCTTATCTAATAGGCCTTGTTCAATCCTATTGATATCCGGATTAATTTGTTCTGTTCGTACCGCCATTTTGCAGCATTCTTCTAAAACTTTAGAATTCTCAACAGCTTTGAAACAGTTCGCTCCCCAGGTAAAAGGACCATGTCCCGCTACCAAGACACCCGGTACAGCATCCGGATCAATCTGGCCATTCTTGAATGTTTCTACGATCACCAAGCCTGTGTTCTTCTCATAGGCTTCGGCAATTTCTTGGTCAGTTAGCTTTCTAGTACAAGGAACATTGCCATAGAAAGTATCCGCATGAGTTGTGCCATATGCCGGCAAGAATCTGGTAGCCTGTGCCCAACTAACGGCCCAAGGAGAGTGAGTATGAACTACACCACCTATATTGGGAAATTCACGATATAAAACCAAATGTGTAGCGGTATCACTTGAGGGGTTTAAATCTCCGGATACCTTTTCACCTGTTTCAAGTGAAACTACAACAATATCTTCCGGCTTTAACTTATCATATTCAACGCCACTAGGCTTAATGGCAAATACCCCAGCTTCTCGATCGACTTCACTCACATTTCCCCAAGTAAAAACGACCAGATCTAGAGCAGGTAATTGCATATTTGCTTGGTAGACTCTTTCTTTTAATTCTGTATAACTCATTTAACAGCTTTTCCTCCATTATTCCACTCTTTATAATGATATTAAAGCAGTGATAAGAACGGTACATTCGGCTCTTCTTCGAAGCAATCTTCGAATCCGCGACGATAATGGAATTCAATTAAATCTTTATCGTTCGGCCAGACGTACTTGCCGCCCACATCCCAAATAAACGGATGGAACTTATATTGAAGTACATTTTTCTTATACTCATACAAATATAAGATTTCTTTCGGATCAGCTTTAAAGTTTGACCATACATCATAGTGTAAGGGGATAACCACTTTACAGTCCGTTGCTTCAGCCATACGTAATATATCTACTGATGACATTTTGTCTTGGCAGCCCGGAGGATTTTCTCCATAAGAACCAAATGAAATATCGATGTCATATTTTTTACCAATTTCTCTATAACGAATACTGTAATGAGAATCACCTGAATGATAAACTGTTCCGGCAGGGAATTCGAAGAGATAGTTAACCGCTTTTTCATCCATATTGGTTGGACAAATACCGGCCAGATCTTCGCCTACTTCTGTTGTGACCAAGCATGTACGGTCATATGAATCAAGTACATGAACTTTTGTATCTTTGACAGTAATTACGTCACCCGGTTTTACAACTTGGAGACGATCTTCCGGCACACCCCAACCGCGCCATTTTTTAACACATTCCAGAGGTCCGATAAATGGTACATCAGGTCCACAATTATCAAGAACTGCTTTGGCAAAGAAAGGATCAATATGATCATTATGATAATGGGTGGAAAATACTGCATCACATTTAGTAACTGCAAATGGATCGTACACGATCGGATAGGCACGTAAATTAGGTTGTAGCTTTTTTACACCCATCATGTTGCGCATCTGATGATAAGGTTTCATATCAGCTACTTTTTGAGTACGCTTACCATTACCAAACCATAAATCAATTGCTATATTGGTATCATTTTCTGTTTTAAACCAGCAACCAACAACACCGAGCCACCACATAGCAAATGTGCCTTCTTCCACAACAGTATTATCGATTTCTTCGTTCAGCCAAGTTCCCCATTCCGGGAAAGCACCCAATATCCAACTTTCTCTTGTAATTTCATCAATATGTGTCATAAATCCTCCTTTATTCACCTATTAATTCTTTCAATAATATTAATTATCCAACAATAATTTATGCTTGAACTACTTTATACAAAGCAACTTCGCTTATTTCACGATTGGTAGCAATAATATAATCGCTATCCTGATAACGATAAACATCAACATTAGTCGGACCACAATCGTGATCTAGCCTGGTCAAGACAAAATCTTCTTGATCGGCATTCCAATTCATAGCATAGAGATCTCTCTCACCTTGTCTGTT
>JAAYKK010000102.1 GCA_012522435.1 Clostridiaceae bacterium | reverse complement strand
GTAGAAGGACAAAACGGGATGGCTTGTATAGATTACTGACAAATATAGCAGAAGGTGGTTATAAGTTCTAATCTTAAACCGATAGATTAAGTTGGACTTTCTCAACCTACAACAAGTTTACTCTATCTCTCTTAACCAAATACTTGAAATATTTTTTCTCAAATGTTAAATTATATTTAGATGATTCCGAGCAAAATTTACCTGAAATGGTAACTTGCCGATGGGTTTTATTGGAAACGATGAAGCCTCCCACTCTTGGAAAGGGATCCTACGAATTTCGTATGGCCCTTGAGGTGGAAATAATCCAACTTCTACTATATGCAGGGCCGTACGCCCTGTTTTTTGTTTGACAAAAAACATGCTAAAGAAGGAGGATTTATATGAACACAACCTACAATTACAATGTCTTACGAGTTAATCTAACTGACAAATCGTGGCAAACGGAATCTTTTGGTCATGAAGAAGCTAATAGGTTTATTGGCGGCAGAGGTTTAGCTACGAAATGGCTATACGACGCCGGATGTGCAAAAGCGGACCCGCTTTCACCCGAAAATTTATTGATTTTTGCAAATGGACCACTAACCGGTACAAATTCCCCAACAGGTGGAAGATATATGGTAATCACCAAGCAACCTCTGAATAATATGATCGGTTCGGCCAATTCGGGCGGTACATGGGGTGCTCGTCTTAAGTATGCGGGTTATGATGCTATCATCTTTGAAGGAAAGGCTGATTCTCCTATTCGTCTTTTTATAGAAGATGATCATGTCGAATTGATAGATGCTTCAGATATCTGGGGCATGAAATCGACCGAATGTAATGATAAACTGCAAGAAATGTATGGTAGCAAGTCAAATTCCTTATATATAGGACCGGCCGGAGAACAATTGTCTTTGTTGGCTTGTATTATGAACGACACAGACCGAGCTGCAGGTCGAGGAGGTGTTGGAGCAGTTATGGGTAGCAAAAATCTCAAAGCGATAACTGTTAAGGCTTCAAATACAATAGTAAATGCATATGATAAAGAAGCAATGAAAGTAGCATTCCAAGAAGCAATGGCTAAAATTCGCGCCAATCCTGTAACTTCAGAAGGACTTCCCGGATTAGGGACTGCTATCTTGATTAATGTTATTAATGGAATAGGTGCACTGCCTACTAAAAATTGGCAAAAATCTTATTTTGAAGATGCTGAAAAAATAAGTGGCGAAGAACTAGCTGAAAATTATCTTGTACGTAAAGGTCATTGTCACCGTTGCCCAATAGGCTGTGGACGAGTTATAAAACGCAATGATAAAGAGATTGGTGGTCCTGAATATGAACCCCTCTGGGCATATGGTTCAAATTGTAATGTTAATGATTTAGCAGCAGTTAATGAAGCAAACTTCCAATGTAATGAATATGGGCTGGATGCAATAGGTGCACCCGCAACTATTGCTGCTGCAATGGAGTTAGTGCAACGTGATCTAATCAAAGAAGATGAATTTGAAGGTCTGCCCGCTTTGGTTTGGGGTAGTTCTGAAGCAATTGTAGAATGGACAAAAGCCATGGGCGAAGGAAAAGTTGAGCTAGCCAAGAAAATGGCTCAAGGTTCAGCTAATTTATGCGAATCATATGATGCCGCACAATATTCTATGAGTTCAAAACGCATGGAACTTCCCGCATATGATGCTCGGGCTATTCAAGGCATTGGGCTGAATTATGCAACTTCCAATCGTGGTGGATGCCACGTTAGAGGATATACTATCTCACCGGAGGTTCTAGGACTCCCGGAACAAGCTGATCGGACGGAAACTGAAGGCAAAGCCGCTTTGGTAAAAATTTTCCAAGACTTGACTGCTGTGATTGATTCTCTCGGACTTTGTTTATTCACCTCTTTCGCATTAGGTGCACCTGAATATACAGCACTCTATAATGCTGCTACAGGTTCCAATCTAAGTGTTGAGGAATTACTTGAAGCGGGAGATAGAATTTTTAATCTTGAAAGATTATTTAATAAAGATGCCGGAATGGTTCAGTCGGATGATTCTTTGCCTACGAGATTAATCGAAGAACCGGTATCAAATGGACCTTCAAAAGGAATGCTCTCCAAACTTGACGAGATGCTCCCTGCATATTATGCTGAGCGCGGTTGGGTTGATGGCTTCCCAACAGAAGAAACCTTACAAAGATTAGGAATTGCGTAGTTTTAAAATTATGATTACTGTTAAATTGTTTGCTTACTTTCGTGAAAAACGAGGTAAAGTATTATATCTGGATGAAAAAATCTTCCATACTCCTAATGATGTATGCAAAGAGTTAAATATTGATCCTGAACAAGTAGGTATTTTACTTATAAATGGTTTTCATGCCAAGTTTGACGTTCCCTTAAAGAATGGAGACTTAGTTTCCCTGTTCCCCCCGGTCGCCGGAGGATAATATTCTAAACATCAAGGAGGCTTAGTTACCTTATAGCCTCCTTTTTATTTATTTAAATGCTAATTTAAATCTAGTGAAACTAATTCTTGTGACAATATATTAAAACGATATAAGTTATTTACTTTTAATTTTTCACTTTCAGTCAAATAAAGTGTTAATAAATTGACTTGCATAGCTGCAACAATTGGCGGCACACCGGGCAAATTAGCTTTTTGTTCAAATTTAGTAGCAGTTCCATGAGAATATATTTTTTTCATTAAGGATCTTTCAGAAAAAAAGAATCCATACTGACAATCCCAATCCGATAAGCTGCCATGAATTAAAGGTATCTTCAAACTTATACAAAACTTTTCTATTAAAAATCTTCCGGTAATATTGTCTAAACAATCTATAACAATATCCGCATCCTGAACATATATAATATTTGTATCATCTTTCAAATAGACGGTATGAGCTGTAATCTTTGTTTCAGAATTAATCTCATGTAACGCTCTCTTGGTTTCTTCTGCTTTAGATTTATCCAGATTGTACTCTGTAGAAAAACGCTGGCGATTTAGATTGGAACCGGTAAATACATCCCCATCTATAATAATTAAGCTGCCAATCCCAATGCGTGCACACAGTTCTGCTACATAACCACCAAGTCCTCCCAGGCCGACGATAGCAACAATGACTCCTGCTAAGGCTCTCTGTTGTTTTACGGAAATGAGCGGTAGATTTCTTTCATAACGTTGATTGAGCATTCTTTTTTCCTCATTGAATCTTGATTAAGCGTTTGTCAGTTATTTTTATCACAGCATCGAATGTTGCTTTTTCTAAGGGATCATGTGAAATGATAATTAAGAGTCGTCTCTTTTTTTCTTGCAACCATTTCTTTGATAAATTGAGACAATAATAAGTTGAAAAATCATCCATTTGAGAGAAAGGTTCATCAAGCAATAATATATCTTGGGCAAGAGATATTGAACGCAAAAATGCTATCTTCTGGCGTTGCCCTCCGGAAAGTACGTCAACGGGTTTATCAAGCATCTCAAACATCTCTAGAGCAGCCAACTCATTTTCAATCGAAGTTAATTCTATATTAAAGAGAGCAAAATTATCTTTGCCTTTTTTCTGATACAAATAAGGATCTTGTGGTTGATAAATAACTTCTCCATCGACTTTAATATCTCCTGTGATATAAGGAAACTCGCCAATAAATGCTTTAAGCAAAGAGCTCTTACCCGTTCCGTTGTCTCCGGTCAGTAAATAAGATTTATCATTATTGAACTCTAACTCGGAAATAATAAAAAGAAGCTCTTCTCCTATTTCAGCTTTAACATTACTTAATCGAATCACGGCGAGCTCCTTTGGAGAGATACATAGCAATAAAACTGATAGCTAACGAAATAATAATTAATACAATTCCCAGCCTCAGTGCCATTTGATAATTTCCTTTGTTAGTTTCTAAGACTATGGCACTAGTGATTACTCTAGTTTTGAAACGAATATTACCTCCTACAATCATGACCGCACCCACTTCTGCAATAGCGCGACCAAATCCTGCAATCACCGCGGCTAAAATACTAGCTGCAATTTCTCTCGTTAATTGAACAAGCATTTTAGTTTTTGATAAACCCATTCCGATTGAAGTTAACCAAAAATCTTTACGAATCGGATCGACTGCGGGAAATACATGACTGGCAATTATCGGAATAACAATTATCATCTGAGCGATAACAATTGTTTTTGTTGTATAGAGCCATTTGAGCTTCCCGAAAATACCGACATTAGAATACAATAAATAAACTACAACACCTGCAATAACAGGCGGTATTCCGGTAAAAGCCGTAAAAAGTGGTCTTAAAAATTTATTCAGTCTATTTTCAAACAATCCTAAAAGCAACCCTATGGGTATTGCAATCAAAGATGAAAGAATCGTAGACATAAAGCAGATTCTTAAAGTTAAAATTACTATGTTGGTAATTTCATTCATAATAAAAAATATCGACTGATACTTATAAGTATCAGTCGAGAATAATAACTATTGTCCTACAAAAAATAATGGTTGACCATATTCTTCTTTACCATATTCAGCAATTAATTCAGCAGCGCGTTCTCCGGTAATCCATTCTTGAAACTCTTCCGCCAATGCAACATTAGTTCCTTCAACTTTGTCCGGATCAACAACTATTACAGAGTAAACATTCTTTAGAGAATCTGATTGATCCACTAATACCTCAAGATCCATTTCGCTTTCCATTGATAAGAAAGTAGAAAGATCTGTTAAGGTATATCCGGCATTTTCACTCGAAAAGGTTAAGGTTGCTCCCATACCGTCACCAAGTGAATTATACCAATCTTGAGTTTCGATTTCTGCAACATCTAATCCGGCACCTTCCCAGATTGATTTTTCTTTACTATGTGTACCGGAATCATCACCGCGAGATACAAAAACTGATTCCGTTTCTGAAATTGCCTGGAATGCTTCTTCTGCAGTCTTTCCTTTAATTCCTGCCGGATCATCTTCCGGTCCAACGATTACGAAATAATTGTGCATGAAAGTTTTACGTTCTACACCATAGCCTTCTTCGACAAATTCATCTTCTGCTTTTGGTGAATGAACTAAAATGATATCCGCATTACCTTGACGTCCATCTTCAATTGCTGCACCGCTACCTTTTGAAACAATCTCCATTACGATACCGGTATCCTCTTTTAATGGATCACTCAAATAATCCATCAATCCTGAGTCGTTTACACTAGTTGTCGTAGTCAATCTTAAGATTTTTTCTTCAGGCTCAGACTCCGCTTCTGTTTCGGCTTCTTTTTCCGTTTCAGTTTCTGCCTCTTTTTCAGTTTCAGCTTCAGTTTT
>JAAYKK010000101.1 GCA_012522435.1 Clostridiaceae bacterium | reverse complement strand
TTAACAGAGCCATTACTCAAAATATTTCAACAAAAATTCAAAACTAATTGTAGCATATTATTCCTTTTTTTGATAGTTGAGAAGTAGTAAAAAACCCGGAAATACAACATTTTTAGTATGGTTCCGGGTTTTAAATTAATAGTCTTTAAATAAAAATTATTGTGGCAAAGCCTCTATTGCAGATCTTTGGACTGCCAAAGAGGATTTGTATTTGGCAAGGAATTGGTCAAATCCGGCCATATCCTCTGCATTCGGTTCAATCGTGATCGATTTTTCTTTACTGAAGACTTTTTCTTCTAAGAAATCTTCCAGAGATAAGCCGGTATCGTCAATTAGATAGAGGGCTAATAATGCCATTCCCCAAGCTCCGCCTTCTCCCGCACTTTCCATGACTGAAATAGGAGTTTTTAAAGCGTTAGCCATCAGTGTCTGTCCGACTTTTTCAGTTTTGAATAAACCTCCATGACCCAGCATTTTATCAATATGGACATTCTCTTCTTCAGTCAAAATATCCATACCGATTCTCAAAGTCGCCATTGTCGAATTCAACATTGCTCGCATATAGTTTGAAAGGTTAAAATTAGCATTCGGCGTCCTAACAATTAATGGTCTTCCTTCTTCAAAACCGGTAATATGTTCACCCGATACGTAATTATGGGTCATCACACCACCACAATCTTTATCACCTTCCATAGCGGAAAAATACAACTGATCATAGAGTTTGCCTTTTGGTACATCCAGTCCAAGTCTCTCAAACAATTGACCGAACACGCGGACCCAAGCATCAAGGTCACTTGTACAATTGTTGCAATGCACCATTGCAACAGGAGATCCGCTTGGAGTAGTAACTATGTCTATCTCAACATGAACTTTTGACAATGCATGCTCAAGTACTATCATGGCAAAAATTGATGTCCCTGCACTAATATTTCCTGTGCGTTTCAAAATGCTGTTAGTTGCAACCATACCGGTTCCTGCATCACCTTCAGGTGGGGCTAAAGGAATTCCTGCTTGAAGCTTTCCACTTGGATCAAGCAATTTGGCACCTTCCTCAGTTAGGTCTCCTGCTGTCTCACCTGCAAGTAAAACTTTTGGTAAAATTTCGGATAATTGCCAATCAAAATTTTGATCTTTAATTAACGAATCAAATTTTTTGATCATCGTTTGATCATAATCATGAGTAGAATCATCAATCGGGAACATACCGGAAGCATCCCCGATTCCTAACACTTTTTTACCTGTTAATTGCCAGTGAATATAGCCGGCCAAAGTTGTGAAAAAATCTATATCTTTAACATGGTTTTCTTGTTCAAGAATTGCATGGTATAAGTGAGCAATGCTCCAGCGTTGCGGAATATTGAAAGCAAATTCTTTGATCAAAACTTTTGTCGCATCCTCAGTCATTGTATTACGCCATGTTCTGAATGGTGTTAATAGTTGATTGTTTTTATCAAAAGGTAAATAACCGTGCATCATTGCCGAGATACCAATTGAACCGAATGTAGTTAATTCAACATCGTACAAATCTTTGACGTTTGCAGCTAAATCCTGATAACAATCTTGAATACCTGCCCAAGCATCAGGTAAAGCATAAGTCCAAACTCCATTCATTAATTTGTTTTCCCATGAATGATTGCCTTGGGCAATAATTTGATTATCTGTGTTGATTAGCACAGCTTTTATTCTCGATGAACCAAGTTCGATTCCGAGTGCTGTTCTCCCATTTTGTATGTCATTAATAATTTGATTAGCCATAATGATCCCCTTTCAGTTGAAAATATAATAGAAGTATTTTATTGATACAATAAGCTTAACATTTTTAGGCTATCCAGTATTCTTTTTCTCTCAATTAATTTTCAGCGGATTAATTAACCTAATTGCATATAATTTATATGGTATTATTAGCAAGATAAATTATTAAACTATTATATTATGAAAAGACATATAATGAAGCAGTTTACAAAAGAAAACCTGTTTGGGGTCCGTGAGCCGAAACTGTCGTTCATTTCCGATCATAAAATTGTCATAGTGGTAGATCCTGATGCTGATCTTTGGCAAGAAACATATTACAATAATATTCTAAAAAGCCAATCTAGCAATTATACTAAAACCCGGCAAATCAAATACTTGCCGGGTTTTTAAGCGATCTTATTTTTATTCTTCAAGATAAGCCATCACTACATTTAAATCTCCCATAAACGGAAATACCATACCGGATAAATCTGATGTAGGAAGAACCTCATCTGCCAAGTAAATGCCTAATTCATTCTTCATAAATTCGCGTCTGGCAAGCATTCTTTCATATGAATCAGGTGACAACTCTTTTATTTCTTCTTGCAGTTTTTGATCTGCTATGATTATTCCATCTTCTGCATGAACTCCGATATCTAAATCTTCAAATGCTGCTGTAAAATCACATTGTATAGCCATTCCGGAATGTAATTTCTCAGGCGAGTCCTTGTAAAATGGTGTATTTAACCATTCATCCGTATGAATCCCATGACCTAGATTTAATTTAACTCCAAAATCAATCGGTTCTCCCATCACTTCAACAACTGCATCATATACTTCTTTGCCTGTAACTCCTATTTGCACTGTTTCATACCAAGTTTTCATTGACAAGAAATACTTTTCAAAAATTTGCTTAGCATTTTCTCTACGTTCAGGTTCAAGTTCATTTTCATCTTTGACAAATAAACCGACCTTATGACATAAAGATCGTCTATAAGCCATACCGGCTCCAACAACATCACCTAGCTGTAGTTCATTGTCAGGCATTGGACTAGCAATTGCATAGTAATAATTTTTGTTGAAATTTACATTAGGATGAATTGATAGGGGATCACCATCTATCATTAAATGTTTAGAAGCTTCAAGTTCAGTTATACCTGGACGTAAGTTTTTTAGCACTCTGTGAGTTGCATTGGAACATTTTGTGCCGGATACTTCCGATAAAATTAATTCTTTAGCACAAAGATTCGTTCTTAAACCGATTTCATTATCTTGTAATAAATATGTCCCATTCGATAAATTATCTTCTGTACAGACATAAGCTAATTCATTATAAATAAATAAAGGTATATCAAATTGTTCTTCCTCTGTAGCAAAATCTGAATTATCAAACCATTTCCAGCCAATAACTGCGACTTTTGATTCTTTATTTAATCCTGCTTCGCTCAATATATCTCTGAGGACAGTTTTAGTTGGTCTAGGTTGTCTAGGTAAACTAAATCCGTGGTAAACAACATCATTTATTTCATAAGGAATTCTTTTTGAATAATCAATTCCTTCATCCCCAACAATTAAAGTGGGGACCTCATCTTTAGTAATAACCAATAAAGCCTCTTCAAATCTCGGATCTATACCGGTAAAATACTCAATATTTGCAAAATGCTCACGATCACCATAAATAAGATAATGAGTATAATCTTTCCGACCGAGGTTGATTAAGTCGGCTAGTCTTTGCTGATAATCTTCAGCTGTTATTTTTGGCAAATTTCTCTCATCAAGTTTCTTTAACTGATTCGGCAGGCTATTAATTTTCTTCTTTCTTACTTTCATCTTTATTTCCTTTGCATATCATTTAATACCCGTAGCATCTTTTCAGCTAATTATTGTTTTAGATCAATTTGGGGACATCAGTAATTCGTCAAAAAGGCTTAGCATCGTAAATTCCAAACCAGGTCGGATAGCTGAAGATCGTGCTCTAACTCAACAGCAGTTGAATCTTTATTAATATGAACAAATTCAATATCTACCATACGTGCCCAGTCTCGCATCATTTCCGCATCACAGTCATAACTCAAAACAGTATGATGAGCTCCCCCGGCAATTATCCAACATTCTGTTCCTTCTGTGAAACTAGGTTGTGGTTGCCACATTACTCTAGCAACAGGCAGATTAGGCATGCTTTGTGGAGGTTTCACACATTCTATATCTTGAACAATCAGGCGCAAACGTCCTCCCATGTCTATCAAACTGGCCACAATTGCCGGCCCAGCTTTTCCTTCGAATTTAAGACGTGCAGGTGGCTCCCTATCACCTATACCCAATTCATGTACTTCAATTTTAGGTTTGTCTGCTGCTATACTTGGACAAATTTCAAGCATATGAGATCCTAGAATTAGGCCTTTAGTGAAATCATAATTATAATCTTCCATAAAGCTTGTACCACCATCAAGATCTGAAGTCATCGCTTTCATGATTGCAGTCATTGCACTTACTTTCCAATCACCTTCACCGCCATATCCGTAACCTTGCGCCATCAGATTTTGAGAAGCTAATCCTGGTAATTGTTTCATTCCATAAAGATCTTGAAAAGTATTGCTAAAAGCTTTACAGTCTTCTTCGTCTAAGATTTTTTGGATAGCAATTTCTTCACGTGCTTGATAACGTACTGTTTCATTATCGTCAGTTGCAATTTCATATTTTTCTTCATATTCTTGTAATTTAAGATCTATTTCTGTTTCTGAAACAGCATTCATATATTCAACCAGAGTACCAACCGGCCATGTATTCACTTCCCAACCTAATTTTATTTGGGCTTCAATTTTGTCCCCTTCAGTAACAGCAACATCACGCATATTATCTCCAAAGCGCATAACTTTAAGGTTTTTGCTGAAGCTATAACCAATAGCAGCACGCATCCATTTACCAATTTCATTTTGTGGTTTTTCATCTTGCCAATATCCGAAAACGACTTTTCGCGGTATACCCATACGCATACCAATAAAACCATGTTCTCTATCTCCATGGGCACTTTGATGCAAGTTCATATAGTCCATATCAATTTCTTCATTGGGGATTTCTCGATTAAACTGAGTATGAAAGTGTAACCATGGCTTTTGCAGTAAATTCAAACCGTTTATCCACATTTTGCTGGGACTGAATGTATGGCAAAAAGTAATAATACCTGCACAATTTTTGTCCGAATTAGCTACCGAAACAATTTCTTTAGTCTCAGTTGAGGTTTTTATTGTGGTTTTATAAATTATTTCAAAAGGTAAATTGTTGCTATTATTTAAACCTTCAACAATTGCACGACCGTTTTTTTCCACTTCAGCCAAAGCCTCTGGTCCATACAAAAACTGGCTACCGACAACAAACCAAAACTTATAATTATTCATTTTCCACCTCGATAATGTTTATTAACAATAAATTATTTTTTCTTATTTTATTTAATAACTCTTATATTTTTTCTGTCCATTGTTAGAGCAACAACTATCAGAAAAATAATTCCTTGAACTAATTGTTGAGTTGCAGATTGGGTAAATACCATCGGTAAGCTTGTTTGTAAAACTGAATAGGTCAAAACACCTATAATGATATTTGTAAAACGTGCTTTTGAACCACCGTTAATCGGCATACCGCCAAGAACCAATGCAATAAGAATTTGAGTCTCCATTTGTGTTCCTGCGGTACCGGTAATTGATCCAACCCTCATCACGTTTAAAAATGATGCAAAACCTGTAAGAGCACCTGCAGTTACAAAAACCATAAATTTAGAAAAAGCAGGTCTGCTCCCAGAAAAACGAGCAGCATTTTCACTTGCCCCGATCGCCTTTAAATCAAAACCTATACGTGTGAAAGTAAATGTGAAGAAACCAATTGCCAGAACTATAAGAGTTAAGAGCATTTTTAACCATGTTTTATTTAAAACAACTACACCTACTGATGCTGCTACAGGACCGGTAGTCGTAATATATTCACATAATCCTCTGAAAAGATACATTGTGCAAATCGTAACAATAAATGAAGCTATTCTGAACCGCACATGGAAAAACCCATTAACAGCTCCCATAACAGCACCGCCCAAAATCCCGCAAATCACAGCTAAGACAATATTATAATGTGAAACCCAGGATATTATTATTGAGCTGAAACCCAGGATTGATCCTTGAGAAAAATCTATACCACCAACAGTCATAATCATAAATACACCGGTAGCGGCAATCATTAACACATACACTTGACCTAAAATCAAGTTAATATTTGTAGGTTGGATTATTTTCCCTTTTGTGAGAATAGTAAATACTACTAGTACAATCAAAAATCCTATCAAAGGCATTAGATTCATTACTAGAGGATTATCAAAAATAGCTCTGATTTTCTTTCCATAATTTTCATTTCTTAAACTAATTTGTTCTCTATTCATAAAACATAACACCTCAGATCATTTTTTGAATCAGATCTTCTTCACCAAGTTCGGGAGATCTCAAAAACTCACCGTTTATTTCTCCGTCTTTCATGATAATTATTCGGTCAGACATTCCCAGCAATTCCTGCATCTCTTCAGAAATCATGATAATGGATTTCCCTTGTTCTTTTAGTTCGCCCATTAGCGCATAAATATCAGCTTTAACACCAACGTCAATACCTCTGGTGGGACTATCTAAAACAAGAATGTTAGAGCCTCTCCCTAGCCAACGTGCCAAAACAACTTTTTGTTTATTACCTCCAGAAAGTTGCGATACATATTGAGAAATACCGCTCATACGGACCTTCATTAATTCTGCATTTTTTTTAGCAAATCTATTTAGTTTTTTAGCAGATTGAATTCCGTTCTTAGCAAGCAAATCTAAAGAAGGTAAAGTAATATTATCTCGGATTGAGCTTTCAAGGACTATCGACTCATTATCTCTGTCTTTTGAAGCATACCCAATTGAATTCTTGATAGCAGAAAGTACATTATCAATAGTTGTTCCGTCAGTAAGAGTTACGGTACCCGTGCGATCATAAGCTGCACCAAAAATTGCTTTACCTACTTCACGCATTCCACAACTGGACAAACCTCCAATACCAAGTATTTCACCTTTATGTAAATCAAAGCTGACATTCTTAACAAAACCCGGTACAGAAATATCTTTTACACTTAGGACTACTTCTGAAGAATATGATTCACCGAAGTCCGTACGGTAATAATGCTCACCCAATTCACGACCAACCATTAAATTTTTCAGGTCGTCCTCGGTGGTCTCATCAGAATTAACAGTACCAATATATTCACCATCTCTTAAGACCGATACCCGATCCGTGTGCTCTAATACTTCAGATAAATCGTGGGAAATAAATATTATTGTTCCGCCTTCAGCTTTTATCCTGTTCATATGATGATAAAGTGATTCTCGTCCTGCTTGACTAAGGGCAGTTGTAGTTTCATCAACAACAACTATCTTTGGTTTAAAGTATGTTGCCTTAACTATCTCAACCAACTTTCGATCTTCAAAACTATAAAGATCAACCATCCTTGAAGCATTAATATGTTCAAAGCCATACTCAACTAGATAGGATTGTGCTTTTCTATTCATAGCCCCGGTATTCTTTATCCCAAAATTAGTAAATTGGTCTTCATCGCCCAGAAAAATATTTTCTGCAACGGTTAAGCCAGGCAAAGTACCCATTTCCTGTACAATCATGGAGATTCCAAGTCGATTTGCCTCAACAATACTATCAGCATTTATTTCTTTTTTTTCTAAAAGAAATTTGCCAGAAGAAATTGGATGAATACCACATAACATCGAACTAAAAGTACTTTTACCTGAGCCGTTTTCTCCAATCAGTCCATGGATTTCGCCTGAATTAAAAGAAATTGAAACGTCATTTACCGCATGTGTATTTCCAAAAAATTTATTTACTTTGTCACTTACAAGAATTGTTTTTGTCATTTGATCCTCCTTACTTCACTACTGCACCTTTCGGCCCTCTGTTGGTAAGTGTAACTATTATCAGCAAAACAGCTCCTGTAGCGAATGAGTTGATCGTAGTAGGAACATTCAGACTGACCAAACCATTAAAGATCAAGGTAATAATAAATTCACCAATAATTATTGCTAAAACAGGAACATTGTATTTTTTAAATGCTATGCCGAAGAAAGTTCCCATCAAGGGCTTAAAGTTTCGATCCATGGAAGCCATTCCTGTAACAGCCAACATTCCACTACCATAACTAACTGTAAGTAAGGCCATTATGCCTACAAACAAATGTAAGAAAACAAAACCTAATAATTTATATTTAGTTACATTGATGCCCATGGTTTTTGCAACCAGCTCATTCGAACCTATTGCATTACTATATGTTCCTATTTTTGTATAGTGTAAAATAAAGCCCATTAATAGAAATGCTGAAATAGCAACCACATAGTTCCAGGGCGCACGATTAAATATCAACAAATTTGATGGGAGTTTACCCGGATTCGGAGAAGGATCATTGTTTAACACATAATTAGCAATACTCTCTAATATTAACATTAAACCAATAGTTACTATAATTGATGGTATTTTAAATGTTGTATATAAAAAACCGTTAAATACACCAATTAAAGTACCACAAATAATGCAGCCCAGAATAAGACCCAATAAGCCAAAACTACGTGATAAATAAACACCCACTAACGCTGATAAAACGACATTCGCTCCTACGGAAAAGTCGAATAACCCCATGACGACAATAAAATATAAACCACATCCGCCAACTGCATACTGAATGCTAGTTTGAAGATATCCTTTCATTAAAGTCGAAGTTCCAAAATTCTGCGGAACCAAAATCTTAAAAAACAACCAAACAATTAATGCTATGCCTAGAAGTAATCCTATACCGTAATATTTACTAGTTTTAAGCTTTGATAACTTTTTATTCATATTTCACCCAATCCCCCTGCCAAGTTGTTTGAAGACTCGAACATAGATTTGCGGGTTTATTCTTAGTGAATAAACCCGCAAATTAAACAAAGGAGTTTTAATAAATACTATTCACCGTGACGTTGCATTACATCTTCAATTGACAAGCTTGTAGCAGCATCTGATAAATCTTCAAAACTCTTATCAGCCAATTCCTGAACTTCTTCCTCCGTATATGGTAAATTCTCTACGAAATATTGATGATATCCGGAATAATCATCAACTGATGCAACAAAAATGTATGGGAATAAAATGTCGTAAAAATCATCAGTTGGTACATCATATTCACCACGAATTGCATTATATACCATTAAGAAAGCATATAGCGGATCGCAAAAATGACCGCCTGATTGTGTGGACATTCCGCCTGTTTCCAATTGTTCTTCTAAATCAGGTAAAAAGTCAGTTGAAGCAACTTGAATATCACCTTTTAAACCAAGAGAGTCAATCGCTGCTAATGCACCCACTAAAGTGTCTCCACCGCCACCCGCAACAATTAGTGCATCAATATCAGGATTTGCATTAATGATAGCTTCCGCTGTAGCACGTCCCGTATCTGCTGTGGTACCACCATATTGAGGCTCGAGTAATTCTGCTTGATCATCAGGATTAGCAGCATTCCAATCTTCTATACCTTTTTTGTATCCTGTCCAACGACCTAAGAATGTAGCATCTCCTGCTTCCCATCCTTCCAAAGCAATTTTACGAGCACCCTTTTCACAAAGAATTCTAACTAAATTTGCACCATTATCCACTTCATCTTCATGAACAGCACCGACATAATATGGAGATGCTTGTCCTAAAGCAAATTCATTCGGATTGTCTTCTTCGTTGATATAACGGAAGAATTGAGCACAATACATTTCATTTTCATCACATGTATTAATTACCGATGTCATCTCAGCTGTCGCGGAATTACAAATGATGATTCCATCACAACCTGCAGCAGCTAATGTCTCTGCAGAAGCAGTGACTTGTTCTGAGATATGAGCTTGGTCAACATACATTATTTTGACATTTAAAGCATCTGCAGCAACATCTAACATTCGTTTTACTTGACTGCCTAAGGTATCGGTTGAACTCCAAATAGAAATACCGATCATTATTTCATCATCTGAATCCTTCGGCTCCGCTTTTTCAGGTGTTTCCTTTTCCTGATCCTCTTCGACTACTTCACCTTCTGCTTCTTCAGCCTTGTCTGTTTTACTATCATCTTTTACATCTTCGGTTCCGCCACAAGCAACTAAACCTAATAACATAATAGATGCCAGAATAAGTGCTAAAATCTTTTTCATCATTTCCTCCCTTTTAACAACACGCTTGTTGTTAATAATAAATTCGCATGTGTAGCCATGCTGAGAACCTAAAATAATTTTCATTAATATATATTGATAACAATAGCTAAATGTAAATAAATTATTTAGTAAACATTCATATATTAATGCAATTATTTTCTAGATTCTTTTTGTACTCTTCTAAGTTGTAAGATATTATTAGTATTTATGTCAAAGATTTTATAATTAATCACAAAATTTTGTTCGAGATGTTTAATATTCGTTAATCAATCTTGTGCATATTGATACTAAATAATTTAGTAATTTCATAGGTAAATTGAAATTTACTTACTAAATATTTTCACGAATTCATATGATTATTTGCTAATTGAAGAATTATTTATTGTAAGCCTTAACGCTTTCACGTTCAATTAGTCTCGTAGAGATTGTAATTCTATAAACGCCGGAGAATTCATTTTTAAATGTGTCAAGATCTTTTATTCTTTTATCTAATATTTCAGCTGAAACTTTACCCATTTCAGTTTTCATTACTCGAATTGTGGTTAAAGTAGGATCTACCATGGTACAAATCGGCATATCATCATAGCCAACTATAGATACATCCTCAGGAATACGATAACCCTTTGCTTTTAGAGCCCTGATACAAGCTGCAGCAATTATGTCGTTATCGGCAAAAAGTGCAGAAATCGGTTCACCACCATTATTCAACCATTTTGACATCTCTTCGAAAGCACTCTCCGAGGCAATAGAAACATCTATAACTTGTAAAGGTCTGGATTTATCGATTCCCCATTCATGACGAGCCTTAATAACCCCGTATTCACGTTCATCAAAATTATCTATTCTGCTTTTGGATCTAAGGTACCCAACATCAGGATGGCCTTTCTCTAATAGGTAAGTTGTTCCTAAATATGCACCTTGTACTCCATCTGCAACAACACAGTCAATTTCATACGCTGTTGTAGCATTATCGACCAAGATAACAGGAATATTCTGTCTGCCTAATCCGTTACGATAAGCCTTTTCTATATCCTCATCTTCCATTTCAGTAGCTAAAAAAATAAGACCGTCTACATCTTTACAAATCGCATTAATTTGCTCTTCCCAATCCCCCGACGAATAAAAGTAAGTGATAAGGACATTGTAATTTAATTCCTTTGCTTTCTCTTCAATACCTCGTAAGACAATTGAGTAAAAGGATGTTTCTTTAACAGTATCCCCGTCTTTAAGAAAAATAACATAACGAATATAGCGATTCGCACTCACAGTACTTTTATGTTTTAATGAATATCCCATCCTTGCTGCTTCAGCTAAAACTTTTTCACGTGTTTCCATACTTACGCCGGGTCGATCATTTAGCGCAAGCGAAACAGATGAGGGTGAGATCCCTAGTTTTTTGGCAATATCTTTAGCAGTAATCTTCATATTATTACTTCTTTCTACCCTAAATCTAATATTCTTTTTTAAACAATAAATTCAATTCATTATAATAAAAAGAAAATGCATATATTATTAAATATGATTATAAGACAATTGAATTGCCAAGCAAGAAAAAACTCAATATTTAGCTAAATTTAACTAAATATCGAGTTTTATTTATGAAAAAGCAATATTATTATTCTGAATATCCGGGAGTAGTATAATATGCCAAATTAGTTTGTCTATTGTCTAATCTTCCATATTGTGCAACAACAGGTTGATCTGAATGCAAAGAAATTGCGTATTGAGTTTCTAGCGGTATATCGTTTCCACCCATATCTTCCGGCTCATTTGTTCTAAAACAGCGCACGGATTGTGCTTCAACTTTTACTTCAAAAGAAAAAGGCTGTTTTGGATGCTCAAAATAACACTTTATTGTAATAGTTGCGATTTTTTCGTTCGGGTTTAACACAATTATTGATTCATGTCCTTTTAACTCGCCCTCTCCTTCAGGGGGCAAATCTGCATCGGGGAAGAACCAATCTTTACGTCCAAATTCTTTTACTTCTTTAGTCATTATTATTCCCTTCATTCTTATTATACATTTCAGCTGTTTCAGAAGCAGTGACAAATTTCGCATTTCTTTCTAACAAATTATCAATCACTTTCTCCCATTCTGCCAAAGCAAAGTCACCACAGTTTTTAGTAATAAATTCATAAGGTATGACTGTAGTCTCTCCAAAGCTATACTCAGATTTCATGGGGTGAAATTCCCAAGGATGAATATAAAAGCAGAGAAACTTGGCATATCCATTTTCCTCACAAAAATCTAAATAGTTATCTATTTTTTGAATTAAAGCCTCCGCACCTTCTGTTCTGAACAATGGCCATTGATCCCGATCTCTTTCTAGTCCCGGATCATTACTTTCCATAGTCATATCGGCAAAATTCGGAATTTCTAAAACAGTTGAATCGCCTTTTTTTGTCCAATCATCTCTCGACGGATAATATGGTTCAAATTGTTCTCTATAGTAATACATAGGATATGATGCATCACTTGTATAGCCTAAATTTTCTAAAGCATTTATCACGTGCGTTGATCCCATTAATCTGGGACTTCTAAATGAGACCGGCTTTTCTCCGGTAACTTCTTCGAGCCATTCGGTATTCATTCTCAATCTTGGCTCAACCTCATGTGGTAGAAGCGGATTATCTCCGGGCAAAGCAAACAAAGGATCACCAACAGTTTCATGAAGTAAAGAATGAGCTCCGACTTCATTCCCTGAATCATAAATCCTTTTAACCATGTCGGGATTCTTTTTGACACAATCACCCGTTACATAAAAAGTTGCTTTAACATTCTTTTTTTCAAACAAATCTAATAATTTCGGAGTTCCATATTTAACACCTTCGTAATACGGTGTATTGCTTCCAACATCTGTTTCTGTATCCACACCTATTAAAACATAAATATCTTTACTATCCATTTTTTCTCCTATACATAATTTGCATATTACTTCCCGCTACCTAACAGATAAGTCATTATTTCTTCTTGCGAAAAGTTTTCACGTTCTGTTTCATAACAAATTTCGCCTTCATACATAACATATATTTTATGACATAAGCCCAACAACTCTTCTAGTTCAGGAGAAACAAGGATTACACATTTACCCTGAGCAACTAATTCGTGAATCAAATGATATATTTCAGATTTTGCTCCAACATCAATTCCTCTTGTCGGTTCATCCATTAAATACAAATCTGTATCGGCAATTATCCATTTCCCAATAACTACTTTTTGCTGATTTCCTCCCGATAAGGTATTAATATTTTGTCTTAGTGAGGAATATTTTAAATTTAATTGATCCATTACTGTTTCAGCATCTTCATACTCTTTATTCTGATCCATAAATAGATTGGCAATCTTATATTTATTCAAATTAGCAAGAGTGGCATTTTTTCTAACATCAAAAACTCGATTTAACCCGAGCATTCTTCTTTCGTCCGGAATCAACCCTAACCCTTCCTTTATTGCAGCTTTTGGATTATGAATATTAATTTTTTTGCCGTTGAGCCACATTTCACCATTAGTCACAGGATTATTTCCAAATAAAGATTGTAGCAATTCTGTCTTTCCTGCTCCAACCAAACCGGCTATTCCTACTACCTCACCTTTTTTAGCGGTTAGATCAATATTGTTAAAACCATTACCGGAAAAATTTTTTAATTTTAAAAAAATATCATTAGATACTGAATCAGGAACTTGTGGATACACTTTTGTAAGTTCTCGACCTGAAATCAACTGAATTAAGCGATCCTTGGTTAAAGTGCCAACATCTCCGGTTTCGATATGTTTTCCGTCCATTAAAACCGTATATGAATCACATACATCAAAAATTTCATCCAACCTGTGAGAAATATAAATAATTCCAATTCCATTATCTCTTAGAAGATTGATAATTCTATATATATTCTGGATGTCAGCTTCAGGAAGTACTGCAGTAAGCTCATCAAAAATGATTGTTTTAGCATCTAGGGCTAGAGCTCTCGCTAATTGAATAATTTGTTTATCAGCAGTCCGCAGCCGTTTAACGGGAACATTGTAATTAACATTACTACCTAAAAATTCAAATAGCTTTTGAGCTCTTGCATCAAGATCTTTCCAGTCTACAAAAGGACCTTTTTGCGAATAATGACCTACATAAATGTTTTCTAAACCGGTCATTTCTTCCATTAGCTGGAATTCTTGATGCACTATGCCAATGTGTCTATTCTGAGCTTCACGAACATTGTAGTCCCTCAGATGAATCTGCTCACCTTCTACAAACAGTTCTCCTTTTGTCATAGCGTATTCGCCCGAAATGCATTTGACTAAAGTTGATTTTCCGGCTCCATTTTCTCCTACTAAAGCATGAACTTCACCGGGAAGCAGAGTAAAACTCACATCATCAAGTGCAACTGTTGCCGGGAACAATTTTGTACAGTTCTTAACCTCAATAAGCGGAGAATCTGATTTAATTGATTTTGTCATGTCATCACCTTCTGAATTATTTGCTGCTATCCAACCATAACCATCCCAGAGCTTCTATGCCTGAACAAATAATTGCATCATCTTGGTCATTCGGATTTTTAATATTATGAATCAACCTTTTCAACTCATGATAGGGGATCATACAACTCTTCACACCGGTCGCGGATACGGGATTAATATCAAAAAACATTTCTTTTACTATGTCAAAATCTCGTTCATTATAGAATAGGATCTCATCCAGCAATTTATCTTTATCCTCGTCCTTAGCATTATCATATTCAATAGACGCCAGCATCATTTCATATATGATTCTGCTTCTTCTATGACTATTTTCAATCTTCTTAAAATGTAGAGCATAATGTCTTAATTTAGGATTAAAATTCAAGGCATTAATAATAAGATGTAATTTTTCGAGGATTTCCGCATGATCTTCAATTGCTTTGTTAATTCTGGGTATGTCTGATTTATTAACAATGTTAGATTGGAATGGAAATGGTGTTGTATATAGTTTCATCTGGCTTTCATGAATTGTTAAAATATTTTTCAATACATTCAAAATCGTTTTGCCAAGACTTTCACCAAATTCAGCTTGACATGATTTCTCAAAAAATTCATCATCAGGCATTTCTGAACCCCAACCATAATTACCATGTGCCCATTGATGCAAGAAATATCCAAACCATTCAAACATATAACCATTTATTCCATGGACCCTTTCTCTGATAGAACCTCTATGTTGATCAATATCTCTTTCTATAACTTGAACATTTGCTTCATCTTCGTAGCGTAAGACATTAGATTCAAAGATTCTGTATAAACGGCCCATTGTTGAGGTTATAGAATTAGACTCAGTATCTCTTGCCCATATTCTTTCTTTACCAAAAGCGTCAATCCACTTAGTAAACTCAGTTTCAGGAACATATAAACCGGGTGCCCAAAATAACACAACATCATCTTTGATACTATCTACACATTCTTCTAAGAAAGCAGGATCTTTTTCTAAGGGAGGCTGTCTGAAAGCCCTTATTCCAACAATAACTTCAGGATTTATTTTCCTAACCGCCTCATAAATTTGATCTAATAGCCAGAAGTTTGCTTTATGTTTGGCTTCTCCTGGTGTTGAAGAAACAGAATGCCATCTTTCTCTGCATTGATCACATTCGCAAAACCAGAATCCCTCTTCACTTTCTTCTAAGGCAAAACCGTCAAAGCCCAATTCAGTGATTTTTTCCATGCTTCTAACAATGTAAGCGGCATTATCAGGATCAGATAAACAAACTGAGTCAAAATCATTCAGGAAATCACTTCCCTTGGGAGGAATCATACGTTTTTCAGGATTTGCAATGCTATACCCGCCGTTATAGGAATTTAAGCCAACATAGGCAACTATTTTTACACCGAGTTCATGTGCTAAATCAATAAATTTCGGCATGAAATTATCTTCTATATTAGGATGAGTATATTTCATCTTAATAAATCGTTCATTTTCTGCATTCCATATTTCAATCGGTATATCTTTGTAAATTGTTTCCGGATACTCATCAAATTCAAAAGGCCAATATCCATACATAACCATGTTAAATTGATTGATTTTTTGATCTACACATTGATAGAGATATTCCACCCATTCGTCATATCCCCATAACTGCATATCGAAACCTAAGCGACCATAACCTGAATACCAACTAAAAGTCGGTGCAACTGCTCTGACTTCAACAGAAGGATAATCAACTATTTCGCAAGAAGGTAGAGTATACACAGTGTTATAGATTTCAGAATTAAGATCTTGTAGTTGTTTGTATCCTTTTCTATCTATCTTAATCTCAGCATAATCATCAAACTTACCGGATCCTGATAAAAATTCCGAAATCATTTTTTTGATCGTAGTAAGACCGTAAACAAAACCTGTTTGAGTTTTATAATGCAAAATGATCTTTTCTTCAGTAATATTTATTCGGTATCCTTGACTATTGAATAATTCTAAATAATCCTGATCAACATTTTCATCAGATAATTCTGCCACACAAAATAATTCAATAACCTCGGAAGAATTTTCTGATTCTAACGAGAAAATTTCAGGATAATCCCAAAAACGAATTTTTGCTAATTCTATTGCTCTTTGTTCGGTTAACTGATCTTGATCACTAATATTTAGTCTTAATTTTGTAAACTTGGCAGGATTGCCGGATGTATATTTTATATTTTTAACTTCTGGAAATATGTTCATTATTACTCCTTTATTCTTTCTTAGATCTGGAATCTATCAATACTACAACAATTAAAATTAGTCCTTTGACTACCCACTGCAAGTATGTATTAACCCCCAGAATAACCATTATGTTTGAAATAACTTGCAAAAATAAAGCTCCTATTACAACGCCTACTACACGTCCTCTACCACCCGATAAGGAAGTTCCACCCAGTACACATATAGTCATTACATCAAACAAAATATTGTCGCCAAGTGTGACATTCCCTGACAAAGTTTTTGAAGTAAGGCCTAATGCCCCTATTGAAGACAAGATCGCACAAAGTACAAAAGCTAAAATAATCACAAAATTAGTATTGATGCCCGATAGTTTTGAAGCTTCACTATTGCCGCCTACTGCATAAAAAGACCTTCCAATTGCTGTGTGTTCCGTATAAACATAAAGAATAACAGCAACAACTATCATTAGAATTACTGCATAAGGAATGACTCCCAGTCTGCCTAAGGCTAATTTCCCAAAACTGCTCGGTAATCCGGAAATAGGTAGCCCTCCTGAATATATATAACTTAATCCTTTTAAAATATTCATTACAACAAGCGTTGCAATAAACGATGGAACCTTTCCATAAACTACCAAAAGTCCATTTATTATCCCTATAAAAACAGACATGAGCAGAACAATAATAAATGATAGCCCCATAGGTATCCCATTATTAACGACAAAGCCTGCAAAGAAAATTGAGACTATATTAATAATCGAAGTAATTGACATATCCATATGGCCTATTAAAATTACAAAGAATTCTCCCATAGCAATAATTGCTACAAAAGAAGCTTGCCTTAATATATTCATGATATTGGTGGTAGTTCTAAAGTTAGGATTTAAACTAGATAGTGCAACCAGAACAATAAACAAAAAAACTATCATCCAATCATTAATAATTGTTTTTAAGCTTAGTCTGGATTTTAATAACCTTTGTTTAGAATCGCTCATACTCTTTTCCTCATTGTAGTTTTTTACAAAATTCTTTCTATAAATTTTCTATAATAATACTTGTGATGATATTTCTAGTTTTAGGTTTAGTAATATCAAAAAAAGATTTGTGTTCATGTTTAAAATGTATGTAGAAATAAACGGATATATGAATATACCTAATTTTTTCTTAATATTTAATATTGAGAATTATTAAAGTGCGATTTTAATAATCGCACTTTAAGTAAGTTGTATAAGATCAGCCGATCCATACCCAGTCTTCCCAACCGGATTCATCAATGTTTTCAGATGTAATTGCTTCAGGTTGAGGTAAATCGTAGTCCTCAGGGAGTTCTTCACCAAGAACTAAGGTCTTAAACATTGCATCCGTTGCTTGATATCCTAAGACAACCGGATCTTGCAACACTTCTGCCAACCATTGTTCATTACCTTCTGAAATCCAAGTTAGAACATCTTTATCGCCTGCAATTCCAATAAATTTAACAGTATCTCTACCTTCTGCAACTGCGGCATTATAAGCACCAACTACTAGAGCATCATTGTGACCACACACAACATCTATCTCAGATTCTCTTTGTAATACGTTTTCCATTAATGTTTGAGCAGAATCTCTGTTTGCAGCTCCTGTATCACCTTCTTCAATGATAGTGGCATTAGGATATGCAGCTAAAACTGTCTCGGCGAAACCATTATAACGATCTTGGGTTACTTGTCCTGATGCAGGTGATGTAATAAATAAACACACAGGATCATCTTTTTCCAAAGTGTCCAAATAGTCTACCGCAACTTCACCGGCCTTCACGCCCAATGCTTTCATATCATGTCCGACAAATGTTGACCAAACCATATCTTCTTCAGACGTCGGCTCTTGTTTGTAATCCCCAATAACAAAAGGAATACCTTGCGATGTATACTCTTTCATCAAAGGAATTGCCGAGGATGCATCTGCCGGGAACAAAATAATCCCATCAGATCCTGCTGCAACCAGATTTTCAATATTTGTCAGCATTGTTTGAACATCAGAACTTGAGTCTTCAAATGTAAATGTAAAATTCACATTATTTGCTTCTCCGTTATCAGCCAACCACTCATGACATCCGTCTATAGCTCCCTGAAACCATGTGTATGCTGTCAATTCAAAGAGTGAGACTCCAATTTTATATTCTTTTTTTCCTTCAGTATCATCTGCTTCCGGCTCTTCTGATTGTTCATCAGCATCAGATACATCTTTCTCAGAATCTTCAACTACCTTATCTGCACCCGGATCAGCTTCTTTTTCGCTGCCCGAACCACATGCTGCCAGACCAATAATCATTGCAACTACAAGCAAGACCATCAATACTCTCTTTTTCATATTACTTCCTTCCTATAAACATCTATATCTTTTTTGAGAAATTTGTGTTCTGTATATACCAAAATTTTAGTCATACAATAAAGGAGCGATCACGGGATCATCCATGTTTGAGGCATCATAATAATAGCAACCTGTATCTATCATGGCATCGACGTCTTCACCTTTATATAACTTATAAGCACATTCAACTGCTAAAAATCCAATACTAACCGGGTCTTGCGTTATTGCTCCTTCGATTTCTCCTTCACGTATTGCTTCTTTCATAGCTGCTGAGGAATCAAATCCTATTAGCATTACTTCATCAATTAACCCTGCTTCTTTTAGACCGTTATATGTTCCTACACAAGCACCTTCATTAGATGTATATATTAGATCAATATCAGGATTCGCTTGCATCATGCCTTTTGCTACGTCTGCCGATTTAAGATGATCTCCATCTCCATATTGAATATCAACTATTTCTATATCCGGATATTCATTTTCAATTGTTTCTACAAAACCTTCTACTCTTGCAACTGCGTCAACTACGGTCTGTGAATGACCTACAATACCCACTTTGCCTTTTCCTTCTAAAAGCCTATGAGCATTTTCTGCTGCTAAAACACCTGCAGCATAACTATCTGTTGCAGCTGTTGAGTCAGCCAAATCACCAACACCTGAATCAAATCCTACTACATGGACACCATTGGATTTTGCTTCTTCAAGAATCGGGCGCAATGCTTCAATATCAATAGCAGCAATACAAATAGCCACAGGATCTTTTGCTAAAGCTGTTTTTACCATATCTACCTGTTTGTCTACCATTGTTTCTTCTTCAGGACCTTCAAAAGTGATTGATGCTCCGTATTTTTCAGCTGCTTCATCACTTCCTGCTTTCACTGCCTGCCAAAACTGATGTCCATAGCCTAATGCTACGACCGGTATGTATACCTCTTCTTCAGAATCGGATGAATCCGCTTCCTCTTCTGATGAATCTACTTCTTCTGCTTCTGTTTTAACTTCTTCAACTTCTTCTTCTTTTTCCGGTGTTGATACTTCTTCTTTTTTTCCACAGCTTGCAATGCTTAATATCACTGCAAAAACTAACAACAACGAGATAATTAATCTTTTCATTTTTTCCTCCTAAATAATTCTAATTGTTTCTTTTTTTATGTTGAAGTTGATCAATAAATAGTGCTAATGCTAATACCACTCCTATTAATACTGTTTGCCATTCTGTTGCCACTGCCATAGAGCGTAATCCATTTGTTAATGTAGATACGATAAACGCACCAATCACTGAACCCCAAATACTTGCTAAGCCTCCACCCATAGATGTACCACCGATTACCGTTGCTGCAATTGCTTCAGTTTCATAACCGGAACCCAACTGAGGTTGAGCCGAATTCAGCCTCGAACTCATTACTAAACCTGCTATCGCACTAAATAACCCGCATAAAACATAAACAGATATTTTCCATCTGTCTGTACGAATACCTGATAGTCTCGTAGCATTTTCATTACTTCCGATGGATTTTGCATATCTTCCCAAAATTGTTTTGTTATAAATAAACGCAGCTAATACTGCACATAACAGATAAATAATTATTGCATTGTAAAATCCTTTTATCCCCAAAAAATCTCCAGTTGCAATTTTTTGATAATTTTTTGCATCACTGAAATAAACAGGTTTAATCCCGGAAATAATTAGATTTAACCCTTTTGTAATCATCATCATGCACATTGTTGCTATAAATGGAGGAAGGTTCATTTTTGTAACTGCAAATCCATTAATCAATCCGCAAAGAGCGCCCGATAATAATCCTATTACAATACAAATACCTATTGGCAAACCGGTTTTATTAAAAACCATTCCGGATATGATTGAAGAAAAAGTCATAACCGTTCCGATTGATAAATCGATTCCGCCGGTTAATATGACAAAAGTAACACCAAGAGACAAAATGCCGTTAATACATGTTGCTAATGTAATTGTCATGATATTTTCATATCTAGCAAATGATGAGTTTTGCAATGTAAAGAATAAAAATATTAATAACAACGCACCAAGCAGAATAAGCTTCTGCCTGACCGATCTTTTCTGTAGAAATTTGCTCTTCATAAAAACACTTCCACTTTCTAACTAGCTCTATTTACAGCTAATGACATTATTTTCTCTTGTGAGATATTCTTACTACTTAATTCACCGGTAATGCGACCTTCTGCCATTACAAAAACTCTATTGCTTAAACGTATTATTTCTTGCATTTCTGAAGAAACAACAATAATGGCATTTCCTTGATCGGCAAGCTCTTCCATCAAATCATAAATTTGATCTTTTGCACCAACATCTATTCCTCTGGTCGGTTCATCAAAAATCAATATCTTCGAATTACTAGATAGCCATTTAGCAATTACTACCTTTTGTTGATTTCCTCCGGATAGATATTGCAACAATTGTGCTGAAGACGGTGTTCTAACATCTAACAACTTAATCATTTCTTCTGCATTTTTTATTTCTTTTTGTTCATTTAATAAAAAACTCAATTTCAAAAAATCTTGTAGTTTAGGCAAGCTAATATTTTCGAAAATTGGTAATGTAGTTATTATTCCTTCACTTTTTCGATCTTCAGATAAATAGGCAATGCTGTTATTTACCGCATCATATGGATTATTTATAGTTACAGGATTACCGTCTATTCTGATTTCTCCGGAATCTTTATGATCAGCACCAAAAATCACTTTCATTGTTTCCGATCTTCCTGCACCAACTAAACCTGCGAATCCTACAATCTCTCCATACCTGATTGAAAAAGATACTTCTTTTACCATGTCTCCCGAATTTAGGTTAATCACTTCTAATGCTACTTTTCCAAATTTACTCTCATCAAAAGTAGGTGGTTTAATTTTTATTTCTCGACCAACCATTTTTCTGATAATCATATCTTCATCTGCTTCTTCAATCGGAAAAGTATCAACCATGTTACCATCACGCATAACAGAAACTCTGTCTGCAATTTGAAATAACTCTTCCAGTTTATGAGATATATAGATAATCCCTTTATTTTGTTTCTTAAGTCTCTTTATTACAGTAAAGAGATCACGAATTTCTTCATTTGTAAGCGAAGCCGTCGGCTCGTCCATAATAATTATTTCAGAATCTGTACTTAGAGCTTTTGCAATTTCTACCATTTGTTGCTTTGCTACTGTTAGCTCACTGACCTCTATTTCTGGATCAATATCTATTCCAATTTCTTCGCAAATTTCTTTGGCTTTTTGATTAATTTTGTTATCGTTTTGAAAAAATCGTGAGCTGAATTCAGCCTCTCTGCCAATAAAAATATTTTGAGCAACTGTTAAGTGATTAACCAGATTCAATTCTTGGTGAATCATAGAAATACCGGCCTTCATTGATTCCCTTACATGAGGAAATTCTTTTGGTTCACCATTAACAACTATCTCCCCTGAATCTCTTTGATAAATACCTGTCAAAATTTTCATTAAAGTTGATTTGCCGGCACCGTTTTCACCAACTAATGCATGAACTTCTCCGGGAATCAAATCAAAGGAAACCTTATCTAAAGCAATTACACCGAAAAATGCTTTATTAATGTTTAATAATTCAACTAAGTTCTTACTCAAAGTTTCTTCCTCCGTTAGATCAATGAAGAGCGATGTGGGCAAATAAGTTCAAACCAAATTCTGCCCACATCAGCTAAATAACCTCTATTTAGAAATCGAGTTCGTAGATTGTTCCAACATCCGGAGACAATAGTTCAATACCGTCTTCTCTTATTACAACAGGTTTTTCCCATCTGCAGCCAAAGTCTGAACCAATACCGAACGTATCTATTTGGTATGTCATGTTTTCTTGTAAATCAAAGGTCGAACTGGTCTCTATCCAAGGTGCTTCTACTTCAATCATTCCCGTACTATGGCAAGGACCATATACGTAAACTTCTTCTCTACCTTTATCTTTAAAGAATTTCTCATATTCGGTGGCCAGCTCACTTGCAGGTAAACCTGCTCCTTGGGACATCTTGTCTGTTGTCCATCTATGAGCTTCTAATAAAAACTCAACGATCTCTCGCTTCTCACCGGTCAAAGGACCCATTGAAATTGGAAGACCAATTGCTGAGCTATAGCCGTCCACCTTAGCTGAGAAGTTTAATTGAACTAAATCACCTTTTTGAATCTTGTCATAGCCTGAACGAGATATAGCATGCTGAGTACTTTTTTGACTAAAGCAGTAAATCGGTAATCCTTCAGCTTCAGCACCTTCACGGTAAAATACGCTATGGGCTATTCCTACTAATTGTAATTCAGTCATTCCCGGTTTGATTGCTTCAAGTACTTCTTTGATTGCAATATCTGCTATACGTGCACCTTCTCTTAAACAAGCTATCTCATTTTCAGATTTTATTTGACGCAAGGATACCATGATGTCTGATGCATCTATAATTTCAGCATTAGGATAGGTTTTCGTTAAACCTTCATACATCACCATTGTGGTATCAATAGGTGCTGCAAGACCGATTTTGATCTTTGATTCATTTACACCAAGATGTTTAAATACATCTTCATAGGTTTGCATTTGATCAGATAAATGTGGATATGTCGGATTTGCACTTTCTATATACTCGCGCATCATAAAGATATCTTTGATTACCGCTTTATCTGCAGCAAAGATCGGTGACTCAGGACCTACCATTAAGGCGGTATCACCATCTTGGTTGATTGCAACTCCGGACCTTTCAAAGACAGGCCAAAACGCACTGAAATATCTGGGATTTGCATAATCCGATTCAGTTCCGTTTACTACCAATACATCAAGACCTTTCTCCTTGATCAGCTTTCCTGCTTTCTTGGCTCTTTCCATATACTCCGATTCGGGTATCATTATTCGTGACATGTTTCCTCCTATTTTATTATTTGCGCAATCGTTTGTTCATGATGTGTTTGCACAAATTTTATTTGTTTTTTATCAATAGCAATCATTTGTCTCTCGTTTGTAATTTATTAAATCTAGACTTAATAATATTTGAGATTATAAAGTTTCACCTTGTATAAATACTGATTTTAATATAGTTGTTTCAGGTTCATGGTGTTTACTGTTTTGAGTCAGTTTCCTAATCAATCTTTCTGCTGCTAAGCGTCCCATCTCATGTGCAGGCTGAATCATATTAGTAAATTTTGGTTCCATAAATCCATAAATATCAATATGATCAAAGCAGGTAATCCCCATATCCGAAGGTACTTCGATACCTAAGTTATTTGCTGCTCTCAGTGCAGCATAAGCTGTAACGTTATTATGAGTCAGAATCGCTTCAGGAATATTTCCTTTGTCAAATTCTTGAGAGATTTTTTGCCATGCATCTTCATACATAAAGCTGGTTCTTACTATAGAATCTTCATCAACTCCAAGTTCATGTTCATTCATAGCACGAACAAATCCAGCTAGTCTTTCTTTTGCTGTAGATTCTCTGCTAGGACCGGTTACGGTCATTATTTTGGAATATCCTTTTTCAAGCATCAATTTGGTTAGTTTATATGCAGAATATTCATTGTCTACACCAATATAATCTACTTTTCTATTATTGGTTTCAGGAACATTATCAATAAATACGACTTTGTCCAACATTCTCGAATCTACTGTTGACCATATTTCGCTTCCTGTGGTTGCAACTATCATGCCATCAACATATGAATTTTGAATCTGATCTACATATTCTTTTTTACGTGAATCTTCACTTACACAATTAAAGAGTATAGTGGAATATCCTTTATCTCTGGCAAATGATTCAATTGCATTAAATATTATTCCGTAATATACATTTGTAATATCAGGAACTACTAGTCCGATTGATCTTGACTCTTGTAGCTTTAAACTTTTTGCAATTAAATTTGGTGTATAACGTACCTCTTTAGCGTAGGCTAAAACATCTTCTCTAAGTTCTTTAGTGACTCTTCCTTTACCGTTCAAAATGCGTGAGACAGTAGAAACAGAAATATCAAATTTTTCAGCAATGTCTTGTAGTTTTACCATAGTTATTATTATGCATAAATTGCAATTTTTATTTTTCTAAATGATTGTGCAACTCACTATATAAATGTTAGTTTTATTAATTTTTCATGTCAAGAAATCATCAGAAAATGGAATATTCAGAAGATTTATTTGTATATATTGCAGTAAAAAAAAAATTTTTTTTAGTTAACCTAACTATAAAAAATGCTTGAGCAATCGTTTGTCTTCAGGTTTTTAATGGTTAATCCTATAATGTACTCACCAAAAAGAAAAAGTTGTTCATTAATGGTCATAAAGGCTCTGTTAAGTAAAGATGAAGAAAAAGAGATCTGAAAAGCAAACTGGCAAAAGATTAACAAGAAAATCTTACCTCAAGCTTTTAAAATCAGATCAAGAATAACAAAAAAAGAAAAAGTGTGCTAATAAAAACAAAAACAAAGAAAAACTAGCACCCTAAGTAGATCTCAAAAGAGA
>JAAYKK010000100.1 GCA_012522435.1 Clostridiaceae bacterium | reverse complement strand
TTCTGATAAATAATTTTGTTGTACTGCGCAAATTCAGTTTCCGGTGATTTACAAATCATGGCAGAGCTCATGATTGCTCCTCCTGCTGCCTGAGCATCAATTAACAATTGAAAATTTTCAGGTCTTACTCCACCAATACCATATACAGGTATCGGAACAGCAGCAACTACTTCTTTCAATTCGGCTATACCTCTTCCCGGTAGCCCTTTTTTACAATCAGTTTCAAATATATTACCAAAAAATAAGTAAGAAGCACCAAGCTGATATGCCTCAATCGCTTCCGCACTAGAATGTACAGATACACCCAGTACGGATGGTTGATCAATTTGCGGCATTTGTTGACTGAACTTTTTTAATAAACAAAGTGGCAAATGGATGGCTTCTCTACCAAAGTATTCAAGCAACTCAAAGTGAGAATGTAAGATGCCCACTGTATTATGTTTTCGACAAATTCTCAAAAATTTCTTGGCCAAATCACAATAGTCCTTAACTGATAAATCTTTTTCCCGCAGAATAAGTGCAGATGGACCTACTTTAGCCCAAGCTTCAACTTGTTTCAAAAAATTACTTTTTGCCAATTTTCGATTAGTTACAATAATGAGCTTCATATTACTTTTTAGCATATTTTTTCGTGCGCTGAATGCTTATTTTATTTATTAAACATAAAGATAATCATTGAGCACCGGTTGTAAACCGGCTGCCTTCAAATCATCATAAACTTGCTGCAAACTTCTAGTATCTTCAATTGCAAATTGCTCATCTCCGGTTTCGCAATTTGAAAAATTTTCTTGATCTTCTTCTGCATACTTTTCTTGATGATCCCCGATTCCGGTAGAGACTCCTGCCGATATTTTCGTCGCACCTATCTTGACGATGCCATTTCTGAATTCTGCACTTTCGCGAGTAGATACTGTTATTCCTGCAAAAGGCAGAAAGATTCGATAAGCCATGACAATTTGACATAATTGTGCTTCGGAAACATTCTTGAATTTTATTTTCTGATTGTTAATTATTGGACGAAGTCTGGGCACGGAAAGTGAAATCTCTGCCGCAGGATATTTTCTCTGTAAATAATAAGCATGTAAAGCTGTTGCCAGGGCATCTTTTCTAAAATCGCCCAGACCGAATAAGGTTCCGAAGCCCACCCCTCTCATTCCGGCTCTCAAGGCTCTTTCTTGAGATTCAAAACGATATGGCCAAACTCTTTTGTGACCAAATAAATGTAGTGTTTCATAGATATCACTATCATAAGTTTCCTGAAAAACCGTGACATAGTCGGCACCACATTGATTTAAGTAATGATAATCATCAATATTCGCCGGATAAATTTCCAAACCTATCATTTTAAAGTATTTTCTTGCTATTTTGCAGGCTTTGCCAATGTAATCAATACTGCTCCGATGATAACTTTCGCCTGTTAATAACAATATTTCTTCAATTCCGGTATCGGAAATAATTTTCATTTCAGTTTCAATTTGTTCGAAATTCAGACATTGACGTTTTATCTTATTGAAAAGATTAAATCCGCAGTATACGCAATAATTTTCACAATAATTTGCTAAATAAAGTGGCGTAAACAGATAAACATTATTGCCAAATTGCTTCCGGGTTTTAACTTGAGCTTTATTGGCCAATTCCTCCAAATAGGATTCAGCCGCCGGAGAAAGCAAGGCTTTCAAATCCTGAATAGAGCATCCACGCTTATTCAGGGCAGATACTACATCCTGTTTCGTATAGGCAGCCGGATCATAGCTAGTCATTTGCGAAATAACTTTCGTCATAACCTCAGATTCAATCTGCTCCATACCAGCTTGATACTCCATATGATCTGTTCTCGAAGCAGGATTTTGCTCCAATTTTTGTTGAAGCGTAGAACCTAAATCAGATAGATTCTCTGATTTTTTCAAATTTTCTTGTTGCAATGTTATTACCTCTTAATCTCTTAAAAAGCCTGTCAAAGGATCTGATGCTTCAGCACCTCTGGCTAAAACTCTACCCAATCCTGAAAGATATGCCTCGCGTCCTGCCTCAATTGCTTTGCGGAAGGCGGATGCCATCAGAGGTATATCACCTGCTGTCGCCAAAGCAGTATTTGCCATGATTGCATCAACTCCCATTTCCATTGCCTCACAGGCTTGAGAAGGAGCTCCTATTCCGGCATCAACAATAATCGGCAGTTCAATTTCATCAACCAGAATTTGGATAAAATCAGCAGTCGATAAACCGCGATTAGAACCTATGGGCGCTCCTAAAGGCATTATACAAGCCGCACCTGCATTAACTAAATGTCTCGCTACATTTAAATCAGGATACATATAGGGCATTACAATAAAACCTTCTTTGGCTAATATTTCGGTTGCTTTGATAGTTTCATTATTTTCAGGTAATAGATATTTCGAATCCTGCATTATCTCAATTTTTACAAAATTTCCACAGCCGAGCTCTCGTGCTAATTTAGCAATCCTAACAGCTTCCTCTGCATTTCTGGCACCGGAAGTATTGGGTAGCAGAGTAACACCTTGCGGAATAAATTCCAGGATGTTTTCACTTTTTGTCGTATTCGCTCTACGTACAGCCAATGTAATCATTTCTGCTCCGGCATAATTAATAGCTGAATCAATCAGCTCTAAAGAATATTTACCGGATCCCAAGATAAAACGTGAATTAAATTCATGTCCAGCTATTACTAACGGGTCATTTGTTGTCGATTTATGAATCATCTTCTCCTCTTTCCTGATCTTTTTATATTTATCAGATCTTAAAAATCATTAACCGTTGGCTCATTAATCCTTTTCCAAAATCAATTGTAAAATCAATAATGCCTGGTGGTTGGCACATATCTTAACTCTGGGAAAAACTAAGGGTAGGCCCTGATTTAGATCGCTTTTTTGATCACCACATATAAAAAAATTTTCTCCAATTTTTTTAGTTTTTATTTCATTTGCCGGGCTGAATCCGGCCATACCTGAGGCCATTACTAATATTTTTTCAGGCCAATTATCGCGTACAATTTCAGCTAAAGCTGCCTTTGAAGTTGCCTTGTCAAATGCCTCACAAATGTAATCGTCATCTGTCAAAAGTGAACTAATGTTATTTTGAGAAAGTTTTGCATTACTTAATTTCACTTGACAAAAAGGTGCGATTTCTCCGATTAACTCAGAGAGAGCATCAGTTTTTCTTTTTCCTATTTGGTTTAACCTATATTCTTGACGATGAATATTGCTCAATTCAACCAGATCGAAATCAATCAGATGTAAATTGCCAATTCCTGATCTGGCAAGCGAGATTGCTATAGATGAACCTAAACCTCCCAAACCGCAAACAGCTACTTTAGCTCGGATAAATTTGTCGGTTGTTAATGCTCCTTGACGATCAAATAAATCTTGATACCATTTTTCTCTTGTGATTAAGTTTGTCATCAACCGCCTCCGACAAACGTCACTATTTCCAGCACATCACCATCTTGCAGCTTAGTTCTTGCATAGTCAGCTCTTTTAACTATTTTGCCATTCAGTTCTACAGCAATATGTTTCAAATTGTAATTGTGCTCTTCGAGAAAATCAGCAAGGGCTTTCGTGTATTCAATTAACTGAGTACCGTTATATGTAATCAAAAACCATCATCCTTTCTTAAAAATAAAAAAACCATATCTTGAACGGATACGGTAAAGAAGTTGTTTTTTATGTGAAACTTCCTACGCCGGCATTATCCGTTTCAGGTATTTAACGGTCGAGGTCGAACCTCCTCTCAGCCTGTTACAGCTCCCGTGTTTATATTTAGATCTTAATAATATCTAATAACAATTTAAAAAGCAATTTCAAGCAGATTTTAGCTAACAGATCTTCTTATTTTCTTGATTTTTGATCTACTATTGAGTATAGTTGCTAGCTACTGCAGTTCAGTATTAATTGATTTTTAGATAAGTGAATAAACATGATCTCAATTGATGAAATTATTCAAGCATTTCAAATCCCGGGTAGAATTATTGCAACCACTGAAGAATACGGTAGTGGACATATTAACAACACCTGTTTGCTCCAAATGGAAAATCAGGATTCTATCCAAAAGTATATTGT
>JAAYKK010000099.1 GCA_012522435.1 Clostridiaceae bacterium | reverse complement strand
TGAACCTAAAATAATCATCGCCATGAAAATAATGGTTAAGCTACTAATCATTAATAAATAATGATTATTGCCGCTAATGCCATATAATCTGAGCAAAGAAGAGTTAAGCTCATTATTTCCGATCTCTGCATAATCCTTAACAAAATTATAAACCTCTTTGGGATTTTTCAATTGTAAATAAAGAGTTGTCTTCGGCTCGACTTGCTCTGAACTATTCGCGGCTGAATCAGCCTTTGTAAGCGCCATATATCCCGGTGCACTATAAGGTTCTAAATAACTTCTTTGATAAAACCCTGAAATTGTATAGGTCTTAGTTTGTTCAATCTTTAATTCTTCGCTTGCTTGATCATCCATCATATTAAATGGAATATCCTGCCCCATCACCTGAGGTTTTTGAGAAGAACTGTTAGCTACATCTCCTACTGAATCCACCGAAGATTGATGATGATTTTGAGCTTCATTATTTGGATCATGGATGGGATATCTCTGACCTAAGTCTAACTTAATCGTATCGCCTATTTTATATTCAGTTTTAGCATTACCTATTAAATTACTAGGTAAAATAATCTCATTAGCTGAAGCCGGCAATTTACCCTCTGTTAGATAAAGAGGAATTATTTCTGTAAAATCATCGCTAGCACCCACCAGATAAAGGTAAGGTTTGTATGAATTTTTGTTATCAATTTTTGCATAACCAACTTCCTCAGCAAAAACATAATCTTTAACTTCCGGATCTTCTACAATTTCTTTAACTTCTGTAGGATTGATATTTTTATATTGAAGATGCCAGTCTCCTACTTTTGCTATTTGATCTTTGATTAAATAACCTTGAAAACTCGCAATTAATGACATTAAACCACAGATCATGGCTGTAGCTAAAACAACCCCGATAACAGTAATTGCTGTCCGTCCGCGATTCTTGCTCAGGTTACGAAAGGATAATTTAGAAAATAGACTCATCTTCTTAACACCTCATCTCGAATAATTTTCCCATCTTCCAAAGCAATAATCCGATCAGCCTGTAATGCAATATCTTCATCATGAGTAATAATCATCAAGGTTTGATTGTAACGTTGATTGGAAAGACGCAATAGCTTAACAATTTCCTGTGAATTTTTACTATCCAGATTCCCGGTCGGTTCATCGGCGAGCACAATTGAAGGTTTGTTCATCAAAGCTCTGCCGATCGACACCCTTTGTTGTTGACCACCGGAGAGTTGGTTCGGCAAATGTTTCTCACGTCCCAGTAATTGCAGATTGTTCAACAGATCAGTCAAATAAGCTTCATCTATTTTTCTTCCATCCATTAATACAGGCAAAGTCATATTCTCTATAGCATCTAGGACCGGAATTAGATTATAAAATTGATATACTAAACCGACTTGACGTCTTCTGAAAATTGCTAATTGTTCTTCATTTTGGCTATATACATCCTGTCCGTTGAGGAAAATATTTCCCTTTGTAGGTTGATCTACCCCACCTATTAGATGAAGTAAGGTTGATTTTCCGCTGCCGGAAGCACCGATTATTGAAATAAACTCACCTTGGTCAACTTTAAATGAAACATTGTCCAAGGCTTTTATTTTATTTTCTCCCTGAGTATAAATCTTTGACAAATTTCTGACTTCTAATAATTCCATAAGCCTATTCTCCATTAGTATCTCAATTAGCACGGTTAAGGCAAAATGCGATCAACCTATGCTTGTTTAAAAGTTCTATGCCCTTAGTATAGATATTTGAAGTGTCACTTCCCTGACTGAAAACTGACAAAAATGTCACTTTGACAAATTTAAGGATTCCTTAAAACTCTTTTTGATTAATCTAGAATTGTCTTATGAATAAAAACGAATGATAAATAAAGCTCCGCCGGATAAATTGTTCTCTGCTTTCAAGGTACCATCCTGATCATGAATGATTTGACGAGCAAGTGCTAAACCAATTCCAATACTATCCGGAGCTGCATTTTCACCACGGTAAAAACGATTAAATAAGTTAGGTAAATCTGCCTCTGAGAAACCCTGACCGTTATCAGCAATAAATATTTCTGTGTAGAGGGGATTTTGTTCACTGCTCACAATTATTTCACCTGACTTATTGCAATGCTCTAAACAGTTTTTCAGAATATTAGTTAAAGCCTCAGCAGTCCAGAAGAGATCGCATTCCAGTTCTCCTTCTAACTCAAGATGTAGATCGACCTCTTTAAGTTCAAGTCTAATTTCTAAAGGCTGAATTGCTTTATTGAGCAACTCCTTAACGGAATGTTTTTCTCGATTAAAGATAATCGCTCCTGCATCTAGTTTGGACATGATTAAGAGATTATCAATTAAACGTTCAAGCTGATTAAGCAAACGATAAATATCTCGCAGAGCAAATTGTTGTTCAGCTTTGGACAAGTTAGGTTGTTTTAAGCGATCGAATAATAAATTGAGCGAAGCAAGAGGTGTTCTAAGTTGATGGGATATATCAGCCAGACTTTCTGCTAAAAAATGTTTATCATGAGTTAATAGATCCTGTTGTTGATGCAAACGTGTCAGTATTTTTTCTACACTTGAAGCGAGAATACTCAATTCACCTTCTGTATAATCTTCTAATTTTAATTTTCGATTGTCATTTAAGATCTTATCTAAATCAGAACTCAAATCTGATATTTTTTGATAACGTTTATACTTCTCAAATAAATAGTAAACATGCCAAAATAAAGATGTAACAGTAATTACAAAAGCTAATTTCAGTGACAAAACAGAGCTCAAAATGGCAATGATTACGCTTAGAATAACAGCAATGAGTAATGAACGTTTAACTTCAGGGTTGCACCACAAATTTAACAATCTATCTTCTCCGATTTTTAACAAAATATTAAATTAATCCATACGATAGCCTAAACCGCGAATTGTTTTCAAGTAGACAGGATCTTTCGGATCATCTTCAATCTTTTCACGTAATCTCTTGATATAAACAGTCAGAGTGTTATCTTGCACAAATTCGCCTGATAAATTAAAAATCTCTTCGAGCAATAAATCTCGGCTGATGATCATCTTGCGGTTATTAAGGAAAACTAACAATAACCTATATTCCAAAGCCGATAACTCAACTACTTCACCTTGCTTTTCAACAATTGCACTTTGTGTATCAACCGTTATTTTACCAATCTGCAAAACTGTACCTTGTTTTTGACGGCGTAATACATTGTTAATCCGAGAAATCAGCTCTCTTGGTCTGAATGGTTTCGCTATATAATCATCTGCACCCAACTCTAATCCGGTCACAGTGCTATACTCATCACCTAAAGCACTTAAGAAAATTACCGGAGTTTGATATTTTTCTTTAATTGCTGAACACAGAACAAAGCCATTACCATCGGCTAGGTTAATATCCAAAAGAATTAAATCAAAACTCCGGGACTCTAATATCTTCAGAGCCATCTTTTGACCTGAAACAGTCTCAACAGCAAAATTCTCATTGCGCAAAAATGCTGTCAATTGTTTGATCAATTCTTGATCATCTTCAACTAAAAGTATTTTCATTTTCATAATTTAACAATATTGTCTCATTAATCATATATCATTGGTTTCTTTTTTTATCAATTATTAATAAAGTATTAAGGAATCATTTTCTGATAGATCTAATAAATCTTGCTTGACTGTAGTTTTGGTCTTAGCATTTTTTTCAGTAATTGCATGAGCAGAAAACAAATCGCCAAAAGTATTGCATGAGCAGCAATAACTAAAAATGCTAAAGCAATTGGATGGATTCCTGCTAATTGTTCTTTAAAAAGTGGAGGACTTAAAAAGTAACCATAATTGAATTTTGTAATTCTGGCAGACATCCATAGTACAATGTTTGCGATTAGCAAAATCAACTGACTGTTCAGGAAATCACGTGCTGTCCATGGTTTAAGATCTTGAACAATAATTCCGAGCGAAAGAATGAATAATAAAAAGTGTCCCAGAAAGTAACTTGCAATTGTAATATGTGGCCACAAAAAGGGATCAGGAATAGGTATTAAGAAAGCGCTTACAGCACCCAAAAATCCAATTAAAGAAGCATAAATATGCAATGGTTTTGTTTTACTGCTCGCATCCAAAAGGACAATCACCGGCAGAATCATCTTCGCTAAACGACAATGATAAAAAGGCCAAGGCGAAACCAAAAAAGGAGCTAACCAATACCAGATATTAATGATAAAAAATTCAAATAAAAGTAAGATGCCAATAATCTTCAAAAACCGAGTGAAGTTCAAATATTTTTTCGATAAAATTATGAGCAGTACAGCAGCCAAGAGCAAAGACAAATCGAGCATCATTACAGTAGTTTTGGGAAACTCCATATTCCCTGTAGGAATGCCGGTGAAAAAATCACTCATAGTATTTTGCTCCAATCCGGAACTATTATTGAATCGTGAACATAATTTCGTCAATAATAGCTGTTTGATCTTGATAACCCGGCATTGCAAAAATCAGATAATGATAGCCGTTTGCGTCATAGGTTACATAACCGCCCCCATCTTCGGCAAATTCTTTTTCTAATGCGTCATCAGGTATCTTCGCAAATTCTTCTTCAAGATCACCACTCATTTGCACCCCGAAAGGTCCAATCACAGGTAATGTAAAATTAGGGTTTCTTATCTCTGCATCATAAGTTAGATTAAGATCTTCAAACAGTAAGCTTTCTTCTAGATCAAAATTCTTTTCTGTTAATCTAACATTGAGACCGATAACCTCTGCTTCATCAATCTTCTTTGGTTCAGTATCTGAATTCGCTACTCGTAAAAAAACAATTTGATTATTAAACCCGTTAATATATGCGCTGTACGTTGTTTCTTCCATTGGTTCAAGAATTTTCTCAGCTTGAATTTTATTGGCTTCTTCATCCCAACCGCCGTTCCTGAGGTTTAAATCTTCCATAACATTTGCTAGCGTTGCACCTTCTATCTTGAACAGTTTACCTCCAAAATTAACATAAGGTTGACCTTCTAAATTCGGAGAAAATTCAGTTAAATTCGTAGATGCTTCTCTCACATAATCCGGAGTAGGATAAATTTGCAAACAAAATGAATGTATATTGCCCAGAACTATTTGAAGAGTTAAGCTTTTATCCTCATCCAGATAGGCAAACTTTTCTGTCATAAATTCATTATATGATCTATCAGGTTGTCCATAAATCTCTATCATTTTTTCAACAGGATCGTAACCTGACAAGCCTTTAGGTAAAGTGAATCCTATATCGCCAGAATTCTCTTCATAATTATTAACACTGAAAACATCAGTTTGAATTGCAGTAATTGTGGCATCTTCAATTAAAACCGGTTCTTGATTAGGATTAAAAACAGTTAAGCTCAGTAAAGGAAAATCCTCGTCGGTTTCGCGTGGCTTACCCATCTCTTGAGGAGGTATTAAACCAAGACCTATACGTTCACCCGGTAAGATAGTCTCTTCAGGATAGTTAGAAATTATTGTCCAGCTTTGATCAATCTCTGATAAAGGCTTACCTATCCAATCATAAACTCTCCCCTGCATAGCAAATTGCATTGATT
>JAAYKK010000013.1 GCA_012522435.1 Clostridiaceae bacterium | reverse complement strand
TTGGAGAGCGGTTTTGTTCTGACCAGTCGCGAAATATTAGATTTGGAAGAAATTCCGAAAAGTATGGTGATCGTAGGTGGTGGAGTTATCGGTTTAGAAATGGCCAGCTACTTTCAAACTGTAGGCTCAAAAGTAACCGTGATTGAAATGCTTGATCATATTGCAGGAACAGTCGATTCAGATCTCAGTAAATTACTGCAGAAGAATTTTGAAGCTAAAGGTTTAGAATTCAAACTCAGCTCACCGGTTACGGGTTTTGGAGAGGGTTATGTTGAATTTGAAGCAGACGGCAAGAAAGAAAAAATCGAAGCAGACTATTGCTTAATTTCAATCGGTAGATACGCGGTTTCACAAGATATAGGATTGGACAAGATTGGTGTTGAATGCGATCGTAACAATATCATTGTGGATGATCAATGCTTAACCAATGTGCCAAATGTATATGCTATCGGTGATGTTAACGGCAAATGGATGCTTGCTCATGCGGCATATCGTGAAGCCGAGGTTGCAGTCAATACAATTCTTGGTAAAAAAGATCTAATGCGTTATGAAGCAATGCCTTCCGTTCTTTATACAAATCCGGAAATGAGCTTTGTCGGAGAATCTGAACAAAGTGCTAAAGAAAAAGGTCTGGATTATAGAGCGCTTACAATACCTCTTGCCTATAGCGGTAGATATGTAGCCGAAGTTGAACGTGGCAACGGCGTGATTAAATTGTTGGTGGATAATAAACGCAACTATTTGATCGGTGCTCATATGCTTGGTAGCTACGCATCCGAACTTGTAATACCTTTGGGTATGATGATTGAGAAGCAGATGACGATTGATGAGATAAAAGAATTTATTTTCCCACATCCAACTGTTGGTGAAGCAATTAGAGAAGCAATATTTGCACTATAAATATTAATCATAAACTAAAAGAATAAGATAAAAGGAAAGGTTCATCAGGAGGAATATATGACTAAACAATTACCTATTAATCCGGAGAAAGCTCGTGCACCACGTACGATAGAATTAAAAGATATACCTGTCAATCAATATCAAAAGACAGTCAAAGACGAAAAAGATAACTTTACCAAAGAAGAGCTGATGGCGATCTACCGTGACATGCGATTGATCCGCGAATTTGAAGATATGCTGATGTCAATCAAGACAACCAATGCATATCAAGGTATGGAGTATAATAATCCGGGCCCCGCTCACTTGTCGATCGGTCAAGAAGCAGCCGCTGTCGGTCAAGCTTATTATCTGGACAAAAATGACTTCATCTTTGGTTCACATAGAAGCCATGGTGAAGTTTTAGCGAAGGCTTTCTCGGCAATTCGCAAAATGGACGATGAAGAGCTGATGGAAATCATGGAAGAGTTCATGGACGGCAAACAGTTAAAAGCCTTGGAATCGATCCGTGATGACGAAGAATCAGTAAAAGAATTAGCAACCAGCTATATTCTATATGGTGTATTAGCAGAAATTTTTGCTAAAGAAACCGGCTTTAATCAGGGGCTTGGCGGATCAATGCACAGTTACTTCACTCCGCTGGGAATTTTCCCCAACAATGCTATCGTTGGTGGTTCAGCCGATATAGCACTTGGTGCCGCTTTATACAAAAAAGTTAATCGCGAACCCGGTATTGTAATCGGTAACTTCGGCGATGGTTCAATGGGTTGTGGACCGGTTTGGGAAGCACTTGCCATGGCAACCATGGATCAATACGAAACCTTGTGGGAAGGTGATATGAAAGGTGGCTTACCATTAATCTTCAACGTGAATAATAATCACTACGGAATGGGTGGCCAAACCAAGGGTGAAACTATGGGTTACGGCAATCCTTCCAGGATTGGTGCAGCATGTAATCCACGTCAAATGCATACTGAAACCGTTGATGGTAATAATCCTTTGGCAGTCATTGATGCATATAAACGTAAGATGAAAAATATTGAAGATAAAGAAGGACCAATCTTCTTAGAATTGGTGACTTACCGTTTCTCAGGACACTCTCCATCTGATGCAGATTCATATAGAACTGAAGATGAGAAAGATGCTTGGGCAGATCATGATCCGCTCAAAACATTCCCGGAGCAGTTGATTGAAGCTGGTGTTGCTGATCAATCCGAAATCGATGAAATTGACGACTATACAATTACCAAGATTACACAAGCTGTTAAGTTGGCTATTGATCCAGAAATTTCCCCTCGCATGGACTTGCAAGCAGACCCCAAAGCAATTGAAGATCTGATGTTTTCCAATGAGAAAGTTGCAGCATTTGATGATCGTGAACCCGATATGTTGGTTACCAAAGAAGAACTTGCTGACAACATCAGAGTAAAACAAATTTCACGTCGCGAGCGTTATGCTTTTGACGAAAATGGAAAAGCTCTAACACCGAACAAACGCTATCAATTCCGCGACGGAGTTTTTGAAGCTGTTATTAATAAATTCTATGAAGACCCAACCTTAATTGCTTATGGAGAAGATTTGCGTGATTGGGGTGGGGCTTATGCCTGCTTCCGCGGTTTAACAGAAGCTGTTCCCTATCATCGTTTCTTTAACTCACCTATTTCTGAAGCGGCAATTATCGGTTCCGGTATCGGCTATGCGATGGCGGGTGGTCGTGCTTTAGTTGAATTAATGTATTGCGACTTCTTAGGTCGTGCAGGTGACGAAGTATTTAACCAATTACCGAAATGGCAAGCTATGTCAGGCGGTTATCTCAAGATGCCGGTTGTCATTCGCGTTTCAGTAGGTTCTAAATACGGTGCTCAACACTCACAAGACTGGACATCCTTAGTTGCCCATATTCCGGGAATCAAAGTTGCATTCCCAGCGACACCTTATGATGCAAAGGGCATCTTGACCGCAGCGCTTAACGGAACAGATCCGGTAATTGTTTTTGAAAGTCAAAGACTATATGATATCGGTGAAGAGTTTGTTAAAGAAGGAGTCCCGGCAGAACCGTTTGAAGTAACACTCGGTGAGCCTGCTCTACGTAGAGAAGGTTCTGATGTAACATTCTTAACTGTTGGTGCAACCATGTATCGTGCACTTGAAGCAGCTGACCAATTGCAAGAAAAATATGGTATTTCGGCTGAAGTAATTGATGCAAGAACACTAGTACCGTTCGATTATGACATGGTGATTGAATCGGTTAAGAAAACCGGCAAAGTTATTGTTGCAGGTGATGCTACAGAAAGAGGATCTTACCTCAATGATCTGGCTCGCAATATTCAAGATATGGCTTTTGATTATCTTGATGCTCCGGTACAAGTACTCGGTTCACGTAACTGGATTACACCTGCTTTTGAATTAGAAGATGATTTCTTCCCTCAAGCAGATTGGTTCATTGATCTCTATCATGAGAGAATTGCTCCAATTGCCGGCTATACACCGAAACACAACTTCACCGATGGTGAAAGATTAAGACGTAGTAAATTAGGCGTATAATCATTTAACCCCTTTAGTACACGAATAGTGTAGAAAGCCATCCTTGACTTCAACTCTTGGATGGCTTTTAATTTAATAAGAAAAGAGAGACATAATGGCTGAAAAAAACATCTTAAGCACAGAAAAAATATCTAAATTATTTTGGAAGCTCTCGATTCCGGCGATCATTGCTCAATTAGTTAACTTGCTTTACAACATGGTCGATCGAATGTATATAGGACATATTAAAGATGTCGGTCATATTGCATTAACCGGAGTTGGCGTCAGCATGCCATTATTAATGATTGTAAGTGCTTTTGCAATGTTGATTGGCGCCGGTGGTGCGCCAAGAGCTTCGATTGCTTTGGGAGCCGGAAATCAAGAAGAAGCAGAACAAATCATGAATACTGCTACAATCACTGCATTTATTGTAGGAATTGTTCTAGCAGGACTTGGTTTAGTTTTTCGAGAACCTCTTTTGCTTGCTTTTGGCGCAAGTTCGGAAAGTCTGCCTTATGCTATGCAGTATATTGAAATCTATCTTTTGGGAAGTCCTGCTGTGATGGCTTCTCTGGGCTTAAACTTTTTTATTTCAGCCCAAGGCTTTGCCGGTACAGCTATGAAAACAACTTTAATCGGAGCAATTTTAAATATTATTTTAGATCCGATTTTTATTTTTGGCTTTAATATGGGAACCAGAGGAGCAGCTTTGGCAACTGTTATTTCTCAATATATTTCAGCTGCCTGGGTTGTTAAATTCTTTTTTAGCAAAAAAAGCCAGATGCAAATTAGCTGGCGAAATCTTCGTATTAAACCTCAATACTTGGGGCAGATTGTTTCACTAGGTCTTTCACCCTTTATTATGCATTTAACAGAAAGTTTGCTCCAAATTACTTTTAACAGAACACTCTTCAAGTTTGGCGGTGATCTGTATGTAGGTACAATGGCAATCAACAGCTTAATCATGCAATTTATTTTCATGCCGATTGCCGGTTTAGCTCAGGGAGCAACACCGATTATCAGCTATAACTATGGTGCGGAAAAACCGGAACGTGTCAAACAAACGATCAAATTACTGATAGCTTCAAGTGTTATTTACACTACGGTTTTCGGTTTATTTATTCAATTTTTCCCGGATTTATTGATCGGCATGTTTACAACTGAACCGGCACTGATTGCAGCGACTCGTTGGACGATGCGCATTTTCTGTTTCGGTGTATTTTTCTTAGGTTTCCAAGTGTCATGTCAACAAAGCTTTATAGCTTTTGGTCAAGCCAAAATCAGTGCTTTCATGGCTTTATTGCGCAAAGTAATCTTGCTGATTCCACTGATTCTGCTTTTACCACGCTTTATGACAGATAATCCGGTTTTTGGAGTTTACTTAGCTGAGCCGATTACAGATTTTATTGCAGCAGCAACAACTACAATTGTCTTCTTTAACTTTGTCAGAAAGGAACTCGCATTCTAATACTAGAATTCGGATAAATAAGATATAATACAAGGTAGAAGGATTCTCTCTTAGAAGAAAAAATTTCTTCTAAATTAAAATGAGGAGTAATATGACCTTGAAAAATCGTGCATTACCGACAGATTTGCTAAAACAAATGCTTGAATTGCGTCAGGATGTATATGAAGACGGAATGAGTCTTTATAAGCGTTGGAAAAAAAGGATAGAAAAAGAAGATTTTCATGGAAGTGCTCAAAATCTTGCTTTTTATATTGCTTTACGCAGAAGAGATATTCGCGACCTACAAGATGAACTGTCAACTTGGGGTTTATCATCCCTGGGACGTCTTGAGTCACGTACAATGAGCACTATCGATGCTGTTATTTCAACATTGAGCAGGATCATTGGCCGGGATATTGAAAGATATGATTATCCTGAGAGTTCTTCTTTTCAATTCGGGCGCTATATATTACAAGAAAGAGCAGAAGAATTATTCGGCGAGATACTACCCGAGCGAAATACTGCAATAATGGTAACTGTTGCCAAACCGGAAGCAGGGGATTACCAAGCGATCAAAGAATTGATTGAATCAGGTATGAATGTAATCAGAATCAATTGTGCTCATGATGGTCCGGAAGTCTGGCAAAAAATAATCGACAATGTCAGAAAAGCTGAAGCTGAGACTGGTAAAACCTGCAAAGTCAGTATGGATATTGCAGGACCAAAAGCCAGGGTTAATTGGGTTCTATCAGCAAGAAGACGTGACCGGGTTACTGTAGGTTCATCTTATTTCTTATGTAATAAAATGGAAACCTCTGTAGAAGATGAAGATGAACTCAAAGTCGGCTGCAGTTTGCCGCAAATCCTAGATAATCTAAAAGTTGGTAGTCGTGTTCTGTACGATGATGGGGTAATTGAAGGTAAAGTTGAATCTGTTGCTGAAGATGGAGTTATTGTACGTGTCACAAAAACACATCGACCCAGAGGAGTCAGATTAAGAGTAGATAAAGGTCTCAACTTTCCTGGAACTAAGCTGAGACTACCTGTAATTACTGAAAAAGATGAACTAGATCTCGATTTCGCGGTAAAACATGCAGATATCATTTCATTTTCTTTTATCAAAAACAAAAAAGATATTCGTCGTTGTCTGGCAGAAATTGAAAAGAGAAATAATACCACTAACAAACCGGCAATCATAGCTAAAATTGAAACTTTACAAGGTATTGATAATTTGCCTGACATTATTGCCGAAGCTGCGGGTAAAGTAAACTTCGGAGTAATGATTGCCCGAGGAGATTTGGCAGTGGAAACAGGTTATATGCGCCTGGCAGAACTTCAACAACAAATTCTCTGGATTTGTGAAGCGGCCGATGTGCCTGTGGTTTGGGCTACTCAAGTCTTAGATCATATGGTGAGTACCGGAATACCCAGCCGAGCGGAAGTTACCGATGCAGCTGAAGGTGCCGCCAGAGCAGAATGTGTAATGTTGAATCGTGGTGACTACATCAAAGAATCGGTCAGCTTTTTGGCAGAACATCTAGCGAGAATGGAAGCTAATGTCTACAAAAAGACACCTCGTTTACGTGCCTTAGGTATTGCCAAAAAAGTTGAATTGGAAGATGTGGAAGCCTGATTTTCTAATTATTCTCCGGATTATATTATAAAAAAATTCAGCTAATATTTATTAAGGAAATCTTATATGAAATTTATTTCTTATATTTATCAAGGAAAACCTGATTACGGAATACTTAATCAGAATTCTCAAATCGTGCCTTTAGCCACAATTCTAAGTAGTTTAAATTATGATGTACCTCCTGATTTACTAGCATTTATCATCGAATACGGTCGGACAATTAATTTAGAGATTAATTCTGTTTTGTATCACTTTGCTGATCAGGCAATATCTTTAACTGAAGTAAAATTACTATCTCCAATTAGGTATCCTAGACGTAATGTTTTTTGTGTAGGGAAAAATTACCAAGATCATGCCCTTGAAGTAACTGAATTTACTAATGAAGGTTCAATCCAATTACCTACCTATCCCATTTATTTTTCTAAAGCTTGTGATGTGTTATTAGGCGATCAGGAGATTATTGAAATCCGACAACCCTCTGCTCGGAAATTAGACTACGAAGTTGAACTGGCTGTTATTATAGCAAAAGATGGCAAGGACATTGATTTGAATGCTACTGAACAATATATCTTCGGTTATGCAGTCAGTAATGACATCTCAGCCCGTGATCTTCAAACTACAAGAGGACAATGGTTCAAAGGAAAAAGCTTAGATAATTCTTTAGCTCTGGGGCCTTATCTAGTCAGCGCAGAAGAAATTGCATTTCCGCCACAGTTAAATATTTCAGCTAAAGTAAATGGAGAATTAAGACAAAAATCTAATACAGCTAATTTTATTTTTGATCTCGTTACACTGATTTCTGATTTATCACAGGGTATGACTTTACGTGCCGGAGATATAATTTTGACCGGAACTCCTGCCGGTGTAGGTGTTGCCATGAAACCACCTCAATATCTAAAATCAGGCGATCTGATAGAATTTGAAATAGAAAATATAGGTAAGCTGACTAATTCCGTCAAAATTGTTGATTAGCGATTAGAGGGCACAAGAACAAAAGGACATTAACATCATGATTTACACGATAACTTTGAATCCTTCATTTGATCAGACAATTATTTGTGAAAATTTTCAGATTAATAAATTAAATCGTGCCTTAGAAACCAGAAGAGATATAGGTGGCAAAGGGATCAATGTTTCCAAAATTGTTAAAGTACTGGGCGGAAAACAACAAGCTCACGGACTTTTACCGCAAAAGGGTTCCGAAGAGTTTCTGGAGTCAATGCTTAAGGCAGGACTTGAACATTCTTTTGTGCTTGTTCCGCAAAAGATGATTAGAACGAATCTTAAAATCATCGATCAAGCAACAGAAGAGTTTACTGAGCTTAATCAAGCCGGTCCTGAATTAGCTGAAGAAAACCTTGATTTACTGGTTGAGAAATTACTCAAAGTAGTCAGTTCGGATGATCTTATTGTTCTATCCGGTAGTATTCCGACAAATTTTCCTGCTCAGACATATAAGAATTTAATCAAGATTTTTAAGCAACAGGCTTGCAAGGTTATTTTAGATGTCGATGGAAGGAGTCTGCAAGAAAGCATCTCAGCTGCTCCTTTTTTAATTAAACCTAATCTCTTTGAATTAGAACAATTAGTTGGCAAAAAAATTACTAGTCTAGCCGAGATAGAACAAGCAACAAACCCTTTATTAGATCAAGGTATAGAGCATATTTTAGTTTCGCTGGGCAGCAAGGGCAGTTTCTATTCAAGCAAGCAAGAAAAAATCTACATTCAACCGCTAAAAGTTGAAGTAAAAAGTCCGGTCGGAGCAGGAGACTCTCAAGTCGCAGCTTTTGCTTACGGAATTGAAAACAATTTACCTATTCAGGAAATTCTTAAACTGACCTGTGCTACTTCAACAGCCATGGTACAAACTACAGGCACTACTGCACCCGAACTTGAACAGATCAAACAACTAATACCGCAAGTGAAACTAGACCAGTTTGATGAGTTAGCAGTACAAAAAACGGGTATTTTCTAAATCTGATAGACTAAGCAAACGAAAAACATGTTATCATTTTATTATTGTAATTAAATTTCAAAAAATAATATTTATTAATGGAGCTACCATGAAAAAGATTTTAACAAAAATAGTTACTGTTTTAATCATACTTACAATGATCCTAACAGTTGCTTGTAACAAAAAAACAGAAGAAGAGGAAGAAACTGTTGCAGAGTCAATGTTACCTGTGGAAAGTGAAGAAGTATCCGAGAGTTCAGTAGAAGCTACCGAATCCGAAATGGAAACCAAAGCTCTTGGAACAGAAGTTTCGGAAACAGAAAGTGAAGCGTATGCAAAATTCTCCGGTTTACCGACAACTGAGGTAAGAAATAACTTACGTCCGATTGCCGTAATGCTGGATAATCATCCGGATGCAAGAATGCATGCCGGAATTCGCCAAGCGGATATGGTTTTTGAAATGCGTGTTGAAGGTACTTATACAAGATATATGGCTCTTTTCCATTCGCAAGATGCTGAATTGTTGGGACCAATTCGTTCTGCGCGTAAATATTATATTGAGCGGATGAATGAGTTTGAAGCCGGCTATGCACATGTTGGCGGTTCAAGTGAAGCCACCGAAATTTTGGCCACCGGTAACTATATTGATCTGGATGCTATGATTGCACCTCCTTCAGCTATGTGGCGTTATTTTGAAACCGGCAAGGTGGCACCTCATAATATGTATGGTTCAACGGAATCCTTGCGTGAATTTATGCAACAGATAGGATATGAAGAAACCAATGATACCGAAGGCTATCTCTTTAATCAAACAGCTGAAAAACCGAATGGAGAAAAGGCCGAAGAAGTAAGTGTCAGTTATTTTGCTGACAACAACAGCTTATTTAGATATGTTCCGGAAACACAAACTTACTCTTTGACCAAAGACGGTGTAGAGCAAGTCGATGAAAATGATCAGGAACCTTTTGAGATAGTCAATATTATTATTCAGGAAGCAGTTTACTATCCGCATCCTACAATTGGCGGAATCTTAACTTTAGATCATTTTGGCGAGGGAACCGGTTACTATATTTCGCAAGGTGAATATATCCCGATTACCTGGGTAAAAGAAGATTTGGCAAGCAGAACTAAGTATTATCGAGACGGAGAAGAATTAAAACTCAATCCCGGTCAAACTTGGATTCTGGTCACCGAAGCTGAAACCTTAATAGATTTCGGAGATTAGGGCAATAATAATTCAGAAAATTCCTGATTGCTTAATCCTGAGAAATAGTCTGAAATTGGGTAGGTCAAGTTATTGACAGTATCTTTAATGGCTGTTTCTTCCAGGGTTAAGCCTTTTAATGCTTGAGCTAATTCCCCGACATCGCGCACGCCGAAGAAATCACCGTAAAAAGTAACATTTTTTAGCTTAGAACGTGATGTTTCTAATAATACTTCAATGTTACCGAATGAATATTTTAGATCTTTACGTAAATCGTAAGCTGGAGATTTTCCGTAATTCCATTCCCAGCTTGCTTTATATTCAGCAAGTTCTAATATTTTCTCTTTATCCGTTTCGCTTAAAATATAAGGTTCAAATTCTGGACGGACGGTCTTCATTTCATCAAATAAGGCTTGTTGAAAATCTTCAACCGTCATTGATGAGCCTAGATGATCCTTAATATTGGTGACCCGGCTACGCACAGATTTAATTCCTTTAGATTTTATTTTATCTTCTCTGACATTCAATGAATTGCTTAAGACCGAAACATCAACATCAAACATTAAACAACCGTGATGTAAAACACGGTCTTTGCTATAAGCTTGTGCATTTCCGCAAAATTTTTGACCCTCAATCTCCAGATCATTTCGGCCGCTAAAGGTTGCTTTGATTCCCAGTTTAGCCAAAGCTCTGATTACAGGTTGAGAAAAAGCCTTAAAATCGAAAGCATTCTCGTCTTGACGTGGTGCTATTATGGTGTAGTTGAGATTATTATAATCATGATATACAGCACCTCCGCCGGAAATACGACGAATTACTCTAATGTTATTTTCTTTAACGAATTCACTGTTAATCTCAGCCAGAGCATTTTGGTTTTTTCCGATTATGATTGATGGCTGATTAATCCAGAGCATAAAAATCTCATCAACATCAGTTAAATTATTAAAAGCGTAATCTTCAAGTGCAACGTTATAAGCAGTGTCATTTGTGTGACTAATAATATATTTCATAAACAATCCAATCAGATAAAATTTGGTCAATCTATCCACATCTGAGTTATAAAGATTGACCAAATCAAGTATTAATTATTTTGAGCTAAAAAGCAATAATGATTGCTATTCCTATGGCTCAGCTTCAAATTCAACCAGGGGTAGAGGTACTGAATAATATTCTTTGAATTCAATTCCTTGAATCGAATTCTCAGCCATAATGTTGGCCGTGCGCTCTGAGGATCCCTGAATCAAAGAAATATCACTAATTCCATAATCAGCTGGATTTTCCAAGGCTCGTTTTACGGGAATAACTCTGCTTTGCGTGGCATCGTGAGCAATCTTGATCATATTGCAGTAAGTTGCCAGATATCCACATTCGCCGATTGATACTTCACCGTATTTATCTCTTTCAAAAGTGACGATTCCCATTAAACCGTCCTGGCAATGCCCCATCATATCGGCAGTGTAATAATCCTGATCCGAAACCGAATTACCCAAAGAATAATATACTAACATATTATGTTTGCCATCTTCAGATTGTACGGTTTTTATCGGTTCAACCACGTGAGGATGCATACCGAAAACCATATCAACACCTGCATCGGCTAAAGCCTGAGCATAAAGTTCTTGTGACCAATCTTCACTTAAACTGTATTCAGTTCCCCAATGCATGATAAAAATAACAACTTCATTGCCATCTGCTCGCATAGTTTGAGCGCGTGTTTGTAGTTTTTCCATATCTTGATAGATATACGGTTCTTCTAAACTGAAAGTGTCAATTAGATGCTCGCTTTCAGCAGGAACAGGAATACCGTTCAAACTGACTAAGCCGTTGATTTTAGGGGTTGTATAAGTAGCTGTACTGATAGCAACTTTGATTCCGTTTAATTCTGTAGAGAAATAAGGCGGATCTCCTTCTTTGCGAGTTCCCAGATTTTCCAAGCCGGCACTGCGCAATGCATCTATAGTAGCATTCATACCTTCAACTCCTCGATCGACACTATGATTACTTGCGGTTGTACATAAGTCGAATCCTTTTTCAGCCATCGAATCGGCTAGAGCAGAGGGAGCAGAAAACATGGGATATCCGGTATAAGGAGGACCGGCTAAAGTACCTTCCATATTAAACATGGCAAAATCCAGATTGTTCACATCGGATTCCAAATATTCATAAATGTATGGATAATCATATGAGCCGTCTTCTTGTAGTCCGCCCTCAATTAACCATTCATGAAAAAGAACATCACCGATCATCCCAATTGTGAAAGAAGAGGTTAAATCCTGCTGTTCTTTTTCTACTAAAGCATCAAGCGAAATTGTCTTTTGCGAAGGTGATGGTGACTGGTCATTTGCCGGAGTTGCTATTTGGTCATCCGGCACAGATTCGACTTGTTCATTTTGCTGACTATCTGTTCGTGCCTGTTCTTGTTGATTGCCTTCTTTTGCTACACAGCCTTGCAAAACAAAAATTAGACTAAGCAGGAGAATAATTATCAGGTTTTTATTGAAAAGAGTTGTATGATCTGAACGTTTTTTATTTAACATGTTATTCCTTTTCCGAGCATCTTCGGTTGCTCTCTGACAAGCTTAATAATAGTGTTAATGCTTAAAGTATATTATATTTTGAGCTTAAATCATATATCTATTGAAAGTTTAGCCAATCGGCTTGGTCTTAATTCTTAAATTATGTTATTTCTTTAATTATTACTTAATATTGATTGAACTTCTTTTGTTTAAGACTGTATAATTATTATAGGTGGTCAAAATGGTATTTTCTGATTGGTTAAATTATTTTCAAAATAAATTTGAAATAAAAAATGTGGAGCTGGCCCATTTTTCAGGTCTGCATCCAAGTACGATCAGTCGTTATCGTAGGGGTGTTAAGTCACCACTTACAGATCGCAACCATTTAAACCGGATTGTTGCCGGAATTATTCAAGTGGCTACTGAAAACAATAAACTTTCAGATTTGCGAAATTTTGTAAATGATCAATTAAAAGTGAAACTTGTGACTAGTTCGTCCGGCTCAGCATGTTGTGATCAACTGAGTGAACTCTATCTCTTGCCCGGTGATTATTCTATTTTGCATCATGATTTATTACGACTTGCCCAATTATCCTTGGGCGAAGATCCTGATCTAATGCATGATTACCTACCCGATTTTGATCAAAAAATAGATTGCTTTATGCAATTATTTTCAGTCAGCAATGCCCGTTTAGCTAATATTCTTAACTTGGATCATTCACTAATCAGCCGTTGGCGTAGCGGAATCAGAACTCTGAAAAAAGATAATCCCACACTTGAAACACTGGTTGCATATATTGCAGACACCTTAACAAAAGCCCAAAAGACGGATCTGCCAAATGCGCAACAACACTTTATCCAGTGTATTATTAGTGATGCGAGTTTAACAGTTGAACAAAATATTCTTAATTGGTTGCAATCAAGTCAGCAGGATTTCCAAATTGTCCGTAAGAATGTTGAGAATATCTTAGAGATGATCAATGCATGGCCGGGAAATAAACCGCAAGCTGTACAGTTAGATCACGGATATCTCCAATTGCTCAGCGATAAGAAAAAACAGGAGAATTATCGTGGTATAAAAGGCTTACGAGAAGCGGTGATTCGTTTCTTTACAGATATAATCCTCAGTGAAGAAAAACGTACACTCCAATTGTTTTCAAATCAGGAAATGCAATGGATGGCAGAAGATCAAAGATTTTTGCAAACTTGGCAAATATGTATGCAGACCATAATAAATCAAGGCCACCAAATTGAAATTATTCATAATTTAGGTCGTTCATTGGAGGAGCTCACATTAGGAATTGAGAAATGGCTACCATTACATATGAATAAAAATGTCACAGCTTACACCTGTGATCGGATAAATCTGAGCGAAAAAAACCAGAATCCTTTAGTCAAGACTTTATTTATTGATGTCGGCAATGCTTCAATCAATGCCGAAATGGTCAAAGGCACTGAAGACCAAAGTGATTATCATTACTATACTTCCAGTAATAGACTTAAAGAATTGAGTGAACAATTCGAACAGTTAAAACAAATGTCCGAACCGATCATGGTATTTTATCCTGAAAATACCGTATTCAGTACAGAAATCCTCAAGGAATCTCAAATAATCAATCAGGATCAGGAAGAGAATGCTTTGACGAATGAGTTAATCTTATTATTCCCCGCGCTACCCCTTTGTTTTTTCCCGCAAGATATTGTTAAAGAAATTCTCGCAGCTACAGGGTTAAGTTCATCTACAATAAAAAAGATCATAGAAGAGAACAAAAAACTGGTTCGTATGTTGGAAGATTATATAGAAACAGGTAAGACGACAGTAATCGGGCCTTTTACTGATCAATTAAAAACAAATCCTGTGGTTCTGTTACCGGATACAAATGACACTCTGGAAGTTGAATTATCTGAAGAACAGTATAGAGCAGGCATGGAAAGTCTTTATTCTTATCAAGAGAATTATCCGAATTTCCAAATCAGACCTCTAGTTAAGGTACCTTTTAATAATCTTCATATTATCTCACTTAATCACAAAACAATATTTTTGCTCAAAACTAAAACCCCTCATCTCTTGATCAAATTTCAACATGAAATAAGCGTTATCTGCTTCAATCGCTATTTAGAATCATTTATCTGAGCACTAAATTATCACTTGATCAATTTGGCAATGACAATTTCCTGCAAGTTTCTTTGTAAGAGATTCTTTTATTTTATAATATTACCAAACAAATCAGATTCATAGATAAGAACTATTTTGAGCTGCTTATACCATTGTATAAGTGTCCGGCACCATCAGGTGGAGTAATTAAATCAACTTATTCTTTAGATTTAATTATTCATCTATTAAGGAGAAGGTTGTCATGAAATGTAAAAATTGCGGTTTTGAAAATGAACCAAATCAAGAATATTGTATCCAATGTGGCAATATGCTAAATGACGCAGATATCAATCAGTATCCTGAGGAGAATATTCCTAATCAAAATGTTATGGGATATCCGGCGAGTCAAATAGATCAGCCGAGCCAGCCGGGCGTACCGGAAGGAAGCATGGATCAGACAGGTCCTGCACCGGACTTTCCGGGTCAAACCGGTCCACCGGCAGATACTCCGCCGTTAGCCGGTCAAATGCCGGGTTATCAGCCTGTAAGTGGCCAAGCATCAGGTTATCCACCACAAAGCAGTCAGCCGACAAGTTATCCTCCGCCAAGTGGTCAACCGTCAGATTATCAACCAAGAGGGGGAACGCCTGATCAAACTTATAGCACAGGCTCGGGCGGCTATTCTCAAAACGGTTATGCCTATTCTGCTCCTCAATCTCAACCGCCACCGCAAAAGAAAAAGCGTCGTTTGGGGCTGATTATTGGTCTAAGCGCTGTTGTAGTAATTTTAGCGGTCTTGGCCCTTTTGCTATTTCCGAGACGTCTCAGCTATGAAAGTGAAGACGATCCAACAACTATCAGTGCTAATCTTGCCGAATACAATATCGAGATCAAAAGCAATCAGGGAATTCGTGATACCTTTTATGCACTAAATCCCAATGATCCTCAAAATTTAAACTCCTATCGATCCGTAGAGGGAGAAGGAGGTTTTTTCAAAAAATCTATACAATTGAAAGATCTGGCATTAATTCCGGGGAACAATACTCTTTATCTCTATACAAAAACTTTATTCGGTAATTCCAAGCCGGAAAAAATAGTCTTAACCCGCCATGTAGGTTATTCAGCTCGTTTTGAAGATGATGCCAGGCAAGAGCTGAATCAGGACACTGCTATAATTGGCAATGAATTGATCGTAATTCTTAATGAGGATGCTGCAAGATCTGATGCAGAGAGCATTGCAGCAAAATATGGAGCTGAAATTGTCGGAGAGATGCCGCTACTCAATGAATATCAATTGCGTTTCTCAGATCCAAATATTGATTTAAATGCTTTGCAAGATAGTATTTCTGCAGAGCCGGAAGTGGAGCTGGTTATCTTTAATTTGCTCCATAAATTTGAAGGTTCCAGTTATCCCAATGACAGTCTTTTAGATTCATGGGACGAAAATAATCCGGAAGGCAACAATTGGGGTTTGGAAGTCATGCGTGTTTCTCAAGCTTATGCAGAGGATCCGGGTTTTGCTAATGTTAAAGCAGGCGTGATCGATGGCAGTATTCAATACGATCATGAAGATCTCCAAGTACCTCTAGAAAATGTATATATTCATCCTTCACCAAATATTAGAAATATGGAAGATTTAGTTCGTTATCGTGCCAAAGGTACCAATGAACCCGGAGAAAATTATATGGGTCTATTAGAACACGGAACTCACGTTGCGGGTACTATCGGTGCTATTACTAATAACGGTCTGGGTGTTGCAGGTGTGAACAGAGATTGTGAACTGTATTTTTTCCATTATTGGCATTTTATTATGGATCCGGCAACCCGTGAAATTGTCTATTATGAGGATCGTTCACCTGAAATCAGCACATTTGAATTTCATGTTTCAATTGCAACTTTGGCTAGTCAAGGTTGTAGAGTAATAAATTTCAGTATAGGAAGTGTAAATCCGAGTACCCCCGAAGACTGTCCATGGGAAGGTCCTGATGCCCAAGGCTATGGAGAGATTTGTTCGCGCTTGGAACAAGCAGGTTTCGATTTCTTATTCTGTAAATCTGCCGGAAACGAAACTGATGATGCTGCACGCTATTCATTTAATCGTACTTTGGTCGGAACAGATGCGGGCAGGAGACATACCTTGATTGTTGCTTCAATTGAGAATACGCCGGTTGCTACGGGATCGTTCAACGATACACCCTATCCGGCTGTTGCAGGATATCAATTGTCATATTTCAGTAATTATGGCGAGATGGTTGATGTAGCAGCTCCCGGATCTGATATTTTCAGTACATTCCCTTATGACGTATATGACAATCTTTCAGGTACTTCCATGGCTTCACCGAATGCGGCAGGAGTTGCTTCACTGATCTATGCGGCCAATCCCGGATATACCTCAGAACAGGTCAAAACCATCTTAATGAATGAAACAGATACATTTTCACCTGATTTTGACGGCCGGCCTATCCCTGTTGTCAATGCAGCTATGGCAATAAAAGCCGACGCGGAAGAAAACAATCTGGTCAAAGCCAATGTCCTGGATGCAGATACTCGTGAACCGATTGCTCAGTTTAAGGTTGTAGCTACAGGAGCAGAAAATCCGCCAATTAGCGATAACTTTACCAATGGGAAATTTTCCATGACTGTGCCGGCTGATTCTTATAGCTTTACTTTCAGTGCTGAAGGATATAGTGATGAACAGATCACACAATTCACAGCGCCTGGTGATGGAAGTACAATTGATTTACCGGAAGTTTTGATGGAATCCGGTTCGGCAGTCGGAACAATTTCCGGACAGGTCGTCAATGCTGTGGATGGCTCCGGACTGGCTGATGTAATGCTTACATTCTATACAGCAGATGACACAAAGATCGGAGAAGCAAATGTTGATGCAGACGGTAATTATCTAATCGATTTGCCTCAAGGCAGTTATAAAATGATTGGGCAGAAAGAAGGATTTATAGAGAATGAAATGGAAGTAAATTCTGTTGCTAATACCGAAACAGAAAATCAAAATCTGATTCTCAGTCCGAATATTACTTCCGATCAAGCAAGATTTGTCTTAAGCTGGGGTGAGGAACCATGGGACTTAGATCTTCATATTAAAGGCCCGGGCGTAGGTGATGACCCATACGGCCATGTTTATTGGTTTAATAAATCTTATCCCTCCAGCTATGATGATCTAATGTATGAATTAGATGTTGATGATACAGGAAGTTATGGTCCGGAAACTATCACTTTATTAAAAGAACAATCCGGTGATTACATTGTCTATGTCCACGATTATTCAAATGCTCTTTATGATACGTCAGATGAGTTGGGTAAGTCCGGAGCTAAAATAACCGCCTATACAGCAAATGGGGTTCAAACCTTTGAGGTACCAAATCAACCCGGTACTTTGTGGAAAGTCTTGAAATATTCAAACGGGGTAATTACTCCGATTAACGAGATGCTTTACGAAGTATTTGAGAGTGATGTACCTACAAGATGATTTAATTAAAGAATTTATCAACAAACAATGAATTAAGGTAAATCTATGTATCAAGTAAACCCAAAACAAAATAATAAGCGATGCCTGATCTCAATGTTCAGGCATCTCCAACTGATTATTTTACTATTGGTAATTTTGGTGTTTTGTTTTATTTTTAGCGGATGTAATAAACAGAATAAACAGACAGAGGAAACACAGGAATTGAAACTAATAGGAACTTGGGAAGGAAAAAAGCCCGGCGACACTAGTCTTATTACTTTAACTTTTAAAGCTTCTTCAATTAAAGATTATGATTATGATCTCGAAGTTGATAGTCCTGATCAAGATTTATTTTCTATTTCCGGCCATAATATTAATTATGTAGGAAAAGTTCTACCGGATGGTCAGATCTCAGTAGGTTATTGGAAAACCGGTGTCTCAGATTTTAGCGGGACAAATCCGGATGATAAATTAGAGATGCAGGTCTCCGATATCTGCTTGATTAATCCAATAGATGACAATCAACTATATTTAACTGTACCTCCGATCACCTTTACCCGGACAAAACAATCCAGCCAAATCATATTTACTACAAAAGCTACTACAGAAGTTCCAACTACAATTGAAACAACAATTGAAACAACTGCTTCAAATTCTACACAACCGTCTGAACCTAACACTTCGCCATCTACTACTGCAACTCAACCACCCCGTCCCGATTATGAAATTGTGAGCAAGTGGGATACGTCGTTTGAGATAATCTACAATAGAAATCTTTTACAAGGAACTTTGATCGAAGAATGGAAAGAAGTTATCGAGTGCAAAGTAGAATTGGGCAAAATTTCTGAAACCCAATTCAAAATTTATCTTACGCCAATTTCTGTAATCCATAATGGACAAAGTCTTGACTCCAATCAGATCAGGCAGGAAACACTCGAATATGATGCTGAAATCTACGAAAATATCTTAATTTTTACGTTGGAATCAGAACTGTTTATTCATAAAACAGATTATGATTCCGGCTATATCAAACCCATGCGTTGCAAATTATTAATTGAAGAGGGTCAAAATTCTTTGATCGCCACAGAAACCCAAACACATAAAAAGATCGGTGACAATGAAGATGTAATTAGAGTAAAAATCAAAATGCAACAAACAGATTAGCTATTTCATCAACTTATCGATCAGGGATTGGATTTCAGCCAGTTTTTGATCCCGATCCTGATCGCTCGCAAAAGACTCCCTGACACAGTGGTCAAGATGAGCATGCAAAATAATCTTATTGGTAGATTTCAAGATGGATTGAGCAGCTAATAATTGATTCGAAATGTCAATACAATACTGATCTTCTTCAACCATCCGGATTATTCCATCAATTTGGCCCCGCACTGTTTTTAATCTATTTAAGACTTTTTTGGGATCAGCTTTCATTTTTACCTCTATTTAAATAATTTTGTTCTGTTAAGTTAAAAATTAAAAAGAGATCTGAAAAGCCTCTGGTAGAATGTTTTTGAAGAAAATTATCTACCTCCGAGAAAGGACAGTTCAGATCTCATGAAAAGTATATCAAATAATTCATC
>JAAYKK010000098.1 GCA_012522435.1 Clostridiaceae bacterium | reverse complement strand
GGCAGTTGATTCCGAAATCAGAGTTTATGATAAATTGTTCACTGTTAAAGATCCGGATGCCTCGGATTTAGATTATCATGAATTAATTAATCAGGACTCACTCCAAGTTATCAAGAATGCCAAACTCGAGCCTTGGCTTTTAGAAGAAGGACAGGATTCTGATTTTCAGTTTATCCGTCAAGGCTATTTCATTCAAGACAACAAGGACTCAACACCGGAGAAACCGGTATTTAACCGCGCAGTTTCTTTAAGAGAAACCTATAAACCGGAATAAATTTTAGACAGGATTAAATTGGCTTTCATAGAGATGTTTGAATAGACCGTCGTTTTGCATCAAAGAGCTAAAGTCTCCTTGCTCAACGATATCACCGTTTTGCATAACCAAAATCAGGTCAGCGTCCAGGATCGTCGATAAACGATGAGCAATCACGAAACTGGTTCTACCCTTCATCATCTCATGAAAAGCCTTTTGCACACGCATTTCAGTCACTGTGTCAATATCAGAAGTAGCTTCGTCCAGGATCAGCATCGGCGGATCTTGTAACATTACTCTTGCAATAGTTAATAGTTGTTTTTGACCTTGCGACAATGTTGTCTCTTCGCCGATGATCGTTTCATAACCATGTTCAAGTCTTCTGATAAATTGATCGGCTTCAACTTTTTCGCAAACTTTCTCTATTTCTGCTCTTGAAGCGGCAGGATTGGCAAATGACAAATTCTCAATAATTGTCCCTTTAAAAAGCCAAACATCTTGTAGTACCATACCGAATCCACGTCTCACACTTTGTCTGGTCAGATCGGCTATCTTCTGCTGATCGATATAAATAGCGCCACCATCTAAATCATAAAATCTCATTAATAAATTTACCAAAGTAGTTTTTCCGGCACCTGTCGGTCCAACTATTGCTATTTTAGAACGTTCGGGAATAGTAAGATTTAAATTCTTGATCAAAGGTTGGGATTTATCATATGAAAAATAAACATGCTTAAATTCAATCCTACCTTTTTTCACGTTCAAGTTTGGCATGGTTCCAGGTTCAGTCGTTTCGGTTTCCAGTGCTAATAAGTTAAATATATTATCAGCAGAAGCTAATGCAGCTTGTAATTGTGTGATTATATCGGTAATTTCATTGATCGGTTTAGAAAATTGGTTAGCATAAAAGAGTAAACTTCCGACCTGACCTACGGTCAATTCACCTTTTAAAGCAAGATAACTGGCTAAGAAGCCACAGAGGATATATGAAATGGCATTGATCAGTCGAGTTGAAGGATTAGTCAATGAAGAATAGAATTGCGCTTTTTGACCATAATTATAAAGTTCAGAATTCATTTCTTTATATTGAGCAATAAACTGTTCTTCCGCTTGCAGAGTTCTACTCAAAGCATGTTGACTGATTGTCTCTTCGGCCATGCTATTCAGAACGCCTCTTTGTTCCGCTTCCTTACTATACATGTTATACGAACTGCGACTAATTATTCTGGAAACAAACATAATAATCGGGGTTAAGAATAATATTAATAAAGTGACCTGCCAACTAATTATTAACATAAAATAGAGAGAACCGAATAAGCTGACAATCCCGGAAAATAGTTGGGGTAAGCCACTAATTAAACCATCATTAACCTGATCCATATCCGTGCTAATTCGGCTGGTCACTGAGCCATAGGGTACCGAATCAAAAAAACTCAACGGCATTTTATCCAAATGATTATAAATATCAGTCCGCAAACCAAAGATGACTTTAGCTGACACCTGAGAACTCATCAAACCGAGCAACCAATGGAGAATTGAAGCAAGTAAGTAGACTACAGCCAAAATGATCAACAATTGAATAAACTCAAGCTCAACTCTACCTTGATTAAGACTAAGTAAATCAATAACTTGACCAATTAATTTGGGTCCGCTCAACATCAAAATATTCCCGCTTATTGCAAAGACTATAATCAACAATAAACGGTAAGGAGATTGCAACATTCTTTGCATTAATAAAGAAAATGTAGAATTTGGCCTTGGCATATTACGGTTTCCTTCTAGCTAAATATTCTATTTCGGCCGGAGTCGTTTCAGTTTGCGAGCGATATATTTCCTGATATAACTTATTTGAAGCCAACAATTCATGATGACTTCCAAAACCGGATATCAAACCGTTATCCAGAAGCAATATTAAATCAGACTTACTAACTGTAGCTATTCGTTGGCTAATTGTAATTATAGAAGTATCTTCATACAAGGTATCTGTTCTCAATGCCTTCTGTAGTGCAGCATCAGTTGCTAGGTCCAAAGCACTGGAGCTATCATCGAAAATCAAAATGCGGGGTTTCCGGAGCAATGCTCTGGCAATACACAGCCTTTGCTTTTGTCCTCCGGAAAAATTAACTCCACCACGCTCAACTTTTTGTAAGAGACCTTGAGTATCCTGTGCTACAAAATCTTTTGCTTGAGCAATTTTTAAAGCATGCCAAATTTCAGTATCCGAAATTTGAGCAGCACCTGCTGTCAAGCTCTCACGCAATGTGCCACTGAAAAGAAAGCTGCTTTGAGGTACAATTTGAACCAAATCTAACAATTCTGACTCTGAATAAGAATCAATATTACATTCAAATAATTTAATTGTGCCGGACTCAATTGAATAACGTTTTTCTATCAGATAAGCTAAACTTGACTTGCCCGAACCGGTTGAACCGATAATTCCCAGAGAGTTGTTGAAAGGAAGGTCGAAGGTCAAATCTGAAAACAGCAATTTCCCACTATTAGGATAAGCAAAATTAACTTGATTAAAAGAGATTGTATTATGCCGTTTTGGTTTTCTTTCTTTATCTGTTTCTATCAGATAATCCGTTACAGTATGCGGATCTTCAACTCTTTTCTCTATTTGCAAAATTTCACTGACTCTGAGAGCACTGGCATATGATCTTGATGACAAGAGTACTAAGTTTGATAGAACAGCTAGTGCAGTAAGCAGCATGGTTAAATAATTAATCATGGCAATTATTTGTCCGGCCTCTAAGTTACCTATTCTGATCTCCCCTGCAGAGAACCACAATAATGAGATCGCGATAAAGTTCAAAGCTAACATGGTCAAAGGATTCATCAAGGACGATAAGCGCCCGATGCGCTTCATTGTTTTTTCTAAGTCTTCATTTGTCCAATGATATTGTTTTGCCTTTTCTTTACTATGTGAAACTGCTCTGATCACTCTAATACCTTCAAGTAATTCTAAAAGTCTGCCGGTTAAGCGATCGGTAAGTTGTTGTGATCTGTTGATCAGAGGCAAGATAGCTTTAATAATTAAATAAAGAATTAACACAAATATCAAAACAGCAATAATGAACAGTATCGTGAATTTAGGATTAATTGTAAAAACCATAACAATTGATCCGATGCAAATAAAAGGTGTTCTGGGGATTAATCTGATTAACATCGCCATCGCATGTTGTAAGACTTGAATGTCTGAGTTGATTCTGGTAGTTAATGAAGCGGCACCGATTCTATTTATTTCCACTTCAGAAAGAAACATGACGTGAGAGTAAAGATCATTGCGTAAATCCGTTCCATAACCTTGAGAAGCCAGAGACGCATTGTATTGACAAACTAATGCGCAAAGCATTCCACAAACCGCTAAAACCAAGCTGAAAACGGTATACCTAATAATCAAATTTGGCTGTGAACCTAAAATACCCTGATCGACCATTTGTGCAATCAACAACGGTACGATCAGTTCCAGAATTACTTCTGTAAACTTAAAAGATTGCCCTATAACAATTCGCTTGCGATAGGGCATCATTCTTTTCAAAACAGGTTGCATTGAGAATAAATAAAATCTATATTTACTTGGTTAATACTTGCTCTATTTTATCCAATAAGCTCGGCTCTGCTGTAGGATCAAAGCTTGTTTCAACTACATAAAGAGTTAGATTTTTTGAAACATAATAGGTCGGTACATATTCGAGATCAAAATCATCAACAAAACGTGGTGTTTGTTCAATATCGACCAAAGCTACGATCGCTGTATCTGAATATTTATCTGCCATAGCATAAAGATACGGTAAAGATTTATTACTCGGTTCGGAATAATCTGCAACAAATTCAATGATCACAGGCTTAGTCTGTTCAGAAATCCAATTAATAAAAGAGTATTCTAAAGGTACTGATTTAAGCTTATCATCATGTTTTAAAATAACTGAGACACCTTTGTTATCAGAATCTGTTGTCAATTCTGCTACTTCCGTCAGATCGGAAATGATCGTCTTAGCTGTTTCAGAATCAGTTACTTGTTCTATATCACTGATCGGAGTTATCTGTTTATCCAATGCAGGAGGTAAATTCTCCTGAACTCCGGTATTTTCATCTTCTACCGATTCGTCTTTCTTATCTGCTGTATCCTGATCATCTTTTAATCCACAACTGATCAGCATCAAACACATAATCAAGCTTAAACTCAAAATCATTGCTTTTTTCATAAGTTTTTTCAGATTCTTCATAATCTCTTCACCCTCAAATAAATAAAAATAATTGAAAATACTTCATTGGTTTATTTTTCAAAATCAATATTAACCCTTATTTTACATAATTAGCGCAAATATTACTAATCTATTCTTAATTTAATAATTTTTTCTCAAATTGATGGGCGATTACAAAATAGATAGTCTAAATAAAAAAGCTCGAACTTCGAAAAAGAAGTATCGAGCTTAAGATTATCAATAATAAATGTCTCGTTTAGGCGCGTTCTACTTTATCAGAACGGAGGCAACGTGTACAAACATTCATTTTTCTCGGTGTCCCGTCAACCATAACGCGAACGCGTTTTACATTGGCTTTTTGTTGTCTAAGACCGCGACGCGAAATTTGAGAACGTGTCATTGTTATTTTTCTTCCAAAATTCATATCTTTATCACAGATATCACATTTAGCCATCCTTGCACCTCCATTCAGGAATTTGCTCATGCATATATTTTATACATAGCGTTTATTCTTGCGATATTTAGCATTAATCACTTTTAAATAAAATAACCTGTAATTTGAGCCATTACAGGTTATTTGTGGTGACCCATAGGGGAATCGAACCCCTGATTCCGCCGTGAAAGGGCGGTGTCTTAACCTCTTGACCAATGGGCCATCTTGGTAGCGGCGGTAAGATTTGAACTTACGACCGTCCGGGTATGAACCGAATGCTCTGGCCAGCTGAGCTACGCCGCCGTGCATACGCTATTTTAAACGCCTAATGATAATAGCAACGAATTATCAAGTTGTCAAATCATTTTCGAAAAATAACAAAATTAGTTTTTTACTCAAATAATCTCTTCACCACAATCAGATCTTTAGACAATTTTTCATTATTTGCCAAACTGATAATCTGGACCGAACTCATATTGCCGCTTGCGTAGAGAATATTTCCGTCAGCCATATAAATAGCAGAAGAATCAATTTGATCCGGATCATTCTCTAAAGAAAAGAAAAGCAAGTCTCCGGGCTTCAAGGCATCTATATTAGCTGATTCATCTTTATTTCTCTCAAAAGAAATCTGGGTACCTTGTTTAGATTGCTTTTGCATATCTCGCGGAATATCTAGACCGTTCGTCTTGCCGGAAAGATAAACAATTCCCGGAATATCTATACCTTCCATGTCAATACCGCCCGGTACATAAGCAACGTTAATAAACATCAGAGCGCTGGAACAAAAAATATCTGCTTTTTTCTTTTCCGGTTCAGGTATAGTTTGATTTGCCTGAATTACCAACAGATTCTCTCTGCTCATCCACCCAACCTCTCCACCAGGTAAAATAACACGTACAACATTATCCGTTACATAATCGGCATAAAGCAAACATCCCATCGGTACCGTGGCCAGAATATTACCGCCTACTGTATCCGAAGCTATCACTTTTTCTCGATTGATAAGTAGTACTTTGTTTTTGATTGCATCAGAATTCAAAGAAATAAGATCAAAAGTCAAACTAGCTTGCGGGACATAACCTTGAGATCCATCGGCAAGCTCAATTTGATAAAAACCGTTATTTGGTTGCGCATTAAGAATTTTCACAGGTTCATTATAGATAGCAGATGTCGTGGATATTGCCCTCAGACTTGGCTCTACAAATAAATGCACACTCTTTTGATTAATTACAGCTTCAGCTTCACGAAGAAACGGATCAGGCTCTTCTGTTTCTACTACATTTTCTGTAGCTTGTTTAG
>JAAYKK010000097.1 GCA_012522435.1 Clostridiaceae bacterium | reverse complement strand
GTTAATACAAAAGATGAGTTTTATGATCGTGAAATTGAGTTCTTTAATGAGAATATGCCGGTCTATGAGGAATTGATTGATCGTTTTAATCAAGCTGTACTCAAATCTGACTTTAAACCGGAAATAACTGAAGCATTCGGGCCGCATTATTTAAATAAACTCGAAGTACAAGCTAAAACTATCTCACCTGAAATTCTGCCCGATTTGATAGAAGAAAACAAACTGAACACCGAATATTCTAAACTGATTGCTTCGGCAGAAGTAGAATTTGAAGGTGAAAAATATACCTTAGCCCAATTGGAACCTTTCCGTCAGGATAAAGACCGAGCCAGACGTAAAGCTGCCACAGAGGCTTACTATGGATTCTTTGCTCAAAATGCAGCTCAATTAGATCGGATCTATGACGATCTGGTTAAAGTGAGAACCAAAATGGCTCAAAAACTAGGTTATGAAAATTTCATTGAGCTTGCTTATTATCGTTGGTCACGCACCGATTATACTGCAGAGGATGTGAAAAAATATCGGGAGCAAGTTTACCAAGAAGTGGTTCCTTTTGTCACCAACTTAAAAGAGCGTCAAAGAGCCAGGTTAAATCTTGATCAACTGAAACATTATGATGAAGTCTTGACCTTTAATACGGGAAATCCGATTCCGGAGGGTGATCCGGATTGGATCATCGACCAGGCAAAAAAGATGTATCAGGAATTATCGCCTGAGACTGATGAATTCTTCAATTTTATGCTGGATTATGAATTAATGGATCTCTTAGCAAAGCCGGGTAAAGAAGCCGGTGGCTATTGTACTGATCTTCCGAATTATAAAGCGCCTTTTATATTTGCTAATTTCAACGGGACCAAAGGTGATGTTGAAGTGATGACCCATGAGGCAGGTCATGCTTTTCAAGGCTATCAGAGCAAAGATTTAATCCCTGCCGAATATGTTTCGCCAACTTTAGAAGCTGCAGAAATTCATTCCATGAGCATGGAATTTATTACTTGGCCTTGGATGGAATTATTCTTCGGTGAACAAACTGAAAAATTTAAATTTTCTCACTTAAGCGGTGCGATAGAGTTCATTCCTTACGGAGTAGCAGTTGATGAGTTTCAACATTGGGTATATACCTATCCGGAAGCCACTCCGGCTGAGCGAAAAGCAGCTTGGCGCGAGATTGAAAACAAGTATCAACCGCATCTTAATTTTGATGGCAATACTTATTTAGAAGATGGTGGCAAATGGATGCGTCAATTGCACATTTTCACTGTTCCTTTTTATTACATTGATTATACTTTGGCTCAAGTCTGTGCTTTCCAATTTTTTGCAAAAGACAGGCAAGATCACCGGGCTGCATGGTCGGATTATCTCAAGCTTTGCCAAGCCGGGGGCAGTAAGCCTTTCTTAGAATTGCTGGAACTGGCCAATTTAGATAATCCATTTGCAGAAGGCAGCATTGCCAAAGTGATGCCTTACCTGGAAGAATATTTGGACTCAGTTGATGATCTGAACATGTAATAGACCTTATAGATAAGAATTAACCTAAAACTAGTCTAATTAACAAGAAGATCAATTATTAATAAAATTAACTTTAGAAAGAGAAAACTATGCCGGGAATAAATTATCAAAAAGTTTTAATCATAGATTGTGGCTCACCTCATGCTCAACTAATTGCCAGAAGAGTTCGTGATTTAAATGTTTATAGTGAAGTAAAACCGTATACGGCTGATTTAGAAAATTTAAAAAAAGATAATTATCAAGCTTTGATCTTAATAGGATCTTCAGCTGAAGAGGAATCAGCACAAGAGATAGCAAAGATCAAACAGATTATTCCTCTGATTTTGGATTTAAACTTACCAATTTTAACTATTTCTCTATCTGAACAGATTCTTAAAGCTAATCCTGAACAAAAAATCCTCAGTTTTGCTGAACAACCTAAGTTTAAACAAACGGCAGCAGAAAAAGATCTGCTGAAAAAATTCTTATTTGAGATTGCAGAATTGAAAGCTGATTGGTTGATTGAAGATTTCATTGATAATAAAATTGCAGAAATTAAAGCGATGGTCGGTCAGAGCAAGGTGATAGTCGGTCTTTCCGGCGGTGTTGATTCTTCAGTTGCTGCAGTTTTGGTACATCGAGCAATCGGCAAACAGCTAAATTGCATTTTTGTGGATCACGGTTTAATGCGCAAAGATGAAGGTGATTCAGTTGAACAGATCTTTCTTAATCAATTTGATATGAACTTTATCAGGGTTAATGCGGAAGCGAGATTTCTTGGTAAATTAGCCGGTATAACCGATGCAGAACAAAAAAGAAAAATCATCGGTGAAGAGTTTATCAGAGTCTTTGAAGAAGAATCTCAAAAGATTGATAATTCAGATTATCTGGTTCAAGGCACAATTTATCCAGACATTATTGAATCAGGTGCCGGAGATGGGAAATTGATCAAAAGCCATCACAATGTTGGAGGTTTACCTGAAGATATTGATTTTAAAGGAATCATTGAACCTTTGGCAGATTTATTCAAAGATGAAGTGCGCCAAGTCGGTTTAGCATTGGGAATTCCTGCTGATTTAGTCTGGCGACAACCATTCCCGGGTCCGGGACTCGGAATCAGAATAATCGGTGAGATTACCAAAGCAAAAGCAGATCTCTTACGCGATGCCGATGCAATCTATCGTGCGGAAATAGCTAAAGCGGGCATGGATCAAGAACTCAGCCAATACTTTGCCGTTTTAACCAATCTTAGATCAGTCGGTGTGAAAGATGATGCTAGAACTTATGACTATACTCTGGCTCTAAGAGCAGTAAAAACAGTTGACTTCATGACAGCTGTAGCTGCCGAAATACCGTTTGATTTACTGAACAAAATTACCGACCGAATCATCTCCGAAGTAGATGGCATAAATCGCATTGTCTACGACATTACTGGAAAGCCTTCGGCAACGATTGAGTGGGAGTAGTATGAGGTTATTCTAGATATTGGATAATATAGTAGATTACTTCCAGTATTTATCATTGGTTAAGGTAGATATTTTTTGTTGCCAAATTCTTAATTTATTGAGAGAGAATACGCTTTAATAGGTTTCCGTGAATAGGACTTAAAACATCTTCTCTAAGCATATATTTCATCTTGGAGTTTTATCAGCAGTTTCAGAAAAAAGCAACTTAATGGATATTACCGTACTGGCAGTTTCGCTGTATCGAAACATTGATTTCTTTTTGTGCTAATTTAAGATACAATATTAGCACGAAAGGAAATCAATGTGAATACAGAACATGTCGTAAAACAACTTTTACAAGAAAACGATGGCTGGCTTACGCTAAAAGAAGTCCGTAATCAGGGAATCAGCAAATATGAATTTTACAAGTTTGCAGAAAAAAGTGGCTTACAAAGAGTCGGACAAGGTATTTACGTTTCGGATGATGTCTGGCATGATTCGATGTACCTGATTCATCTCCGATCGGCACAGGCTGTTTTTTCTCATGAAACGGCTTTGTTTTTACACGATATGACCGACCGAGAACCACCTTATTACTCCATAACAGTACGGACGGGTTATAATCCTCATCGTCTTAAGGAAGACGGGATTAAGGTTTATACCATTAAGAAGGAATTGCATGAACTTGGATTAAGTAAGACAAAAACACCGTTTGGTCACACAGTTCCGGTCTATGACATAGAGAGAACACTTTGTGACATTTTGCGGAGTAGAAGTGGTATAGAAATACAAGTGTTTCAAGATGCTTTGAAGTTTTATGCAAAACGAAAAGACAAAAATCTTAGAACCTTAATTCAATATGCGGATGCTTTGAATGTGGGTGTAATCCTAAGGCCTTATTTGGAGGTACTTCTTTAATGATTAAAACAGCAAGGCAATTAAAAGACAAAATACGTAATCTTGCTAAGGAAAAATCTGCTGATGCACAAGTTATAATGCGGATTTATATGATGGAGCGACTTTTAGAACGCATTTCTCTTTCTGAGTACAAAATGAATTTTATATTAAAGGGTGGTGTGCTAATTGCTTCTTTAGTGGGCTTAGATTTCCGCAGTACGTTAGATATTGACACGACTATTGAGGGCGTAGATGTCAACCTGACGAGTGTAGAGCAAATCATGCAAAATCTGGTCACAATCCCTCTTGAGGACGGTGTTCTTTTCCAGATTAAAAGCCTCGATTATATTATGGATGAGGCTGAATATCCAGGTATACGAGTCAGCATGGAAGCCTTATTTGATGGAACTAAAACGTCTCTTAAAGTCGATATATCGACAGGAGATGTTATAACTCCCGGTGCCGTCCAATGTTCTTATAAATTAATGTTTGACGATAGATATATCCAGTTGCTCTCATATAACCTTGAGACCGTCTTAGCTGAGAAATTGGAAACTATCGTGAGAAGACATCTGACAAACACACGCATGCGTGACTTTTATGATATCTATATTTTGAAAAAGCACTATGGATCAGAAATTTCAAAACATCTCCTTCAAGATGCACTTGAGGCAACAGCACAAATACGAGGAAGCACGGAGCTTATAAAAGACACTGAGGCTGCCCTGAATGAAATAAAAAACGCTGATGACATGAAAAAGCTATGGCTTTCTTACCAATCTCATTATGAATATGCACAGAATATTTCTTGGGAAGCTGTGATGAAAGCTGTGATAATGATATATCACAAGAGGAATATAGATCTATAAAGAAATTAGTGGTGAACAGTTTGTGACGGTGTGGTGACAGACCATATATGCAATAAACAAGGTAGTGGTCCCACCACAAAATATCGTAACAAGTAATCGAGCAGCCTAGGAATCGGTTACTTGTCGCTCTATATACCAATACTGCGCGTTAGATTAGCAGCCACAAGGGTAGATAGGGCGGTAGACATTATTGATACGGGTGGGAGTAGTGGTTGAGGGTAAAAAAAGAATGGATAGAGGAAAAAGTTTATCTAGAGGTTGATTACACAGATTTACTAAATATAGGAAGAATTACCATAGAAAATTCAAAAAGAAGTTATCGAAAAATGAAAGCAGAGTGATGGAATGGCATTGAACCTTCTATTTAAATTATATGGCGAATATAAAAAAACAGGAGAAGTTCCTAAATCTAACGCTGTTCATTATTAATTTTTTCATAGTTAGCTGAATAATTGCGTCGTATAAACACAATTATTTAGTCGAGAGACGATTGATAGACTGAGAGTAATCGCAATAGCCAGTAATCCACTAAGATAATAGATTCTTTTCTACAGATGGAAGAATTTTAGAATAAAAGCCATAGTGATAAAGCCAATAATTGTATATAGAGCTTGGAACAAAATGCAGTTTACAATTACTTGATTAGCAAATGAATTATTAAAGGTATCAAGACTGTTAAGGAAGGGGCCTGGTTTACTAAAAAGATAAAAATCATAAGACCAGCTATAAAAAGTCAACAAAGAATGTAAAAGATTTTAAAAGCTAACCAAAAGTAAAAAGCAAATAGAACCTTGAAAATTGAATAGGAAAAGTGCAACACAAATAAAGCATTGGAAAAATG
>JAAYKK010000096.1 GCA_012522435.1 Clostridiaceae bacterium | reverse complement strand
CTCATTGTTAATTCTCTAACATTAATATTGTACATTGTTTTACGTTAATGATAGTTCTATTCTTTGCAAATTGTAATTCACTGATTAACAATTATTTCTAAACTGTACCAAAACTAACATTAAGTTTAATTTATGCATGATATTCTAAACAGCAAGTAAAATAACATTTACCCTAAAAATAAATAAATTATTCTAATGGTGACAATATGCAAAATAGTAAAATAGTAAAAATCTTAATCATATTCCTAGTTGTTGTGGCTAGTATTATCGGTATCGGATTAATCGCTAAAACAATAGATAACAAAAATTTGAATTCTAAGGACATTGCTTTACAAAATGAGCAAACAAATTCTTCTCTGAAACCGGAAGATACGTCAACAATGAGTCAAGTAAAGACAAATGACGATGTAAAAGAATCTCTTCAAGACAAAAAAGAGAATTCTACAGTTGAAACAACACCTGATCTCCTAACAGTTGAAAGCGAATTTTGTGTTCCTAACGAATCAGCTCCCGGCGGAATGGTTTGTGGAATGCAGCATCCTTATGATAAAGGCATTGGCGTAATCAGCGCGATCAGCGACGACAAGAAAGAACTTACCGTAGAAATAGAATTTGCTAACGAAAATGATGAATCTCTTTATGGTAAAGAAACAGTTGTAATCGATGCTTCCGATGAAACACTCTCACTCGATAAATTTGAAGTTGGTGACAAAATCGATTTCTATGTTGAAAAAGGTGGAAGTTATAAATTAAGCAGCATAGAAAAGATCTGGTTACATCAAGGTATTGTCAAAGATATTGATCTTGATTTAAGAGAAATTACAGTTGAAGTTGATCCTGAATACAGAAATAAAGACTTATTTGATACTGAAGAAGTTATAATCAGAATGATTACTAATATAAAATCTAAAATTGATCAAGGACAACTTGCAGTCGGTGATCATGTTGAGTATTCCTTTTATGAAATCAGTGTAACCGATCGAAAATACGTTAATGGTTTCGATCTCAAACAAATTGATTAAGCAACGGTTTATTTAGTTGCCCCACAGCCAGAACAAACGCAATGGCTTAACTTCTGTTTTCCAAACTTTCCTTCTTTAGTAATTATCATAATTACTTATATTAATAAAATCAATTTTTGCTCGGTTTATTTTTATCGGTTATTGTTTACTTAATTTCAAAATATGATAACATTTATTCAGAACATTTGTTCTTTATCTTAAATAAAGTAAAGGTGTAATTCATATTTTGGACACAAATCGTACAATTCTGCATTGTGATATGAACGCTTATTTTGCTTCAGTTGAAATCAAGCTTAATCCTGCTTTGCGTGGCAAACCGGTTGCTGTGGCAGGATCCCATGCTGATCGCAACGGAATAATTCTAGCTAAATCAGAAGAGGCTAAAATACAAGGCGTAAAAACCGGAGAAGTAATTTGGCAAGCAAAAATAAAGTGCCCTGATTTAATCCTAGTACCGCCTCAATATGATCAATACCTTTTACATTCCAAATTGGCTCAAGAGATTTATTATCAATATACCGATCAGATTGAACCTTTCGGTTTAGATGAATGTTGGCTTGATGTCACCAACAGCAAAGAATTGTTTGGCAATGGCTTGCAAATTGCCAGGTCAATCAGCCAAAGAGTAAAGAACGAACTTGGTCTCACTCTGTCGATTGGAGTTAGTTTTAATAAGGTTTTTGCCAAACTCGGCAGTGATCTAAAAAAACCTGATGCAATAACAGTTGTGTCTGAAAACAACTATACTGTATTGGTCCATAAATTACCGGCGCGTAACTTACTCGGTGTAGGACCTGCTACAGAACGTAAGCTTGCTAAATATAACATTCAAACCATTGGTGATTTAGCTCATACCGATCCGGCCTTTCTCCAATCTAAACTTGGCATTAATGGAATTAAGCTGTGGTCATGGGCAAATGGCTTAGATAATGGCAGAGTCAGAGTATACGGTGAATCCGTGCCGGTTAAAACGATCGGACACGGCAGTACAACCAGAGAAGATCTGACTACCGATTCGGAAGTATGGTGTGTCTTTTTAGCACTGGCCGAAGATGTAGGTAAAAGATTACGTTCCCATAAACTTAGAGCGAGAGGAGTACAAATAAATGTCCGCAGCAATGATCTAACTAGTAGAGATTATCAAGCTCCTTTGCCATATGCTACGTACAATTATTTTTACATTGCCAGAAATGGCTTTCTATTATTCAAAGAGCGTTACGATTGGAGGAGGCCAATTCGATCTTTAACGATTAGAGCAATTGATTTAGAAAATAGCAGTGTTCCACGTCAGGTAAACATTTTTGCAGATTTTAGCAAGTTGGCTCGTTTAGAAGATTTAGAAGATTCTATTTTTTTATTACATCAAAGATATGGCCCGGATATTGCTTATCCGGCCAGATTGATGGGCGATATTAAGATCGCCAAAAGTATCTCCTATGATATAAAGCCGCCCGGGATTCCTATTTGGAATTTATAAACTCTTAATTCTCGATTTTGTCTACTCGTTTTTAGTACCTAATGGTCTCATCGTCGGGAACAATAAAACATCACGTATAGAAGCTGAATCAGTCAGCAGCATGACTAAACGATCAATACCTATACCGAGACCGCCTGTTGGTGGTAAACCGTATTCTAAGGCTTCCACAAAATCGTGGTCAGGAATGTTAGCTTCTTCATCACCTGCATCACGTTGTTTTTGTTGCTCAACAAAACGTTCGCGTTGATCTCGCGGATCATTTAATTCTGAATAAGCATTACCATATTCATCGCCACAAATGAAAATTTCAAATCTTTCAGTTAAACGAGGATCTGATTTTTTCTTTTTGGTTAAAGGCGAAATCTCAATCGGATAATCATAAATAAAAGTCGGCTGAATTAATTTTTCTTCACAGAATTCTTCAAAGAAGATATTAATTATCTCTCCTCTGCTCATACCGACTGTTTGTTCAGCTAAACCTTTTTCTGCGGCAATAGCTTGTGCTGCTTGATCATCGGTAATATTTTCAAAGTCAACCTCCGTGAATTTCTTGATTGCTTCAAGCATGGTCATTCTTGCAAATGGTGGGCTTAAGTCCAATTCATGCTCACCAAATTTAATTTGTAAAGTTCCATTAACCGCCAAACATGCTTTACTGATCAGATCTTCAGATATCTCCATCATGCCATTATAGTCTGTATAAGCTTGGTAGAGTTCAATCATTGTAAATTCAGGATTATGTTTGGTTGACATACCTTCATTTCTAAAGTTACGACCGATCTCATAAACCCTTTCAAAACCACCAACAATCAAACGTTTCAAATAGAGTTCAGGTGAAATACGTAAAAACAAATCAAGATCCAAAGTATTATGATGTGTCACAAAAGGTCTGGCCGCCGCACCACCGGCAATCAGATTTAAGATTGGAGTCTCAACTTCAATGAAATCCAAATTTTCCAGTTCATGTCTGAGCGCGGTTATGATTTTGCTGCGTTTTTCGAAAACTTCTTTTATTTCAGGGTTAACAATTAAGTCGAGATATCTCTTCCGGTATCTGGTGTCCGTATCGGTTAAACCGTGAAACTTCTCAGGTAAAGGTCTGAAACACTTGGCAAGTAGTTGATAACCATGATTGCGGACGGATATTTCGCCTTTATTTGTGGTAAAAACCTCACCTCTAAGACTGACCAAATCTCCTAAATCGAGATTTTGCCAAGCTTTATATTCTTCTTCCTCTAAAGCATCAAATCTGGTAAAAATCTGGATATTTCCTTGTCGATCCTGCAAATCAACAAAACTTACCTTACCCATACCTCTTTTAGCCATAATTCTACCGGCAACAGAAACTTCTGTACCCTCTAATTGATCATAATTGTCAATGATCTCTTGACTGTGGTGGGTCTGTTCAGCTGTAGTTATCCAAAAAGGATTATTGCCTTGCTGTTCTAATTCGGTCAGCTTATTGATGCGATTTGCAACCTGTTCCTGAATATTTTCTTTTTCTTCTGCAGCATTAACTTGAGGATCTTTTGCCTCTTTACTCATATTCGCCTCTATTTCTTGAGTTAATCTATTAACAGTTCAGTTGAGTTTGGTTTAATCTATTTGTTAATCTCTAAAATTTTATATTCCAATTCACCGGCTAAAGATACTACTTTGACAGTTTCACCGGCTTTACAGCCCATAATTGCACTGCCTACCGGGGACTCGTTGGAGATTTTATTTTTAAATATATCTTCTTCTAATGATCCAACAATTGTGTAGACCAATTCTTCATCAAATTCCACATCAAGTAATTTAACTTTTGAGCCTAAAGTTACCTGTTCACTGGAAATTTCAGTGTCGTCAATAACCTTGGCATTTTTCAAGATTGCTTCGATATCGGCTATTCTGACTTCATTTTTAGCTTGAGCATCTTTTGCATCGTCATATTCGGAGTTTTCTGACAAATCTCCTAAAGCACGAGCTTCTTTTAATCTCTCCGCTATCTCTATAGCCAATTCAGTTTTACGATATTCAAGTTCATCTTGTAATTCTTTGATTCCTTCATATGTCAGTTCATAAACTTTTTGTGACATTTATTAATACCTCTCTTTGTAGATATTTATATCAATTGATTTTTTTATATATTTTTCAAAGTATATTTATACTAATATCTAAGGACGATCACTTTCTTTGCGAATAACGTCATGTGCTCCACCTTCAACAATACTTGTCGGGGAAACAACTACCAGACGTGCTTTATCTTTGAACTCATCCAAAGTGATCGAGCCGCATGAACACATGGTTGCTTTCATTTTTGCAACCGAGTTATCCACATTATCCTTCAGTTTTCCAGCATAAGGAACATAAGAGTCAACGCCTTCTTCAAATAGCATTTTGCCTTCATGTTCACCATCATCATATCTATGCCAATTACGTGCTCGATTAGAGCCTTCACCCCAATATTCTTTGACGTATGTGCCGTTGACCACAAGTCTTCTGGTCGGACTTTCATCAAATCTGGCAAAATAACGTCCGAGCATTAAGAAATCTGCACCCATGGCTAAGGCCAAAGTCATGTGGTAGTCATATACTATACCACCATCTGAACAAATCGGTACATATATTCCGGTTTCTTCGAAATATTCGTCTCGCGCTTTGGCTACAGTAATAACTGCAGAAGCCTGACCACGTCCGATACCCTTTTGTTCGCGGGTGATACAAATGGAACCTCCACCAATACCGACTTTGATAAAATCGGCTCCGGCTTCAACTAAATAACGGAAACCTTCAGCATCAATTACATTACCTGCTCCAATATAAACATCTTCGCCGTATCTATCTCTTACCCATTGAATCGTTTCCTGTTGCCATTCAGAAAAGCCGTCCGAAGAGTCAATACAGAGTACATCAACTCCTGCATCAACCAAAGCCGGAACTCTTTCTGCATAATCACGACTATTAATTCCGGCTCCGACCATCAAACGTTTACCATGATCGAGCATTTCATAAGGATTCTGTTTATGCTCATCATAGTCTTTTCTAAAAACTAAGCTGGTGAGCCTACCGCTTTTATCAACAATAGGTAATTGATTTAATTTATGATCCCAAATAATATCGTTAGCTTCACTTAATGTGATGCCTTCTTCAGCATAAATCATATTTTCGATCGGGGTCATGAAGTCTTTGACTTTTTCATCGCCTTTGATTCTTGAAATACGGTAGTCCCTACTGGTAACAATTCCTAGAAGTTTGCCGGTCGAGCTGCCGTCTGAAGTAATCGGCACTGTTGAGTGTCCTGTTTTTTCTTTTAATTTAATTACATCGGTAACTGTAGCTTCAGGTGGCAAATTACTATCGCTCGGAACAAAACCGGCTTTAAATTTTTTGACATTTTTGATCATCTCCGCCTGGCTTTCGATTGGCTGTGAACCATAGACAAAAGACAGACCGCCTGATCTGGCTAAAGCAATCGCCATTCCATCGTTTGATACGGACTGCATAATAGCTGATGTAAAAGGAATATTTAAGCTGATCGGGCTTTCTTCTTCACCTTTTTTATATTTGATTAAAGGTGTCTTAAGTGAAACATTGGACGGGACACAATTTTTTTCTGTTAAATTAGGCACCAAAAGATATTCACTGAAGGTACGAGATAATTCTTGATAAATAAATGCCATATTAAGCCTCCTTAGCTATCCGGTTTTAATTTTTTATATCTTAAAGTAGCTTCTATAAATGCATTATACAAGGGATGTGGTTTGATCGGACGAGATTTGAATTCCGGATGTGAGATCATCCCGATATAAAATGGATGTTCCGGTAGCTCCACCGCCTCTATCCATTTACCGTCAGGAGAAATAGCACTGAAAACCAGACCCGTTTGTAATAAAGGACCTTGCCAAGCTAGATTGAATTCTCTTCTATGATGATGACGCTCAGAAGCTTCTGTACTTTTATATATTTCATATAATTTAGTGTTCTCTTGAATTACCATCGGATACGCACCTAATCGCATAGGTTGATCAGGTAAAGGAATTTCTGACAAAGACTCCGCTTGTTCGTCAGATAGTCCGGCATAGTAGAAAATATCGGAACATGGTCTTTCACACTCATCAGTATGAGCATCTTTAATCCGGGCAAGATTTCTGGCAATTTCAACCACTCCCATCTGCATACCCAGGCCTATCCCTAGAAATGGAATGTTATTAACTCTGGCATATTCCGCAGCTCGGATCATACCCTCCATACCCCGAGGTCCAAATCCACCGGGAATAATCATTGCATCAATATCTGCAAAAGTCTCATTCAACTGTTCTTCTGTGACTTCTTCTAAAGGATCACTATCCACCCAAACAATTTCCGGCGAAGCACCTTGAGCAATTGATGCATGATCAATTGCTTCTAAGACTGAATAATAAGCATCTTGTAGGGAAACGTATTTGCCGACTAAAGCGATTTTTATTTTGCGCGTGGTATATCTGATCTCTTCATTCAGACGTTTCCAGAGCGATAAGTCAGGTTCGACAAATTGAGCTATGCCTAAATGTTTGCAAACTACATTGGCTAAACCTTGTTTTTCAAAATAAAGCGGTAGCTCATAAACTGTAGGAACATCTAGGTTTTCGATTACATTTTCAACTTTAACATTACAATATAAAGCTATTTTTTGTTTGATTGAATTATCTAAAGGAACTTCTGTCCGACAGACCAGAATGTCAGGCTGTACACCATATGAGAGTAATTTCTGGACGCTGTGTTGAGTAGGTTTGGTTTTAATTTCACCCGGATTATTTAAATAAGGTAGTAAAGTCACATGAATGAAAAGACAATTTTCGCGTCCGACCTGATAACTGACTTGGCGGATCGCTTCAATATAAGGAGTGCCTTCCATATCACCGATCGTTCCACCGATCTCTGCAATAACAACATCTGTCGGTTCATTGCGAGAAATGCGAAACATATGATCTTTAATTTCATTAATTATATGGGGTACAACTTGTACTGTACCTCCGTCGTAGCCACCTTCACGTTCTCTCTTGATTACTGCTTGATAAATCTGCCCCGATGTAATGTCAGATTCAGCAGTAAGATTAACATCGGTAAATCTTTCGTAATGTCCTATATCAAGGTCAGTCTCGGCACCATCTTCGGTGATAAATTTCTCACCATGTTGAGTAGGACTCATCAGTGCAGGATCGACATTAATGTAGGGATCAAATTTTTGAGTAACAACACTTAAACCGCGCGCTTTTAATAAAGCACCGAGAGCTGCAGCAGTAATTCCTTTACCAAGACCTGATACAACACCACCGGTTACAAAAATGTATTTAGTGGACATAAAACCTCCTCGCCCAGATTTCAATTCATTTCATTATTCTAGTTATTGCTTTATACTATGTCAATTGAGTATCATATTATAAAGAAACTTTAGTAACGATGAATATTAGGAGGCTATAAATGCAAACCTTAATCAGCACCTTGGCAATATCCGGTTTTGAGTGGATTTTTCTGGTAGGTATTCCTGCAGTTTTAATTCTGGCAGGAATTATTTATATAATTGTAAGTAATAAACAACTAAATAGATTAAGAGAATCCATCTATGAGATGATAGAAAAATTGGATCTGCTAGACGGTTGCAACATTAACCATATCACCGAATTAGAACTCTATGCAGATGAATCAGATTCTTTGCTTTTAAGCAAAAGTATTCATAACCTGATCAACGATAGCAAAGAGAAATATCAAGGTAAATGGTTGCCTGAACTTGATAATGAACTTAATTTTAATAACTTAGCTGAACCTCAACTTAAATCAAGCTTGCAATTTACTCCGTCAATTTTGATCTTTACTTGTGGTTTAATTGCAAGTTTAGTTTTGGCTATTGTACCGGAAATTAATCCTCAAGCTTTTCAAATCAACAAGCTGCTGGTTATTTTACCTTTTATTGTCGGTACATTAGTCAGCCTTTTCTTGATCAACCATCGCAGTGTTTTACGACAGAGAACTCTGATGGTTATTGATAGTTTAAAACAAGAAATTGAAAGATATCTGCCGGTGTATTCCGATAAAGCAGGATTAGCACTCTTGGTTAATGAAATGACCGGTCATGAAGAATCAATCAATAATGCAATGACGGAATTCAATTCTAATTTAGAAAGTTTTGTCTCCGATGATTTCAAAGACAATATCAGCTCAACGATTAAAGATATTATGCAAGAAGAAATTGCACCTCCGATCAATCAATCAACTCAGTTATTAGCTGATCTGACAGAGGAATTATCTCATAAACAAAATGAAGGAATGGCTGAATTAGCAAAAAACTTTTCGGATGAATTAACTCTGGCTATGAGCAAGAACTTTAATAGTTTAGAAGAAGAAATGTCCTCTTTCAATTCCTTAATGGATGAAACCATGAATTTCATTCAAGATTCAATTGCAATTTTAGAAAATTCACGTCAACAAAATATTCTCTTAAGTCGTGAGGTGTCTGAGTCTATTGAATTGATGACAGTTGCTAAAAATGATATTGCTAATGAAATGGCAACGATGGCCGACTACTTGGAAGTTATTTCCAGTGTAACTGAAAAAATGACCACAGTTTATGCCGGAGAAGATGCAAACTTAAAAGAACAGATCGGCAGTCTGGAGCTTGCTTTAAAAAATTCTCTGGAAACTCTCAACACAAGTATTGCTCAATCTGAATCAACCATGAGCATGAGCAGTAAGTTAAAAGATCAACAAGAGAAACAATCAGAACTCTTGCTTGAGAAAATGAACGGACTGGTTAACGAATTAGGAAAAATTGATAGTTCAATCAATCAAGCGACCACCGGCTTCAAAGAAAAATCCGCCGACAATGTCAAGAAGACCTTGACCGATTTTGAGCAAGCTTTGGCCGATGTAGTTGAAAGATTAATTTATACGACAGCTGAAATCAGAGACGCAGTAGAAGCTCTGCCTCTAGCATTAAGCTCTGATCCAGGAAAAGATAAGTAATTTATGTCAATAAGAAGGTTCAAATTAAATATTCCCGATGATGCTGCAGAAAATGATCCGGTTAAACCAAGGCAAGAACAAGCGGATCCTCTTAAAGATGTTTCTGCTGAATCAGAAATATCTACTAAGGACAAAAAAGCTAATGCAATCAGAAAAATCGTTCCCAAACGAATTCTGCATCAAAGCAAACCTAAAATAAATGTCAGACGAATTGAACATTCAAGACTCCGTAAACGCGAACCCGCTCAAGCTAAACTGGTTCGAATAAGTGATCTCACACTTGATCAATTAGTCGAAAAAGCAAAAACAATTCATTCCTTGCCGCGTGAAAGACAAATGAAAATTAAGCCTACACATCGCAACTGGCTGATTGCCCAATTACGTAAAGCAAATAATGAAGAGAAATTGCACGATTTTGCTTACAGTTTAACTCATAAAGAGTTGGCCTTGCTTTTTCCGGTTCTCGCAACTACGCATAAACCAATTACGGCAGAGAGAATCAAAACAATTATCAGATTGAGAGCGAGCAAATCTTTGTATTTTCATGGCTGGATCACTTGGCAGTTTATTTATCCTGATAATCGATTAGCAAAATCATTGACAGAACTATGTGAGGTTTTGGCAGATCAGAAACTACCGGGTCAAAAACTAGCCCAAGATTTAATCATTGAGCGGGAATCTGATATTTCTATTCTACCCTACCCACATTTCAATTGGCCTGAAATACGTTTGATTTCAGATCTAATTATGCCGGATAATAGGCGTTTTATGTCACATATCATCAATCATTTGCTCGAAAATAATATAGAATTAGAAGATTTCTTAGCAAAGTTCGCGATCTATGATGATTTGGCATTAGGTAAAGCAATCATCAATAATTATCGGGTTGAAAAAGTTGAATATCAATTTAAATCTCAGGTAGGGAAAAAAGAAAGCTTTTCTTGGCAGGATTTTTTTGGTCTAGCTAAAGAAACAGAATTTACAGAATAAGATTTTATCCTGCAATTTAATTGTAGATTAACCGAAAAATTCGAAGATCTCTCTCATTAACCCTTTTGGGTGATGTTTAGTCGTTCATTTATTGATAGACTTATCCTAGTAATTTATTGATTAATAATTTCTATTTTCTAAAGAATAAATGTTAGGAGAGTCTTATGCAATTCACTTTTGAACGTATGCCGGTCAATTTACAAGAAATACAAACACATTCATTAAGTCATCCGCATGAAACTGCTGCTTTGTTGGTCGTGATAATGTCCCAATATAATCCGAGCAATCCTGAACCATTTTTTGAAATGTTCCAATTTTTATTAGGTGGTCAAGAGTTGCAAAATCTTTCACCCATGACAAAAAGTTTTATCCGAGATCGCATGAATCAAAATGATAAATATGCTTTCATCGGAAAATCTTATATGGAAGGCGCTGCGCCTACTAACAATTATTCACCGACATTTCCTTACGTCATAAATGTTATTGATGATCCTGCAGGTCCGGGACCTGATCCTAATCTAGTACGTATCGGTCTGCAAAGCGGTGGCGCAGACGCATTGAGATTCATCCAATGTCGTCTCACCAAAACCGGGGAATGGGTTATTTGGAGTGATTCTTATATGAGCCTTTTTTCAGATATTCGAAAACCTGAATCAGCCAACCCCTGGGCTTAGGTTTTAGCAGTTGACAGAGTTATTTCTGATTCAGATAAATAACATGAGCATAATCCATTAATTCCTCATAAGCGGGATGGCATGTTGAAAAAATGATTTGCCGGTTCTCTCTTTCTGCAATCTGCTTCAAATAGGCTAAAGTTCGTTCAGTTCTTAGTTTATCGTACTGTACCAGAGAATCGTCAAATACAAATGGTAAAATCTCTCCATCTGCACCGCTATATAGAGTCAGGGCAATAGCAAGCCTTAGGGATAGATAAATCTGATCAATTTTTCCGCTACTGAAATAGGCAGCCTCTCTGAGCATCTTACTTTCCGCATCCTCCAGCTTTGCTTCGAAGTCACCGTCGATTAAGATCCCCTGTTGCTCCTCGCCCGTAATCGCTGATAAAATTTCGGCGGTCCGTTCATTTATCTGAGGACCAAAGCTCTTTTGAAGCTCATCATCAATAGATTTTATCATCTCAAGTGCCAATTCATAATCTTTCACTTGTTCGCTCAGTTTCTCCCACTCGGCTTGAGTATGGATCAATTCTTCTTCAATTTCCTGAAGCATTCTTGTTTGACTATATATATTTTTCAACTCACCTTGAACATTGCCGGTTGTAGTGTGCCAGAGACTTTCTTGGTCTCGTAGCTTTTTCAGCTGTTGATCAATAACTTCCAAATCAAGATCTTGATAATCGACTGATCTGATATCCTGAAGCTGCTTGATTTCAGCATCCAGTTCCAATAGTTTTTTTTCAAGACTTTCTAAATCCACTCCTGCAAGTTGTTTTTCTATATCTTGCTGTCTATCTAGCTTACGACCATGAAGATTTTTTAACTCATTAATTTGCTGAACTTTTTTCTTATAATACGTTTCAGCCTCAGTCAAGGTTTTGCAAGCAGCGAAAACTTTGAGGAATCCCTTTTGAGATTCTGCTCTCAATTCTAAAAATTCTTTCTCGTTTTTCTGTTTCACTTCTTTTTGTTCTTTTAAGCCTTGTTTGATTTGCTCAAGATCATGTAGCTTTCTCTCTATTTCACTAATACGAGAAGAAATTTCATTTTCCATTTGATCAGAATCTAAATCGACATTCTCAATTTCAAATGGAGGCTTGTACAGAACTTCAAGTAATTTTTTACAATCTTTGTCTGTTTGATCCTCTTCTTTAATCAGTTCGAGCGATGGTTTATATTCATATGATTTCAATTCTTCGGCAGCTTGATTCAATGCATCCTCTAGCTCAATTAAATCATTCTGAGTATTACTATTTTGTGCAGTATCCTGTTCTAAGACACGGATTGCTTTAGCATAGTTTTTTTGAAAAACAGACGTGACAAATGGATTATCCGAGTTCTCGAATTCTTTGGGCAATTTAAATTTATTATTTTCAACCTGTAAGTTTTGTTTGATTTGATTTAATTGCAATTCCAGATCCCGGAGTTTATTCTGGTCCTCGTTTAATCGGTTAGTGTTATTCTCAATCTTCACCAATAGCCTGGTTTTTTCTTTATCTATTGAATTGAGCTGATCTTTTAGTTCTTTTTCTACTGCCTGAAGATTGTGCATTTGTTCTTGATGTATACCTTCTATGTTTTTTCGTTTTTCTTGATAATCAGCTTCTATAGCAGCTATTTTTTCTAATATACTTGACCGGCTCTGAGCTTTTTTAAACTTTTTAAATGTATCTACCAAGCCAATAACAAAAAGTATAAGAGCAATACCAAATAGTAATAAAGTAATAGTGAGCAGACCTTGGCCAATTAATAGATATAAGATTCCACCTAATAATCCCAGTACTGCAAAAACAAAAAATATCGAGAAAGGAATTTTCTGTTGTTTATTTTCTTCTTTAATCCTTAATTCTTGAATCTGCTGTTCTTCTTCTATCTTTTGTTGCTGAATCTGATTAGCGAAATTCTCTAGTTGCTTATTCAACTGTAGGTTAATATTTTCTATCTCTTGATCTTTTTCTACAATCCCCTGCTCTAATTTCTCAAGTTCTTCTGTAAAATGAATTTTTTGAGCATTTTGTTGCTTAATACTTTCATTTAAATTACTGTGTTCTTCTTTTGTTTTAGCTCGTTGTTTTGCCCGTTCTTGTTCTAAACGCAGTGTTTTTATATTCTGTTCAAGTAAATTCAAATTCTCAGTAAATAGTCTTTTTTCTTCATCCGATTTTTTTCTAATCTCTTCTACTGATTTTATATAGTGTCGTCGATCTTTAGAAAATGTGTTTAGCTTTTCTAAAGATCGTTCCAACTCATCTTTTTTCGGCAACTCTTCTTGTTTTTTAATTAAACTTTTATTATGTTTATCAATATTTTCTTTTTGAGCTTCCAGTTTTTGCCAACGATTAATAAAATCTTCTGCTTTAGACAGATCGTCCTGTTCTTCCATCTCTTCCATTGAAGAGTAAGAAAGTTCCTCTAAACCTTCTGAAATCTGTTGATCAATTTTGTTGATGTTCTCAAGTCTTTCTTTATTATCCAGAAATTCTTTTTGTTTGAGCTCAATTTGTCTTATATCTTGCTCCACCTTCAAGTCTTTAAGTTGCTCTTGGATCCTGCTTAATTCAGCTTGAGCCCGGTCCAAGTCAGCGCGTTTTTTTCTAGCTTGTTGGGAAACATCCATTGCCTCTTGTTGCTCTAGTTCTAGATCTTTTAAGCGTTCTTCAGCCTTTTGGAGTAAGCCCTTTGCTCTCGGAGGGGATATTTCTCTAAGTTCTGCACCTAAGGTTTCTTCGATTTCATGGATGGACGTATCCATTGCTTGACCGCCTTTTAAGGCCATCAGTTTTTTACGAATATCCTCATCTTTTTCCATAGCTGTAGAAAGTTGACCTATGAAAATTGTATTTAAAAATTCATCACGTTTAAGCCCAAACAAATATTCACCGGGCTCCATTCGCTTAGTAATGCTAATTTCTTTACCCGAATGTTCATTAGTCAATCTAACTTCGTCTTTAGATGCAGTTTCTCCGAAGCTTCTCTCTAAACGATATGTTGTATTATCTCTTTCAAAGACAATATGACCACCAAAGCGAGAACCGCTCCATGGAGTGAAGCGCATTCGTTCATTTCGTTCAACACGTCTCTGCGAATATCTATTAAAACCATAAAAAGCTGTAAGGATAAAAGTAAGCAATGTACTTTTGCCACTTTCATTAGGTCCAATTAATAGATTGAAATTATTCTCAAAATTAATTAAGAGACTATTGTGTTTACCGAATTGATCTATGTATATACGCTTAAGTTTCATTAATAGTCCTCTCATGGGCACGAAGAATTAAATCTAACGCCCTATCTACTCTTTCTTTTTCTTCCGGAAGTGCCTTTTCTTTTTGTTCTTCATATTCTTGGACAAGTATTTGTCCGAAACCGCTATGTTTGCTCCATCTGTCTAATTCTAACGGAACCTTGGTTTTATCTTCTATTTCTACGTAAAAATAGTCCAGACTCTTAATGTACTCCTGAAGATGTCCTAAAGAAATATTGAATTTAAGATCAGGACTTCCTACAAGTACTAATCTAAGAATTGCCCGTTTCAAATCAAACTCTTTTGTCTTTTGCCATTGGATCAAGTCTTCTTCAATTGCTTGCTGGATTTCATGTTCATTCTCTACATCAGAAATATTTATTTCATGAATGAGAAATGGTCTGGTATTTAAGATGTGTTTCTTCCATTCTTGGTTATAACGACCTAGTCCACTATCTCTGGTAAAGGTTCCGACCAAAAAATGACCTTGTCCCAATTCATCAAAACCTCTACCTTGGGGAGCACCCGGATAAGCATACTGTGCATCTCGAAAACCGAGATTACCTTCTTGAGCAAGATGAATATGACCTAAAGCAAGATAATCATAACCTTGAGCTTTAACAGAAGAAATTGGAATAGGATTATAACTTGATTTTCTATCTTCTATGCCGAAATCTCCATGAAGCATCAGCAGTTTTAAAGTATCAACAGGTACATCCGTTTGAGGAGCAGCGGTGAATAGAGAGTTTATTGAATAAATATCCGAAAAACTCACACTGTCGACTAAAATACCCAAATCCTCATAGTAATAACTCTCGACTTCAGTATGAGGAACAATATGTACATTATCCGGCCATTCTGTTGCCCAGAAGCTTCCTTCAATATAAGGATCATGATTGCCCGCACAAATATGAACTTTACAATCAAGGTTTGCCAGATTATTCTTCACACGATTAACTATTTGTTGATCCAGGTCGGGTCTATCAAACAAATCACCGGCAATAAGTACCAGATCGATTTTCTCTGCTTTCACGACTCTGGTTAATTCCAGCAAGATATTTGATTGCTCTCCACGTAAAATATCGCGCACTTCTCTGTCCGGAAATGATGAAAAATTGGTCCCTAAATGTAAATCTGCGGTATGCAATATACGAATTTTATGACTTGCCAAAATCCGCCTCCAGTCTTATTCAAATATAATATTATTAAAATTAGTCTAACAAAAATCTAGTAGGCCTTCAAAACTGAGACCGGGCCTAATTTAGCTATTTAAAATAATCTGTTTTATACAATTTAAAAAGCCGATTCTTCAAAATCGGCATTAAATTTGGAATTAATCTCTAAATTAAATTAAGTTAAGGTCTGATCAAATAGTCCGCATTCAAGAAACAACTGTTTATCTCCTGAATTGTTGCTGGCTTACCAACCGATAATGATTGCTTTAATTTAAAATAGTCAAGAGATTTTTTGCAGACCAAAATATCAATTTCCTGTGCCTCTAAAAACTGTAAAGTTGAAATTATTTCACTATCTTCGCAAGCTAAATTAACTGCAGCATTATAAAAAACGATGGTTTGAGGTAAATTATCCTGTCGCGGCAAATCATTAATCAGATCTAGCATCAACTGCTTACCTAATTCAGTATCCCCGTCTCCCATACTCAAACCGGCTATTGCCAGCACTATATTCCCTGAATTATGATTGACTTCAAAATCAGTCAAAGTCTCAAAGTCAGGAATCAGAGTTTTAGATTTAGCATTAGAAAAATGATACTTAGTCATTTAATTCCTCATTGACCGTAAAATCCTCCGGAATCAGAAATTTTTCCATTTCATCCGGGAAATAGTTTTTCAAAGCTTTAATCGCAACTTGAGATTTCAATTGATTGTTTTCAAAGGTGCGATGACCATAGATCGATTCATCATCAAAGTAATAGCGAACGAAGGTCTTATTATCTTTGGTATATTCTTCGAATTCAAGTTCATGACTGCTAAATTGACCTTTGCCTTTACCTACATAATAGAGCAATTCTGCTTGAGCATAAATTTGTTCAAAAACATCTTTTGAAATAATTTCGCCTTGAGCAATTTCTTTTGAGATTCGATTGGCAACTTTATTCTCACGATCTAATTCATAGTACTTCTCATCCGCAGTGGATATGATTTCAACACTATCTTGCTCGCTTTCAATTTTAGTGTAAGTTCTACCTATTTCATCAATAGAAATTGTCACAGTTTGAGTTTTGTTTTCAGGCAAAGTGGTTGACTTATACTCATAATAAACCGGAATAGTTGAAAAAGTTTTAAAAAAGCGCTTGGCTTCTCTTTCTGAAACACCTTGTTCAGCTTGAGAAAGGTTAATTTCGGCAATTGGACTATCCGGTTCTTCTTCATAATCAAAATCATTAGCTATGGTATTTGCCGGCTCGGTCTCATCAGTATCTGTTGACTCACTATCAGATTCTATAGGTTTAGTTTCATCCTCAGTCTTATCTGTAAGCTTAATAGTTGAGACATTATCGGATGATTCCGTATCAACAGTGGTCTCAGTTTCTTTGTTATCTGCTTCATCTTCTGTTTTTTTACCGCAAGCCATCAGTGAAAAAACGAGTAAAAGGATCAGAAAAATATTTAAAATTCTCTTTGAGATTCTCATAACATACCTCATATATAATAAAATTTATTTTATGACAGTATAATATATAGTTTAAGCGGAACAAAGTCCAATTAACATGCAGATCTTGGATTATTCAACTGTAGTTGTTTGAGTAGGTTCAACTGCTGCAGGTGGAGAATATGCACCGTCTGCATAAATAACTTCATACATTAATTTGGTTGTCAAAGTACCGAAACCAACTCCGTAAACATGAGAATCAAAGTCAATTGTACAAAGAACCATATTACGCATATTCTGGTCGTAAGAAACGAGCCAACTGTTCTCTCTGGCTCTGCCATAAGCCTCATCATAGCCTGTCTCTGCTGTACCGGTTTTACCCGCAACATTAACGTTCGGCATCACCAGATTAGGATAAGTCTTGGTAATGACCGAGCGCAGACTATTATCTAGATATTTAACATTTTGGTCTGAAGTGATAGTCTGTGTGATCAGCTCTTGATCTGTTGTCAAAAGAAGCCTGGGTTTATACCAAACACCATCATTAGCTACTGCTCCATAAATAGAAGCCAAATGAATCGGAGATATCAATAATTCTCCTTGTCCATAACCTGCATCGGCCAATAAAATCGTATTGTCAACCGGGCCATCATTTGTGACCTGTGCTATACCAAAGGAATAGTCGGAACAAATACTTTCTCCAAATAACAAATTATTCATTTGGTCATTAAAACCATCAAAGCCCATATCCAATGCAACACGCGCGAAAAAAATGTTATCTGATGTGACGATTGCATTATCCAGATCCATCTCGCCATTAATTGTTTGATAACGAATAACTTGATAATTACCCCAAGTTTCATCGTAAGTCCAACCCTTACCTTGAATATTATAGGTAGTATTCAGAGTTAGAGTTCCGGCATTCAGTCCGGCAATTGCTGTAACTAACTTCTCGGAAGATCCGGGAACCATAGCTTGTGAAAATTTTCCATAAAGAGGATTCATCGGATTATCTAATAAAGCCTGATAATTCTCACTACTGATCCCTAAAACAAATTGATGCGGATCAAAAGAAGGAGTGCTGACTAAAGCTAAAATATCACCGTTTCTGGGATCTAATGCTGAGAATGTCGCATCCTTATCTTGGGCAGCTTCATAAATTATGCTTTGTAAATCTGAATCAAGGGTCAGATAAATATCCTCGCCGTTAACAACATCTTTTTCCAAAAGAACTTGTTCATAGTCGCCGGTTACAACAACCTTAAAACCATGTTCACCACGTAATTTTTTATCATAAATGGCTTCTAAACCTGATTTCCCAATAAAATCTTGTCCGGTCAGACCGGCATATTCTTCTTTTTCTAAATCTTCTGCCGTAACATATCCTACATAACCAATCAGATGCGCTGCAGCTTCAGCCAATGGATAAATTCTTGTTTCAACAGGCTCGATCATAACACCGAGTGAACTTACAGAATTTTTTTGTTCATCTGTTAATGTGGTTAAAGTTTTTAAAGGTACAAAGGTATCGTCTTTGACCCATTCCTGATCTATCTGTTCTTGAACAAAACCCTCACTTAGATCAAATACAGCTTCAATTGCAGAAAAATTATCCGGCTTAACATCTCCCGGAACTATCCCCACCTGATTAATATATCCTTTATGGGCTAGGGGTTTGCCGGTACGATCATAGATATTGCCTCTGATTGCTCTGACCGGTTGAATCTGAACTAATCCTTTATCATGTAGTCCGGGCAAAATAACACTGGGAGTCCAATCTAATTGCCAGCGATTGGCATTGGGATGATAAATAAAGTTATAGGTAACTTGTTTTTCAATATCGCCATATGTCGTTTTGTAAATAGCTGTACCCTGATAAGAAACTTCGCCTTCACGTTCTGTATTACCGAGCGGAGTGAAATCATCTAAAACAATACTTTCAAGACCGATTCCCAAATGAATCTTTGCATTTCTTTCAACTATTTGTTCTTTGCCGTACTTTTCTAAAGCAATCGGGTGAACCCATTCCAACAGAGCATCCGTATCATCACTTTGAATGATCTCTAAAATTCGAGAAACCTGGGTTTTGGAGTTGGCAACTTCTTGTGGACCTTGTTCATCTTGTACCTGGTCATCACTTAATGTTTCAGTGATTTTTTCAGAACTGCCACCAAATAAATTTAAATTGTCACAGGCAACTAGGCTGAACAATAATACAATAATAATTAGATATGAAAGAAATCTTCGTTTCACTTAAAACCCCCCCTAGTTTCAGCCAAGATAAAAAAATATTATTCCAGTGCGGAAGCAAGCAAAGCTTCGATTAATTTGCTTGAAGGATATCCTGACTCCGCCATTAATTTAGGATACATACTGATACCGGTAAAACCGGGCATCGTATTAATTTCGTTCATCAGTACTTTGCCTGTTGATTCCTCTAGGAAAAAATCAGCACGACATAAGCCTTGACCGTCAACCGTACGGAAAGCTCTTTTCGCAAAATCAACAATTTGTTCAAGTTGTTCTTCCGGTAATTGAACAGGAATAATCAACTTTGAACCGTCAGAAATATACTTAGATTCATAATCATAGAATTCGCGATCAGGAATTATCTCCCCGGGAACTGATACCAACAAATTTCTGTTGCGATCTGTTAATTCTAAAACTGCAACTTCTATTTCACGCCCTACAATGGCTTGTTCTAAAACAGCTTTAGTGTCATATTCAAATGCTAATTCTAAAGATTCCAAAAGTTCCTCATCTGAACCGGCTTTGGTAATACCTACCGAAGATCCGGCATTGGCAGGTTTCACAAAAATAGGATAAGTTAATTTTTTCAGAATGTTTTTTATTGCAAGATCCTGATCAGCAAAGAATTTTCTTTTCTTTAACCAAGTCCAATTCGCTTGAGGTATGCCTACAGAATCATAGATCATACGTGAAGCAACCTTATCCATTGCAATCGAGCTGGCTAAAACACCACAACCGACATATTGAGAATTGATTACATCAAGCAATCCTTGCATGGTACCGTCTTCTCCCATTTTTCCATGTAGAACGGGGAAGAATACGTCAATAGCATGCCAATCTAATTCTTGACCTTGCAGAGTGAAAAAGCCTTGACCTTGATGTCCGGGTTTTAACAGAACATCTTTTACAGATTCATGGTTTTCCCAGGAACCGTCCGGAATTAATTCTGTAGGACCGGAGTAGAATTTAAATTCACCTAATTTGGTGATGCCAATTAAATCCAATACCTCGGTCTTCATTGATTTAAGTATATCTATAATATAAGTTGCCGATTGACGAGAGATTTCATGCTCATTACTTTGTCCGCCAAAAAGCACACAAATTTTCAGCTTATTAATATCCATTAATTTCCCTTAATTTATTTAAAAATCTAAATCTTTTTTATTCTTTTGAATATAAACTAACATTTCAGTCAACTGATCTTCTAAGTCATCCAGATTATTGCGTACATAGTCCATCGTACTGGTTTGGATCTGGCGACTTTGAGTATTAGCATCATCAACAATTCTTTGGGCTTCAATTTTTGCTTGTTGAGTTATTTCATGTTCATCAATCATCCGAGACATTTTGATTTCAGCATCATGCAAAATCGATTCAGCCTCTTTACGCGCTTCGGCAATCAATTGTCTGTTTTGTTGCAGGAGCCATTTTGCTTGTCTCAATTCTTCCGGCAATTGCTCTCGCAAAAGATCCAACAAAAATAAAATCTCTTCACGATCCACCATACATTGATCAGATAGGGGTACTTTTCTCGCAGCGTGTAAAGTTTCTTCAAGTTTTACTAAAACGTCTTCAATACTGTTATCAATAAGTTGATCTGTTCTGTTACGGTTTTGGCCTAAACCTGATCTGCGTTCACGTTGAACCGGTTGTTGATAGTCCGGTTCGTAATCCTCTTCATTTAAATGTCCGGATCGATAATTCAGATCGTTTTGATTGTCCATAATCTTCCTCCTGTGCTGTTCAAAATCTCTATTGCCTCAGCTCGGCGAATCTGGTTTGGATAAATTCCAAATTGCAATCGGGTACCATTTTTAATAAATCGCCACCCAAATTACCCAATTCGCGAACGTTTGAAGAACTGACGTGAGTCAGTTCATTACGACACAACAGAAAAACGGTTTCCAAGTTTTGATTTAATCTATGATTGATTTCCGCCATTGGCGATTCATAATAAAGATCTTGCCCATTGCGAATCCCTCTGACTATTGCAGAAGCTGAAACCTGATCAAAAACATCAGCAATCAAACCTTGAAAACTTATAACTTCGATATTATCACAGTGTGTAGTAGCAAGTAAAATCATTTCAATTCTTTCATCGATTGAAAAAACCGTCCGTTTATCACCTGAAGCATGCACACTGATCACTAATTTGTCACATAATTTCACCGCACGTTCGACAACATCTAAATGGCCAACCGTAAAAGGATCAAAAGTTCCTGAAAATATCCACACGCTTTGCTTTTGCAAATTATGCCTCCTTATTTGGCTCTAAAACCAATAAAGTATTTTGTCCATAATTTCTATGTTTCGCTACAGTCCACAAATTTTTGTTGAACTGAGGTTCCAGTTTTCTTGAATGTTCAATCAGCACCTGACCATCTTCATGTAAAATGTCATAGATATTGAACTCTTCTGCCCACCAAAGTTCATTCAACTCTTGCCATGGCGGGTCAAAATAAATTATATCAAATTCACGGTTCGCATTCGACAGTTGACGAATTGCTCTTTCTGCATTGAACGGCATCAATTCAACATCAAGTTTTGTTTTCTTAATATTTTCTTTGATTGTTCTGATAGCTTGTCTGTTTTGCTCTACCAAAACGACATCCTTAACACCTCTGCTCTTTGCTTCCAAGCCAATTTGACCACAACCGGAAAACAAATCCAAAAAACTGTTTAATCTTCCATATTGCTGTTTGCCTTGCAAGCCTGAAAAAACCGCCTCTTTAAAACGATCCGTAGTCGGTCGCATTTGTTCATGTTGATTAGTTTCTAATCTTATGCCCCCGGCAGTTCCTGTTATGATTCTGGGCATACTCTCACCTCCTTAAGTTATAAGGTAATACCCATCAATAATTCAGGATAACGCTGTTTGATTGCTTTGACAATGTTTTGATTGTTTTGTGACTTTAGATCGGGATCTTGTTCAATTATTTTTTGAAATGATCTATTGACTCTTTCAATTATCTGATGATCTTGATACAGATTGATTAATTTGAATTGTGGTAAACCATGTTGTTTAGTCCCGAAGAAGTCACCGGGTCCACGCAGTTTTAAATCTTGTTCAGCTATTTCAAAACCGTCTTGTGTCTGACAAAGTGTTTTTAAACGTTCTAAAGCAAGTTCATCTTCTGAATCACTAAGCAAGATACAAATTGATACCAAATCACTGCGTCCTATTCTGCCTCTTAGTTGATGTAATTGTGCCAAACCAAAACGTTCCGCATTTTGGATCAGCATCAGAGTCGCATTTGGATTATCGACCCCGACTTCAATTACTGTTGTACTGACTAAAATGTCTATTTCTCCTGCTACGAATTGCTCCATAACTTGATTTTTTTGATCAGCTTTCAAGGAGCCGTGCATTAAACCGACTTGCAAATCAGGAAATATTTTTTGTGAAAGTTTCTCATATGTCGATTCAGCGGATTCCAGATCCGTAAGATCGGAGTCTTCAATTAGAGGACAGACTACATATATTTGCTCAGACCTCTCAACTGTTTGGCGCATTATTTTATAAATTCTGGGCATGTCTTCAGATTTTGCGGTATAGGTTTGAATTGGTTTTCTACCTTGAGGCAATTCATCCATAATCGACAAGTCCAAATCCCCATATAAAATCAAACCCAAAGTTCTGGGAATCGGAGTGGCAGACATAACTAGGCGATGCGGATAAAATCGCTTTTGTTCAAAATCTGCCAGAGCAGATCTTTGAGCAACTCCAAAACGGTGCTGTTCATCAGTAATTGTCAAAACCGGATTGTTTAAAATCAAATCTTTTTCCAATACGGCATGAGTTCCGATGATAACATCTAGCTCCTGTTTTTCTGCAGCATCCAAAATTTCGCGTCTCTTTTTAGCACTTGTTTGTCCGGTCAATAGCTCAATTTTAATCCCGACAGGTTCCAGCATACTGCTCAAGGTTTCAAAATGCTGCATGGCCAAAATTGAAGTCGGTGCCATAAATATTGCTTGACCTCCGGACCAGACAGCATATGCTAAGCCAAAAGCTGCTACCATTGTTTTTCCTGAGCCGACATCGCCTTGCAATAAACGATTCATCGGTTGAACTTGTCTCATATCGCGCAAGAGATCGTTAATTGCTCTGATTTGCGCCCCGGTTAATTCAAATGCCAAGCTCGATCTTAAAGCATTCATTTTTTCTCTGATTTGCGGACTTGGTTCCAGAACATTTGCAATTAATTCCGATTGTCTTTTTCTTTTTAATAGATAAAGTGCCGCTCTGACTAAAAACAACTCCTCAAAAGCCAATCTTTTTCTGGCTAAAACATGTTCATATTTGTCTTGAGGCTGATGAATCTTTTCTAAAGAAAATTCTAAAGTGCTGAGCTGATTATCTTGTCTTACCTGATCAGGCAAAGGATCGATTAAATAATTATCATATAGGGCAAGAGTCTGATTGACTGCATTTCGTAATAGGTTCTGGGTTAAACCGGCAGTTAATGGATATATAGCCTGAATTTTTTGTTGTTCATATTCCGTTTGATCAAAAAACTGAGGATTCTGTAGAGAAAAACTGTTACCCTGGCGTTGAACTTTTCCATGAAAATAATATTCAAAATCTACTTGCAATTTTTTGCTCAACCAAGGCTGGTTAAACCAAATTGCAGAAATAACGGTTGCACCATCACTAAGTGAAGTACGTAACCAAGATAATCTGCCCCGATATTGGAGCTTAGGTTGAGAAATTATCTTTGCTTTTACGGTAACTGTTGCCCCGTCTTCAACTAAATGTAAGGGAATGATCTCGGTCCAATCTTCATAATCACGTGGGAAGAAAAATAGAAGATCTTCCAGATTATTAATCTGTAATTTTTTAAATAATGCTGAACGTTTTTCAGAAACTTGATTTAAAGATGAAAGACTGGTCTGTTTGAAATTCATTAGAAACAACCATTTTGTTGCTCTGTTACCAGAGCAAATTCCATTTTTTCTCGCACCGACTTCTGCTGTGTATATTGGCACAATTTTGCTAAAGGACAATCCAAACAGGCCCGACATCTGGCTTTACAATATTCACGCCCATGAGTGACCATGAAATGCCCCCACCTGATCCAATAATCTTCCGGCAACACTTGCATTAACTCGCGCTCAATACTTTGCGGATTTTTGGTTATGGCAAGCCCCAATAATTGACTGATTCTGCCACAATGTGTATCGACTACAACTGCCGGAATTTTATAAAAATCACCTCGAACGAGACTTGCAATTTTAGGACCTACCCCGGGTAATGCTAATAACTCTTTTCTCTCTTTCGGTACCACACCGTCAAATTGTTCGAGAATCATTTTTGAACTGCCTAATAAGGCTTTAGCTTTATTTCTATACAAGCCTACTGTTTTAATATCTTCGGTTAATTGTTCCAGAGTTAAAGTAGCAAAATCTTCGATCGTAGGATATTTAACAAAAAGTTCAGCTGTAACTCGATTTACTTGTTCATCAGTTGTTTGCGCACCTAATATTCCGCCGACCAAGAGTTCCCAAGCATTTGTATAGTTAAGAGTCATTTCTAGGTTCGGATAAGTTTGTTCAAGTTGTTCTATTAATAATAAAGCCAATTCACGTTTTGCTTTCAATGAAAGCTTTGCCATAATATCTCCTTATTTTTTCGTGTCTTATTTAAAATCTAGATAAAGTGTACGTACATATTCTTTATCCAGATTAGGTCTGTATATTTTTATTTCTAAAGCATCATCCATTTGATGATTTATTAGCAGCTCACGAAATTCACTGCCCGAATTAATCGTTTGGTCATTTACTGATAAAATAATATCATCTTTTCGGATATCACTTACATAAGCCGGACCGTCGATAAATACATCGGTCACAAAACAACCGTTCGGAAGATCGAAAGTCTGAACCAGACGTGCATAATCCGAATCGGATAATAAAGTCATACCTGTCCAAACCATACTCTGCTCAGCATCCCCTGAAAGCAAATAATCAAGTCTGTTCACGATTTGATTCGAGGTATAAAATATACTGTAGCGATCACTAATCGATCTAATACCACCTGTAGAAGAAATCCCGATCGCTTGTCCACCGGAATTTACAATTAGACAACCATTTGCAGTACTGGGAATCAAGCCGCTACTCACAATTTTGGTAAGACCATATCCAGAATCAAGCACTTCGGTAGTACCGATTTCCGTTATAAAGCCGGGATAAAGTCCTCCCTCAACAGCTAAAATATCAGGAAATCCTATACCGAATACCGGTTGTCCTAGCGTCGGCGAAAACTGAGAAAATTCAACAAAAGGAACTTCGCTTAAACCCAACTGGTCCAAATCAGCTTGAAAAATTATCAAATCTCCTTCAGGATCCGATTTGACTAAAGTAAGGTCGATCAATTTTAGACTGTGATGAGTTTGTAATTTAAGTTCAATTGTAGAATCGATCAAATTTCTCTCGTCAAACACATCTTTCATCCGATGATAAGTTGTTAAAAAGTAACCATCCGCCGAGATGAAAAATCCATTTGCTATCACTTTATATGTTGTAGGTTCTTGATTAGCAGCCGTTTTACCGGTATAGATAGCGCCAACTTTAGCTGAAGATTCAGTGTAAATTTCATTTAAAGGACGTTCTGAATATAAAGGCCAAGAAAAACCAACTATAGATTCAAAAGGGAATTCTTTTAACAGATTAAGTTTACTCTCTGAAATCGGAGGTTGATTCGACTCTTCTTGTGCAATTTCTTCAGATCCTGCTAAATCTTCAAACAAAGGATCTGCAGACTCAACCACAGACTCTGCTTCAGATTCAGAACTTTCTTGAGCAAAGACTGTTTGTAGATTAGAGCTTTGAACAAGCGAAAAGATAATTACCAGTATGATAAAATGGATAAAAGATTTTTTTATACATTTCATGCGAAATCACCATCCTTATTAAATTTTTCTGGCTTTAGTTTTTTCTAAGGTAAATGTGAAACGTGCTCCGCCCAAAGAACTTTCACCGACAAAAATGCTTTGCTCATGCATTGAAAGGAGCGTTCTTGCAATATAAAGCCCCATGCCGGATCCTTCGGTATTTCTGCTCTTATTTACTTTAAAAAATCTTTCAAAAATATGTGTGCGGTCTTCTTTTGATATTCCTTCACCATCATCTTCTATTGAGATGGTGACTCTTTGCTCATCTTTAGGTAAAATTCCGACTCGAATAAATCCATTATCCGGAGTATATTTAATCGCATTACTCAGAATGTTATAAATAACTCTTTGAATAGCATCCCGATCTGCAACGACAGATAATTCATCATCTGTTAATTGACAATCTAAATTGATATGAATTGATTTTTGATTGATCATTGAATTAAGGCTGGAGATGACTTCCTGGATCAAATATTCAATATCGAATACGGTCTTATGTAACTCTTTATATTTCCCGATAGTTGTTGTATCAAATAAATTTTCGATCAGTTTTTGTAAACGATCTACTTCTTGATAAACAATATCCAAATAATGTTGTTTGTTTTCTTCCGGGATTGTGCCATCACGGATCGCCCCTAAAAAACCTTTAATTGATGTTAAAGGCGTCCGTAAATCATGTGAAATAGATGATGTAAAGTCATCTCGCTCATTTTCCTGTTTTTCCCATTTTGAAATTAAAGTATTCATAGTTCGAACCAAAATCATGATGTCATCTTCTTTATGCTCAATCGATTCATGAATATAAAGCGGTTCACTATTTTGTTTTAAATAAACTCTTGCTTGCAGATTACCATGATAAACGTCTTCTGCAGTTTTTACGATTTTGCTGATTGGTCGTGTAATATTTCTTGATAATACAATAATGATAAAAATTGCAAAGACAAATGCAATAAACATGGAAACCCAGAGACTTTCTTCACCCAAAACAAATGAAAATCTATTTTCTCCCAAAGAGTGGTGCAACATTATCTCGCCTCCGTATCCATAAGATCCTGATAAAGGATAGGATACAGTCAACCATTGTTCATCTTGAGGTAAAAGGCTGAAATAATTCCCCAATTCGCTGAAGCCGTCAACATTAATCGCGCTGGTATTCAACATCTCTTGTGATAAAATCGGCAGTTTCATTTCATCTATTTCTAAATTTTCACGTGCTGATTTAGGTAAAGCCGAATGGTAAATAATTTGTCCCTTACTGTTAATAAGCCAAACAATACTGTCTGTAGACTTGGCAGTAAAAGACAAATAACCTCGTTCCTGATGCGTTGAGACAAAGTTAATATTGTTGTCATCCATATTGGTCTCAGCTCTCTCTACTGCAGCCTGTGCAGCGCTCAGGAGTTGAACTTCTAATTGTTCAATCCTGGCTTGAGTATAGAGAATTGAATAAACCACAGCCAAAATTAAGAAGATGACTAAAATAGCTAAAATCATCCAGATCAAAGTTTTTCGATAAATGCTTAATTTATGAAAAGGTTTATCTGTTTTCTTTTTCATAATATTATCTGCAAATCAAGATGTCTCAAATTTATAGCCTACACTCCAAACCGTAACCAGATTCCAACCGGGATGTTCAGTTTTGTCCAACTTTTCCCTTAAGCGCTTAACATGTACATCAACTGTTCGTGATTCACCCAAATAATCAAAACCCCAAATGTTTTCCAATAATTGCTCTCTGGTAAACACATGATTCGGATTTTTGGCTAAGAAAAATAATAGTTCCATTTCTTTAGGTGGTAAGGAATAACTCCTACCTTCCAACTGTAGAGAATAGTTGTTTTTATCTAAAATAAATCCCGGATATTCAACCACATTGTCATCTATAGGTTGTCTTTTATCAATACTGCCTAAATCACCTCTGGTCCTACGCAATACTGCCTTGACTCTGGCAATCAGCTCTTTAGGTTCAAAGGGTTTTGTTACGTAATCGTCTGCCCCAAGCTCAAGACCCACGACTTGGTCCAGAGTATCTCCTCTGGCTGTCAGCATAATCACCGGAACATCCGATGTTTTTCGCAAAATACGCAAAACATCAAAACCACTCTTCCCCGGCAACATCAAATCCAAAATCACAAGATCGGGTTTGACCTGATCAAATTTCTCCAGGGCAGTTTCACCATCCAGACAGGAAAAAGTTTTGAATCCGTCAGCAGAAAAGTATATCTCTACTAATTCATTAATATGCGGATCATCATCAACAATTAAAATCTTCGTCATTTTTTATTTCCTTGAATTCCACTCTATTCATCTTCATCCATTATATAATGTAACTCATTAATAAATGATTGCAAATCATCAAAATCTTTGTAAACGGATGCAAATCTAATATAGGCAACCTCATCAATGTTTTTTAATTGAGCCATTACCTGTTCCCCTATCTCGGTCGAAGTGATCTCTTTACGCAATAAATTACTATTTTGATTTTCAATCTGATTAACGATACTTTCTATTTGTTCGAGCGTCACCGGTCTTTTAGCACTACTTTTCAAAATACCTTGAATTAATTTCTCACGATCAAATTGTTGTCTACTGCCATCTTGTTTTATAACAAACAGATTGATCTTTTCAACTCGTTCATAAGTGGTAAATCTTTGCTTGCAATTCAAACATTCGCGTCTTCTGCGAATTGTTTCACCATCATCTATCTGGCGTGAATCATTAACTTTATCTTCGGCATGGCCGCAAAATGGACATTTCATATTAAACCTCCGTCAATAAGGTTAAAAAGCCGGTCCGAAATGAATCCCGACCGGCTGAACTAAAAAGCATACAAAATAATTTAAGTAATTTTGATCTAGTTACTCATCTTACTCATCAAAATCATCATCGTCTTGTAAAATCCAGGGTAAAATCCTACCGCCACGAGATGGTTTTTCTGACTTATCTTCATTTCTTGAATTAGTTGAATCATCATCCAGGGATTCAGTACGATCACCGGTATCACGCATTGTATCTTCGGATACTTGATGGACCAGATCGGCTACCGCCTCACTATCTCTAGTTTGTGAACTTGGTCTGAAGCTCGGCTCACGTTTGATATCCGGAGTACTTCTCATAGCCTCGGATTCTTGGCTTACTGAAGGCAAGCCAAACCCGCCGTCTTCGCGTTGTTCAGCAGGTTGAGGCTGCTGACGACTGAATTGTTCTTTTCTTTCACCTGTCCGCAAAAAGTCTAGACCGCTATCTTCATAACCTGTTTTTTGATCAGTTGTTCCTTTTTTTGAGCTAAATCCGGAATAGCGAGGTTGTTGACCTGAGCGTTGGCTACTACCTGCACTGGAGTTTGAAAAACCGCTGGCTATAACGGTAATCATCATCTCATCTTGCATATTCTCATCTATTACAGCACCGAAAATAATATCAGCTTCAGGTGATGCCGAATCACGCACTTGAGAAACAGCTTCATCAATCTCTTTGATTCTCATATCCATGCCACCGGTAACATTAACAATAACACCACTAGCTCCATCGATAGTTGTATCAAGCAAAGGACTGTTAATAGCCTGACGAATAGCTGTAGCAGCTCTGCTTTCCCCGGCTGCTGAACCAATACCCATATGGCAGATACCGGCATTAGTCATAACTCTTCTTACGTCAGCTAAGTCCAAGTTGATTAATCCCGGCACAGCAATCAAATCTGAAATTCCTGTAACACCGAAACGTAATACGCGATCTGCTAGCCCGAAAGCTTCATTGACCGTTGTATCTTCACTCGCAATATCCAATAATTTATCATTCGGCACAATAACTAATGAATCAACATATTGTTCTAATTCTCTAATTCCACGTTCAGCATTCTGTGAACGTCTGGCACCTTCAAAACGGAAAGGTCTGGTGACAACACCTACTGTCAATATGCCAAGTTTTCTGGCAATTTGTGCAACAACCGGGGCTGCTCCTGTACCTGTTCCACCACCCATACCGGCAGTAACAAACAACATGTCAGATCCCTCAATCGCTTGCTCAATTTCTTCTGCTGATTCTTCAGCAGCTTTTTGACCCATTTCCGGATTTGCACCCGCGCCTAATCCACGAGTTACTTTTTCACCAATTTGAATAGGTACTTGTGCTTTAGATCTTTGCAGTGCTTGAATATCGGTATTAACAGCTATAAACTCAATACCTTGCACCGCGTTTTCTATCATTCTATCAACAGCATTACAACCGCCACCACCGACACCAATAACTCTAATTATTGCGCCTTGGGTGTCTTCCATGCCAAATCCCATACTATAATCCACCAAGAAACAACTCCTTTCGAACTTAACAACATGTAATGACAAGTTCTCTTCTATATATTGTTTAGGATAATTATTTGTTTTGTTAATATATTAAATATATATCATTTACTAATTTTACACTAAACAAATCCCAACAACAACTGATTTCATTACATTATCGTTGCAGTTATTACAACTTTGTTTTGTAGTGCTTACAACTTTACTTATTACCTAATCTACTACAATTTATACAGTGAATGCAAACTATCCGGAAAAAAATTAATTTTTCTTTGTTTTAGCTTTTCTTTCTTCAATTATTAAAGCAATCTGTCGCCAAATCCTGCTCAAATTATTGAATATCTGAGTACCTAATCCAAAATAAACTACATAGTTTAAAGGAATATTAATTTGTTGACCTAAAGCGGCAATAACTATTGAAATAAATGAATTTCCTAAAAATGAAATCAAGGTATATTTATTGTTATAAACATTCTCTAAAGTATCTGCAATTGTTGCGGTCAATGAAGTAAAAGTTGAAATAACCAGTATTGCAATATACATGCCATAAGCTTGTGGAATCGGGACATTAATTAATAGTCCTATTATTAGTCCTAAAATTAAGCCAATTAGCGGGATCATCTTGTACCTCCATCAGTTTCAACTACTTCTTCCGATTCGGTTACCTCATTTAGAGAGTTCGGTTTAAATGTTCTCGTTTTACCACGTAAATCAATTGTTCCTGAACCTTTATCAGCAATCGCTTCACTATTAACTAATTGCTTCAACCAGAGGAAATTATTTTTCAAATCACGAGATTGATTACAGATCACAACAATATCTTGTTCATGTAAAACCATATATAAATAAATATTGCCGTTAATCGTCGGTTCAATTTCATGGATTGTATTTAATAATTTCTGACCCTCTAAATCCAAATCTGCTTCGATCAAAGCAGACATTGTATACATTGCATTTTCTAAATAAGCAGATTGATCCACATCTATCTGTTTACCCAGATTAATATTGATGATTCTTACACCTTTTATGACCGGTAAATCGTCCGGCTCTTGATTTAAGATTTCTATTACGACACCCTTGCTGTCGATAGTACAATAACCATCAGGAATTTTAATCCACCCTATAGCTATTCTTTCCTCTACATCAAATACAATAGTATTTGGAAATGAATATGTTATAGAGATATCGGAAACCTGAGGAACCGACTTGCGAATATTTTCTTCTGCTTTTGCATAATGTCCGCCAAAAAAATCATTAAGCTTGCCACCAAAGCCTTGCAAAAAATGCTGATTTTCTTTGATCCCGGAATGTTCGATTATTTTTTCAACTGAGACAAAATCTGCATTTTTTATTTCTATAGTCTGAATTCTAAAAAAAGGCAAAAACAAAAATAACAAGGCTAAAATGAAGATACATAAAGTTATGATTAGAGGTTTGCTAAGTTTAGCTTTATGCTTTTTTTTAGTCTGTTCGCTCGGTTTGCATATTTGTCTTATTGCTTTTTTTTGATTATTGTTTTGCACTTCTTTAAATACTATTCTTGTTTTAGATCAATTACTTGATCTAATATTTCAACGATATGTAAAGCAGCGTCCGGCATTGATAAGGACTTTGCTTTTTTGCTCATTTCATACATTAGTCTTCGATTCTCAATTAAGTAAACAATTTGATCTGCCAAGACTTGAGCATTTATATCTTTGTCTTCAATCATGATAGCTGCTCTTTGATCGGCGAATGATTTAGCATTGAAAAATTGATGATTGTCTGCCGCATATTGAAACGGAATAAAAATGGCGGGTGTTGCAGTTGCAGCAGCTTCAAAACAAGATGATGCACCTGCTCTTCCGATGAAGAGATCGGAAGCGGGTAACCAAGTTGTACTGTCTAAATATGATTTGATCAAAAAATCTTCAGTTTCAAAACTTGCCAATTTATTGCGAAGTGAATCATAATTTCTCTCGCCTGTACTCATCACAAACATTAATTCAGGATACTCTTTTTTTAGTGACTGCCAAATCCCCTTCTTAAATAAATCGAGAACCGCTTGATTGATGCTGGTTGCTCCAAGACTACCCCCCATCATTAAAACCAAAAATTTATCAGAAGAAACTTCCAATTCCTGTCTTGCATTAACCGGGTTTTTATCAAAAAATATCTTTCGCACCGGATTACCTGTTAAATGTATCGGCGCTTCAGTGTTAAAATGTTCTCTGGACGATTCAAATGAAATGCAAACTGCTTTTACTTTTTTAGCAAAAAATCTGTTGGCCTTACCGGGAAACGCATTTTGCTCATGGATCAAATAAGGAACCTTCAGACGCATTGCTGCTAACAATAATGGAGCACAGACAAATCCTCCGGTTCCGATAATAGCAACCGGTCTATCTTTTTTTATGGCATCGATACAGCTCTTATAGCCTGAACGTGAAGCTTTTAGAAAAGAGAAAAAATCATTTACAGAACTCGGTAAGCGGCTTGCTTCAATCACAATACATGGGAAACCGGCATTTTTTATCATTTCATATTCTACACCGGTTTCAGTTACAAAAAAAACAATTCTACTTTCCGGATATTTTTCTTGCATTACTTCCGCAATTGACAAGGCAGGATTAACATGGCCACTTGTGCCACCGCCAACTAAATAAAAAGTTTTGTTCTTCATCTCTGCTTCCCCGCTGAGGATATTAAGTTCTTACGTAAAACCGGATCACTTGCCTGGCCGGTACGTGATACACATAATACCATACCGATCTCAACTAAAAATATTATATTTGAAGTTCCGCCGTAACTGAAGAAAGGCAAAGTAATACCTGTTGCCGGGATAACTTTTGTTGCTACACCTACATTTAATAAAACTTGAAAAATTATCAAAAAAGAGAATCCCCAAGCAATCAAAGAGGAATAAACCGAATTAGCATTGAGACTGATTTTGACTCCTAGAAAAAACTGAATTGCAAACAAAATCAAAACCGTCATCGTGCCGATAAATCCAAGTTCTTCAGCGATTGCCGGAAAAATATAGTCATTATGTACCATTGGCAAATAATTGTACTTTTGCCTACCTTGGCCAAGTCCAACTCCGGTTAATCCACCTGTACCCATTGTTATTTCTGCTTGTCTGGTTTGATAACTTTGATCCTCAGAAACTTGATCTTCTGCTTCATGAGTTTCAAGTCTTTTTGCCGAGTGAGCAAATTTTTCCGCTACATAATCAGTCAAAGACGCCCCGTCGTTCAGTGCAGGGTAAATTAGAACTGCAAGTAAGATCAGGACTAAGATAATCGGCAATAATTGCAAAATTCCACTGAGCCAAGATTTCCACGGTATCCTTGCCGCCAAAAAAACAGCAAAACATAATCCGGCAAAAATTATCGCACCTGATAGATGAGGCTGAATTAATATAAGGATAAACCAAACTCCTACTAAGAGTACCGGGATCAGAAAATCAATCCTGCCATCCAACCAAAATTGTTTAGCAGCTGTTCTTGCTCTATATTTACCTTTGGAACGTTCCTGTTTTGTTTTTGAAAAATAGCTGGACAGGAATAAGATTGCCGAAAACTTCGCTATCTCTGATGGTTGGAAACCTATTGGACCTATATATAGCCACCTTGTTGCACCCATCTGTGTGCTTCTGCTGCCTCCTAAAAATACCATTACTAATAGTAAAAAAGTTATGCCATATAAGATTAGAACCAATAAATTGTTGTTAAAAAATTTAATATCTACAAAATTAGCTATAAATAATCCTACACCCAGACCTAAAGCCAAAAGACCGCCTTGGCGTATAAAATAGTATTGTGAATTATCTCCTTGAGTCGCAAAGCTGGTGCTCATACTTGCCGAAAAAAGCATAATAAGTCCAAAACAAACCAGAATAATTGTTATAATCAATAATGAAGCGTTTACTCTTCTGAATTGTCCCATTTCATTAATAAGATCTCTATTTCTTTGCACAGCTTCAGTACGGGGATCTTTAAGAGTTAAATCATATTGATTATTCTTATTTCTTTGAATACTCTTCATAGCAGCCTCTCCATCATAACAAAACTAATAGACTATTAAGATGCCTAAAATACCGCAAGCAATACCTGCTATTACAAAATTTCTAACTACTTTGCGCTCAGCCCAACCGCTTAATTCAAAATGATGATGTAAGGGAGCCATTTTAAATAATCTTTTTCCTGAAGTAAGTTTGAAATAAACAACTTGGACTAAGGTTGACAATGCTTCAAGAATGTAAATGAGACCAATAATTATCATTAACCAGGGCATACCTACAACCAAAGCTATTCCGGCAAAGCCGGCTCCTAATGCCTGAGAACCGGTATCGCCCATAAAAACTTTTGCCGGATGGTGATTATAAAATAAGAAACCGATAGAACCGGCTGCCAATGCAAGACAGGCGCCTATCATGGGCTGCATTGTCTTCCCGATTGAATAAACAAAATAGATACAAACACCTAAGGATATTGCTGAAACAGTCATTAGACTCGAGGCGAGACCGTCCAAACCATCTGTAATATTTACTGCATTCGACATAAAAAACAGATAAAGAATAATAAAAATTAAATAGACAAATTTCCAATTGCCTTGGATGATAACTTCTTTTTCTACAAAAGGAAGATAAATAAACGGCTCGAAATCCGAAAACCACAACAACCAAACCGCAAATAAGATACAAATTAGTGTCAAGCCTATTGTTTTCTGAAATACAGAAAGTCCTTCTTTGTCTACTCTTACTTTGATATAGTCATCCAAAAATCCGATCAAGCCGAATAATAACATTAAGATGATGATCAAGCTATAGGAAATCCAATTGCGGTCAAAAAAAGGCAAGATCAATGCCGAAATTGCCAGTGGAATTAGAAAAAACAAACCGCCGAATGTAGGTGTACCACTTTTAACAAAATGTGTTTTCGGGCCGTCCGAACGTACCGTTTGACCCAAATGTAATCTTTGCAAAAATGGCAAACCCAATTTCCCTAAAAAAAGAGTTAATAGAATAATGAATATACCATTTAACCAAATTATTTTATCCAAAATACTTACTCCGACTTCTTAGCCAACACTAATACAATAAATCTACTTCATTGATTAAGATATCTTAAATTGCCATTCTTCAATTCTCTGGGCGATTTTTTCCATTTGGTAGCTTCTTGAACCTTTGACCAAAATGCAATCTCCAGGTTCTATTATTTTTACTATTTCTTCTGCAATCTCATCAGAAGAAGCAAAGGTTTTGATTGTTAAGTCCGGCTTTATTTGCTGAACACCTATCTCTACCCATTTGGTTTCTTCTCCTACCAGAAATAATATATCAATTCCTAAATCGGCAATTTTGTAACCGATATTAGTATGTAAATCCTCTGCATATTGGCCAAGTTCACGCATTGCACTCATGCAGGCTATCTTTCGTCTATCTCCGGCTATCATGGATAATGTATCCAGAGCAGCCATATTAGATTCAGGTGATGAATTGTACGAATCGTCAATTAAGATTAAATCATTTTGCTGCACTATTCTCTGTCGATTACCGGTATTGGAAAATCTAAGACAACCTTTAACTGCTAAGTCCATATCTAGGCCTAGAGCGTAAGCAGTAGCTAAACCGAACAGAGCAGCTCTAATCAGATATTTGCCCGGGGTTTTAATTTTGACCGGCCAAGCAACCTCAGGATCGAGTGTAGTTTTAGCAATAAAAGATGTACCCGTTGTTTCTACTTTTAATTCTTCCGCCCAAAAGACTGGGAAATCATCAAAATCTGTTCCTATTTCTTCATATTCATTGCAGATTCGCCAAACTGAAGTGCTTCCTTTAAAGTTCATCGCCCATGCATTAAGATGTGTATCCTGGCCGTTAATTAATACTATCCCGTTACTTTTCATCCCACTGATAATATCTGTTTTTTCTTCCAAGATATTTTGTCTGCTGCCTAAATATTCTGAATGGCTGTAGCCGACACTTGTAATGATAGCAATATCCGGATGTGCAACATCGCTCAGGGTTTTTATTTCTCCCCTGCGATCCATACCCATTTCAGCTAAGATAACTTCGTCTTCATCATCTGCTTCTAGTAAAGTCAAAGGCAATCCGATTTGATTATTTTCATTTTCCGACGTCTGATGTAATTTCATCTGAGTGCCGATAATTGCACCGACCATTCGCCTGGTTGTAGTTTTACCGACACTTCCGGTTATTCCAATTACCTGAGCTAATAAGGTCGAACGATAACCTTCAGCTATTTTCTGATAAGCTCCTAAAGTATCTTGAACCAACAATAGATCAGGAACATCTTTGCCATGACGCAGGTCATAATAAAGCTGCATTGCCTGTTCACTTTTTTCATTAAGGATTAGCATTTTGCTTCCTTTAGCAATTGCTTGCTCCACAAAATTATGACCATCAAAGCTATCGCCAACTAATGCTAAAAAAGCTTCACCTGATCGTAAAGTTCTTGTATCGGTTGAAATTCCACGATAAAATCTTTCACTATGTTGTTGTGCTTCAGGCGTTTGAAGTAAAAGCCCCTCCGTCCAAGTCTGCAATTGGGCAGGTATAAATCTAGCCATGTTCCCTCCTCATTACTCTGAAGACGTGGATCCGGATCCGAGAACAACTTTTATGATGCTGCCTCTTTGCACATATTGAACTTTCTGATCCTCATCCCTCATATTATCCTCTGGTTGCTCATCTTCTATTTCTTGATCCTCCGCTAATGCTTGCTCGGAAGTTTCAGTTTGTTCATTTTCTATATCTTCATCGATTATTACTATACCATCCGGATCTGCAATAGTTTGGGAAACAGCTAAAGCGGTAACATCTCCCTCAAACTGAACGATTACTCCCGCTTTTTCCGCAGTAAGAATACATTCGTTAAAGCTTTTACCCGTAAAATCGGGTACAATTACTAAATCTTCAGCTATTTCAATATCCGGATAAGCATAAACAGTTGAACCATGATGCAATGCAGTACCTGCTTTTGGAGCAAATGCAAGTATAGGATCATCCGATTTCATATCCGGCACACCCGGTTTAATAATAATTGATTGATAGTTTAAATTATAGGTTGCTTCCTCCAAAGTTTGACCGTAAATATCCGGCATTGCTACTGTTTCTTGCATAGTTTGCAATTGATTTTCTGTATAGTTTCTCTCAATACTTAAATAATCAAGCACCCAATTAGTCAATCCGGATACGGGACTAACCATATTATCACTATATGCTTCTGATCTTCCGATATCCTGCACAACTAAAATAGTCATTATCTTCGGATTATCAATCGGTGCAAAACTCACATATGACATTGTCAGACTATCCGTAACTTCGTCAGTTGAGGTTGAGGTTTTGCCTCCTAAAGAATAACCGGGACTGACCTTATTAATACCCTGCATAATGTCATTTCTTTGCAGTAATTTGTTTACCCTTTTTGATGTGTTTTCAGAGATCACTCTACGCTCAACTTGGGGCTCAAAGGTTTGGACTATTCGGTTTTGTTGATCAGTAATCTGTTTAACAATAGTTGGAGTTATCAGGTTTCCACCATTAACAATCGAACTTAAACCTTTGGAATAACTGACTAAATTAAATTGAGACTGTTCGCCAAAAGCAAGGGTTGCCATATCAATCAGTGAAGGATTTTCATGAAACATATTCTTGGCTTCACCCGGTAACTGAACACCTGATGCCTCGGTGAAACCAAAAGCATCTACATAATCATAGAACTTTTCAACTCCCAGATCCAGTGAAATTTGAACAAAGGGGGGATTACATGATCTGGTAAAAGCATCAGCAAGAGTCTCTGTACCATGCCCATCCCCGGTGTAACAACTTATCGTATAATCTAAAACATCAATCGGATCATCACTATATAATTTTTCTTCATGGGTTATATTCTCTTCCATACCCATAGCAGCAGTGACAATTTTAAAAGTGGAACCTACTTCAAACAAATCAGAAATAGCTTTATTTCGCCAGACATTTTCCATCAGAAAATCAATCGTTTCCTGTTCTGTAGGTTCCCATTCAGCTTCATATTCAATACCGGTTGGTTTTGCGGTTGGATCAGCACTGGAAAAATACGGATATGAGGCAATTCCAAGTATCTCCGCATTTTCAACATCCATAATTAATCCCATGCCTTGTTTTTTTGCTTCTAAAGAAACAATGGCTCGTTCCAGATATTCTTGGAGTTGTTTGCTAATTTCATAATCGAGCGTAAGAGTAACATTATAGCCATCTCGGGTTGTTTGTTCAGTTGATTCTGAAAACGGCAATAAACCGGATTTAGAATAATTATCTCTGGCTCCGAAAGAGAAGCCGGCTTGACCCGACAAGATACTATTTAATTCATACTCAACACCTAATCTGCCTTCAAGCACATCACCGTTCAAACTGGAGAATCCGATAATCTGACTTGCAACATTATCGTTAAAAAAGACACGTTGCGGTTCAGGATCAAGTCTAACTCCCCCAATTTGATTTATAAGTAAATATTCTTCTAAAAGCTCAGCTTTATCCTGCGAAACATCTTTAGCTAATTGAATATATGTTTCATCTTTTTTAGCCAGTTCTCTCTTTACATCTTGAGGAGCAATTCCTAAGACACCGGCAAGGGTCTCGCCTATTTCTGTTTCAGATTGAGTATTGATTAAAGAATAAACATGTTTCGGAGTTATACCTATTCGATAAATATTAGTTGTGGTGGCCAGTATTCTTCCATTTCTATCCAAAATGTCACCCCGTTTGGGTGGAGTTTTTATTTTGCGATAATACTGATCATTTGCCATTTGGGACATCTCATCATGTTTATTAACCTGAACATCATAAAGAACAGTCACATAATAAATTAATACAAAAAGTATCAAGGTAGAAACGAATAAGATGGCTTTACGATTTATTCTGATTTTGTATCTATTCTTATTACTATTTCTTTTAGATCCAGCATTAGATGAATTTTTAGAGTTTTTATATGTTGTACTTACATCTTTATGTATATTCTGATTTCGTTTTAAAAAATCGGATTTCTTTGATTGTTTTCTATTATATTTACGACTTGATGTATTGTCTCCATTATTAACAATACCAGTATTCCTAGATTGCAATCTTTGATCTGGACGACCTGAATTAAGGACTTGAGATTGATTGCGTTTAACTCTTCTTCTCCGGCCTCTATTGCGTTTTTGATTATCTCTTCTTGAAGGATTTTTTTTATTATTTGGTCTTTCGTTCATTTAGTTAATCCTGCAACCTAAGTCTTTTCATATATGTTTCAATTTGACTGGCATCAAAAACGATCGTATTCTCTGGCAAGTCTTCGTCTATTTCAGTGCCATCTTTGTTATAACGTACAACTCGATCTATATCGGGAAGACTCATATGAATTCTTTGGGATTGTGCAGGTTTTCTAAGACCATATAATTGGAAAGCTTGCTGCTCAATTTCTTGGAGATCTATTCTGGATAATAATTCCTCATAATTTTCTGAATTTGATGAATTTATTTCGCTAACTTTATTAATTAATCTTGTGTTTGAAAAATTTTGTTCAACTATTTTTGATTGACGGACCATAACGAAGGCAAACAGAGACGCCACAATTAACACCAGGGCAATAATACTGAAAACAGTCTTTGCTCTTTCAATCCCGACTGCACGATAAATAGAACGCATCTTAAGTGAAACTTGGCGCTCTTGTATTCTACGCTTACGTTTTATACGTTCGTACTCTTCACGGCGTCTATCCGGTATGTCATAAGGGATTTTAGGAACGGCATTTGAATTGTTATATCTTTGAGAATAATATCTATCTAAATCCGAATTATTTAATTTGTATGCTAAATTAGTATTTTGATAATTATTCATAACTGTCTCATTTCATAGTGAAGTCAGTTTAGTTCATTTCAAATACTCTCAATCTTGCACTCCGTGCTCTACTATTTTTAGCAATATCCTCTTTCCCGGCAACAATTCCTTTACGATGAATTATTTTACCTAGAGGTTTTTTACCGCAAACACAAATAGGAAAATCATTAGGACACGTACATGGGTTCTCCCATTCCTGAAATTTATTCTTAATAATCCGATCTTCTAAAGAATGAAAAGAAATTAGGTTTACTCTGCCTTTGTTGTTTAAACAATGAGGTATGACTTCTAACAACTTTTCCAGCTCTTTTAGCTCTTGATTTACCGCTATACGTAGAGCCTGAAAAGTTCTCCGTGCAGGATGCTTTTCTCTCTTGCTTCTTGCCGGCATTACTGACTTAATCAGCTCAACCAAGTCCATAGTTGTCTCAAACGGTTTAAGGTTTCGCTTTTCGACAATTGAACGTGCTATTAAATTAGCATAACGTTCTTCACCGAATACTTTGAGAATGTAGACAAGATCTTCTTCAGTCGATGTGTTAATTAAATCAGCTGCACTAACAGGATTGTTCGGGTTCATCCTCATATCAAGTGCTCCGTCTCTTCTGTATGAAAAGCCACGTCGAGCAGTATCGATTTGATGAGATGAAACTCCTAAATCTGCTAAGATTCCATCTACTTTATCAATGTTTCGTTCAGCTAAAATATCTTTTAATTCAGAAAATTTGTCGTGAACCAAAATAAATTGAGTATTATTATGATCTAAACTTTCAAGTTTCAATTTGGTGGCAGCTAAGGCTTCGGGATCTTGATCAATTGAGATCAAAAGTCCCGTGGAAGATAGCTGTTCTAAGATTCCTAAGCTGTGCGCACCACCTCCGGCAGTGCAATCTACATAAAATCCGTCAGGCTTTATAGCTAAGTTCTCTATGACTTCTTGATAGAGAACAGGTATATGATAATCAGAGGCCTTGTACATCGAATCTTGTTAAATCTAAATCTCGTAAAGAGCTGATATCTTCTAGTGATTTTTCGTAAAATTCTTTTGAACAAATGTCTACTTTGTCATACATGTCTATAAAGCAGATTTCTTCTCCGGCTTCTACACCGATCCAATCCCATAAATTATCCGAGAGGCTGATTCTTCCTTGTGCATCGAAGGTGCATTCTACAGCTTCACCGATTATTGCTCGTTTTAACAAACGAACATCCGGATCTGTACCCGACAGACCGGAAATTTGATTGCGAATTGAATTAAATTGCTCAGGAGTATAAGCAGATAAATAATTTTCATCTAAACTTAGCGTCACAAATAAAACGCCGTCAAGATTTTCTCTCAATCTTGCCGGAACAATAACACGACCTTTTTTATCAACTGTATGTGTATAGCGTGCCATTTACGTTCAATAAGTAACTAAATTTACCACTTTCCACCACTTTGTGTGATAAACTCGCTACTTCCCTCCACTTAAATTGCATTTTAGACTATTTCGCTCCCTTATGCAACTAAAAACGGCTAAAAAATCGAAATAATAGAGATCAGTAAGAGAAATGTAATTTGAGCGCCCAAAAATAAAAAAACTGAAAAATAACAAAGTCAACTTTTCTCAATTCTGAGCAAAAAGTTGACTTTTATCCGGTATTTTTCAGAAAATAAAAAATTGTTTTAGAAAAGAAAACAGCTAGAGATCGCTTTGTTCCATCAGTTGATAATTAATCGAGATACTTAACATTAATCCGAACATGAAGTAATTGACAACCATTGAACTGCCCCCGCTACTGATAAATGGTAAGGGAATTCCAGTTATCGGTAAGACTCCAACATTCATGCCAATATTTTCAATAAAATGAAAGCCTTGAACCGCCACTAAACCCATCATTAGATATGAACTTGCTAAGTCATATTCAGACATTCTTATGGCAATTTGAATTGCTCGAAACAAAAATATAACAATTAAGATCAGGACTAAAGTTGTGCCGATAAAGCCTGTATATTCAGAAATTGCAGAGAAAATAAAGTCCGACTCTTTGACCGGTACAGGAATATCAACTCCGCTTCCTCTACCTGTAATGCCTCCGGACGCTACGGCTTTGAGAGATTGTTCAATGTGGTAATTTGAGTTTGGATCATGTCCGGGAAATAAAAAGGTCATAATCCGATTTTTTTGATATTCATCTAAATAAAATTGCCAAGCCAGCGGAAGCGCAACAATCCCTACCGCACCTCCGGTAATGATATAGCGCCATTTTAGTCCGAAGACAAATATCATGACCAGGACCATTAAAAAGATAACAAAAAATGTCCCGAAGTCAGGTTCCATTGCAATAAGCAGCAAAGGTATACTAACAATTACACCAATATAGATTGAACCGGTGAGCATAGGTATTTCTTCGTTTTTTATCTTGGCTAAATATTTCCCAACTAGCATTGCTATGCCTACTTTAGCTAATTCAGATGGCTGAAATGTACCAAAAATTGGAAATCTGATCCAGCTGTCGGCACCGGTTAATTCCTCCATTGAAAAACTATCTATGTGAACCAAAACCAAGAGAAATATGCTAAGAGCATATGTGATATATCCGACTAAACTTAATACAGGCAAATCAACAAATGAGATTAGTAATGCCAACAACACACCAATCATGACCGCCCCGATCTGCTTGATTAGGTTGCCCGGATATTCACCTGCACCATAGCCGGTTTGATACACAGAATTCAGGACATACAGTCCGATAATTGTCAAAATGAGCACGGGGATTATCAGCCAATAATCTAGTAACTTAAAATATGAATCTGTACGAGATTTTAAAGGTTGTATTTTTTGCACTTTATTGCCTCATCAATTGTTATCTAAATCTTCAAGCTTGATGAAATCTGATGTTTCAGCTGAATCAGCAGATTCAATGACGGGTTCGGCTTTACTACGTGAACCGATATATAATGTTACAAATCCTAAGACTACCAATCCTAATGATAAAATTTGAGATACTCTCAGATCAGTATTTCCCACATAGAGTGAATCTGTACGCAAACCTTCTATGATAAAACGAACCATCCCATATAGGATAAAGTACCAAGCAGTTGTTTGACCCTGTTGTTTAGAGTTTTTTCTAATTTGATATAGAATCAGAAAGATAATGAAAGTTGCAAGGCTTTCATATAAGAAAGTAGGATGAACCGGAGACAATGGAGCATATTTATCACCATATTGCGCCAGGTAATGATAAGTTTGTTCACTGTACATACCCCATGGTAAATCTGTATTTGTACCGAATGCTTCCTGATTAACAAAATTGCCCCAGCGACCTATAGCATGACCCAAAGGTACATAAACGGATAAGAAATCAATAAAGTCGATCAGCTTTATTTTTTTGTATTTTGCCATAATAATCACAGCCAATATTCCACCGATCAACCCTCCATAAAATGCTAAACCGCCATGTCTGGTTTGGAATATTTTCAATAAATTATCTGAAAAATCATGCCAAGAAAATACTACATAGTATATTCTTGCTCCAATAATAGCTAAGATAATGATTAATAAGAACGTATCAACCATGTCATCACTCTTTATGCCAAAACGTGGAGCTTGTCTGACCGACAAGATAAGACATACCAAAAAAGCTGTTGCTATAATTATGCCATACCAATAGATATTGATTTCTCTGCTACCTAGATTAAAAGAAAATGCAATGCGATCTATTAGTAAATTTTCAATTCCTAAACCTGGAAAAGAAACATGAAACTGATCCATGTCTACCTCCTATATTAAATTATATCCCTATCTCATTATTATGAATAAAGCCTTAACTTTGAACAAGAGTTAATTGTTGCTTTGTTGATGCATCTTTTTTACTAATTCTAAGTCGAGCAAAATTCTTTCTTTCATGCTTTGTACAGAATCAAATTCAATTTCCGGACGAATAAAGTCCAATAATTCTACAAAAACAGCTTCATCATATAAATCGATCTCTTTATCATAGATGAAGGTTTCAACTTTAATTTGCGAACTGCTGCTGACTGTCGGATTAGTGCCAATTGAAGTTATTGCCGGATATAAGTGATCATTATATTTTACTCTGGACATATATACTCCAAAGCGAGGTTTCACTAAATAAGGATCAAAAATTATATTGATCGTAGGAAAACCTAGAGTCCTGCCAAGTTTTTTGCCATGAATAACTTTGCCTCGGATAATATAATTGTATCCTAAATATTGATTAGCTTTTTTTATTTGTCCGGTTTCAATTAACTGCCTGATCAGAGTTGAAGAAATCTTTTGAGCATCAACTTTTACATCACCGACAATAATTAATTCAACATCAGTTTCTTTAGTCCATTGTTTTAGTAACTCAACATTTCCTAAACCTTTATGGCCAAAACGAGCGTCTTGTCCTACTATCAGGGCTTTCATGCGAAATTGTCCGACTAAATATTCATGGAAAAAATCATAAGCACTAATCTCTTTGACTTGAGAAATCATCGGTGCAAAGAAAGCTTCATCTACACCCATCTCTTGTAGTTTTAATGCTCTGAGATCGAAACTTTGGATTAAACCGGGAAACTTAAAATTATCTTTAAATTTGCTTTCAGGGTGATCGTTAAAGGTGAATACAGTCGCCGTCAGATTATTAGTCTTGCTGATTGTAATCATTTCGTTAATCAATTTTTGATGACCCAGATGTAAGCCGTCAAAAAAACCTAAAGCAATGGCTCGGGGTTTATCTTCTACTTGAAAAGGAAATTCACGAAATATCTTCATTTTATATCCTATCTGCTAATACTCTTTCATATTTAATGAATTCTGATTCTGTTGGATCAAAGCTTACGATAGCCAACAATTTATCATTATATAACAATTGAAAAGTTGCTGCTGAAGATAATGGATTAAGATTAGTCAATTGTAAAGGTTGTCCATATATTACTTTTTGGGCTTGATCTTGATTTAAGCTATATGTCGGTATTTCGTCTAAAGCATGTTTAATCGGAAAAAAGTATTTTGTCTCAATTTCTTGACGCAGCAATGCTTGATCCTCTTTTAATTCTGCAAAAAGAGCAAATAAAGCGTTTAGTTGGTATGAGTTTTCACCAAGGCTTAGATTTCCACATTCCAATCGGCGCAAAGATTTAACATAGGCAAAGCATTCAGCTTGCTTGCCTAAATCATGGACCAAGGTTCTGATATATGTTCCTTTGGAACATCTTATCCGAGCTTCACATACCCATTCTTGATCTTCCATATAAATAGGAGATAAGTCAGCTTGATAAATTGTCACCATACGCGGTTTACGTTCAACAACTTTACCTTGTCTGGCATATTTATATAATGGTTGACCGGCAACTTTTACTGCAGAATACATAGGGGGAAGTTGTTCTATCTCCCCCATAAACTCATTTTTTATGATTTCTTGTAAAGTTTGAGCAAGTTCATCCGAGTTTATTCTTTGACTCAATTGATCAGGATCTGATCTGTGGGTTATCTCTCCTGTAAGATCCATCGTATTAGTTGCACTACCTAAGACCATTTTGACCTGATAAGTTTTATCCACAGCTTCCAGATAACGCGCCAATTTAGTATAACGTCCGAATAAAACAGGCAATAATCCTGTTGCAAAAGGATCTAAGGTTCCACAATGACCGATTTTTTTTATGCCGGTTAAAGCTCGTAGTCGAGAAATAATACCGAATGAAGTGATATCTGAATGCTTATCAATTAATAAAAGACCGTTAAATTCAGTTTGATTTCCCATTCAGCATTAACTCCGCTTCCTCGATTAATTCGGTTTCAAATTTATTAAGATCATAATCGCCTAATAAGGTAATTCCGGCTGCTCTGGCATGACCGCCTCCACCAAATTTCATAGCAAGATTGCTGACGTCAATTGCATCATTGGATCGTAAATTGACTCTGATCTCCCCAGTTGTAACTTCTCGTATTAAAACTGCCAAGTCAATATTCTCAACTTCTCTCATCTGGGAACAAAGTCCTTCCAAATCATCCTGCGTCACATCATACTTTTCTAGAAAATCTGCTGTTACAGTAAACCAAATCATATTTTCAGCTTGATTCAAATTAGATTTAGCAAATACCTCACCAACTAATTTCAGCTGATCAAGCGATTTCTCACCGAATAACTGTTCACTAATGTAACTGACTTCAAGTTTATGCTCCATTAAAAAAGCACAAATTTCGAAAGTCCTACGGGATGTGTTTGAATAACGTAAACCACCCGTATCACCATATATGCCAGCTAGTAAAGAAGAGGCAATCTTGTGATTCAAAGCAAATTTAGGGCTAAGATCGGTTTTGTTTTGATTATACTCCGAATAAAGTTCAGCAACCATCTCAGAAACAGATGAACGATCCGATTCAAGCCAAGTAACAATCTTTCGTTGAGGATATGCTTTATTATTGATAAATTCTTGTTCAGTTTTTTCAGCAATCAAATGATGATCAATAATTAACAGATCAACCTCAGGGAATCTGTCCAAAATTTCAGCTCTTTGGTTTAATCTTGCAGTTTCATTATGATCCAGAAAAATGATTAAATCCGGCTTTTTCAGTTGAGCTAAAAGTTTCCCTGAAAAAATATCAAGTGAATAGTTATGACTGATAAACTTTATATTATTTGACGGATACTCATCTAAAATAATCCTGGTCTGAATTCCTAATTGTTCTAAAGCTTCAGCTAAACCATAACTTGCTCCCAGAGCATCCGCATCAATTCTCACATGCGGTAATATAAGAATGTGCTGCGGAGAAAGCTCAGACAGCACATTAAAAACTCTATTCAGTGAACCAATTTTTTCCATTTACAATTAACCAATTATAGCAAAATGCTATTCTTTAGATTGACGATTGAGATTGTCCTGTGCAATTACTTCATCAATTATTTTCGACATACGATTTCCTTCAGCTATTGAATTGTCGTATTTGAATCTCAATTCCGGTACATTTCGCAGACGAACTTCTTGTCCAACACGGTAGCGGATGAATTTTTTTGCACTTTCCATAACATCTAGAGTAGTTTGTATCTGATCTCCGTCACCTAAAGCGCTGACATAAATCGTTGCATAAGAGAGATCTCTGGTTACTTCAACTGCGGTAACTGTAGTAAAATCCGGCAATCTGGGATCTTCTATTTCATTTTGGATAATCTCAGCTGCAACTTTTTTTATTTCTTCACTAACACGATCTGAACGTAACATATGTCCTCTTTTCTACCTGGCTATTTCCTGCATTTCAAAAGCTTCAATTTGATCTCCTACTTTGATGTCATTGTATCTTTCAATTCCGATACCACATTCATAGCCATGGCTTACTTCACGTACATCATCTTTAAAACGACGTAATGATGAAATCTGTCCTTCATGGATTACTACACCGTCACGCACAATTCTTACCTGATTGGAACGAGAAATTGTTCCGTCGGTAACGTAACTGCCGGCAATTGTACCTATGCCGGAAACACTGAAGGTATCTCTGACATCGGCGTGACCCAGTACAACTTCTTTGAATTTTGGATCGAGCATACCTTTCATGGCATCTTCAATATCATTGATCGCATCATAAATCACACGATACATTCTGAGATCAACACCGGCTTGGTCGGCCATATCTTGTACTCCTGAAGCAGGACGAACATTAAATCCGATAATTACGGCATTGGAAACTTCCGCTAATCGGATATCACTTTCAGTGACCGCACCGACAGCACCATGAATTACTCTAATTTTCACTTCTTCGTTCGAGAGTTTTTCTAAAGACTGAGTTACAGCCTCCACGCTACCCTGAACATCACCTTTCACAATCAGGTTAAAGTCTTTGACTTCACCTTCTTCAATTTGAGCAAATAGATTATCTAATGACATGCGCGATGTTTTACGTAATTGTGCTTCACGTTCTTCACCTTGACGCCTTGCTGCTAAACTGCGCGCAACTTTATCATCTTTAACTGCATAGAAGATGTCTCCACTTTCCGGAACATCAGGTAAGCCTAAGATTTCAACCGGTATTGAAGGTCCTGCTTCCTCGACCTGTTTACCGCGATCATCTGTCATTGCTCTAATATTACCAATAGTTGAACCTACTACTACCGTATCTCCGACACGTAAAGTTCCTCTTTGAACCAGAATTGTCGCAACCGGTCCTCTACCTTTATCAAGTTTAGATTCAATAACTGTACCCTTAGCTTGACGATTTGGATTAGCTTTTAACTCCATAACTTGTGCAGTTAATATTATCATTTCCAAGAGCTCATCCATATTTTGACCGGTTTTGGCTGAAACTTCTACCATCGTAGTGGTTCCGCCCCAATCTTCAGAAATCAGTTCATGTTGAGCTAATTCCTGTTTAACTCGATCGATATTAATTCCATGTTTATCTATTTTATTGATTGCTACAATTATTTCTGTTTCGGCAGCTTTAGCATGGTTAATAGCTTCGATTGTTTGAGGCATTACACCGTCATCTGCTGCTACGACCAAAACTGCTATATCAGTAACTTGAGCGCCTCTTGCTCTCATAGTTGTAAAAGCCTCATGTCCCGGTGTATCCAAAAATGTAATAGGCTCTCCATGAACATCTACTGTATAGGCTCCGATATGCTGAGTGATTCCTCCAGCTTCTCCTTCGGTTACTCTGGCATCTCTGATATAGTCTAAAATTGATGTCTTGCCGTGGTCTACATGGCCCATAACAACTACGACCGGAGGTCTGGTTACGAGATCAGCCTCATCATCATCTGAATCATCAAATAAGATGTCTTCTTCTGTTACTTCAATGATTTTTTCAGCTTTAATTCCGAAATCATTCGAAATAACTTCTGCAGTATCATAATCTATTTCCTGATTCAAAGTTGCCATGACTCCATAGGTCATCAACTTGGCAATTACATCAGCTGTTGTCTTTTTCAATAAACCTGCCAAATCTCGAACAGTTAAGGTTTCCGGTAATTTGACATGGGTAGTTTGAGCAACTTGCGGGCGCTGTTGCTCTTCTCGTCTTTGTTTACGTCTTTGTTTTAATTTTTGTTGCTCAAGACTACGATCTCTTGCTTCACGACGACGTTCATAATCAGGTTGTCGACGGGTCTTTGCACCGGAAGCTCTCTTGTCATGTTGTTTTCTGAAATCAACTTTTGCACTTTCAGCTATTTCCGGATTAACTTGAGCATCATAACGCGAATCTTGTCTTCTAGGACGTGGTGATCTGCTGATACGTGGTGCTTCTTCTCTATCTTTATCCTGAACAAAAGTTCTACCACCAGTTCTTCTTGGTTCATACTGTCTACTCGGTCTACGAGGTGAAGCATCTTGTCTGCCTTCTCTTCTTTGAGTAGGTCCTCCGGAGTCACGTTGAGCACTTCTGGTATAGTCTTTTCTCGGTTGACGAGCGGGTCTGGATCTACGTCTGTCAGCCACAGGAGTTGCTCCGTCTTTGCCTACATAACTACCTTTTTGAGGTCTGATTCTCGGACCTTCAAAACTGGATTCAGTAATACCCTGATCAACAATTAAAGTTCGTTTTTTCGCTGCCGGTTTTTCTGGAGCAACTTTCTTTTTCTGATCTGTTTCTTCACTAATTTTTGTTGGTTTTTTAACTTCTTCAGTTTTAAGTTTAACTTGATCAGATTTACTCTCAACTTTTTCCTCTGTTTGAACAGCTTCAGAAACTTCAGTCGGAGATGGAGTTGTTGTTTCAGCAACACTTTCTTTTGGAGATTTCTTAATTGATTCTTTCGCAGAAATCTTAACTGCATCAGCTTTTTCATCTGACGTCTTACTTACAGGAGATTCAACTGTAGCAACCTTCTCTTGAACAGCTTTGGCAGGCGCTTCTTCACTAGCTGTTTTACTAGGTAGTACAGTTTCTTTTTCAATTTCAGTTTCAGACACCTTAACTTCGGGTGCTGCTTTGGTTGTTTTTTCTTCTTCAACAGATTCAGCTTTTTCTTGCTCGGAATCACTTGAAACTTTTTTTACAACCTTTACGACACCGGTAATTTCACGACCGGATATACCTTGCATACTGATCTTTGGACCATCATCATGTGTAAACTGCGGTACTTTTATTTTTTCAGGAGCAGATTTTTCTTTCGCCTGCTCTATTTTTTTATCAGATTCCGGATCTTTTTCAGGAGTTGTTAGTTCAGATTTAGCTTCTTCAACTTTTTCCTGTTCCGTTTGTTTTTTAGCAACTTTTTTCGCTTCATCTTCACGAATAAATCCTGCTCTTAGTCCTGAATCCGGTTCTCTTCTAATTAGCGCCATAATTACTCCTATTCTGCTTGATCTTCAGCCTGAATTTCTGAATCAACTGATTCCTGATCTGTTTCAGCTTGATCATCTAATTCAAATTCTTCATCTGCTTCAACATCATTAGTTTCAATTTCATCTTCATTCACATCAGCTTCATCATCTACAACAGCAAATTCAGAAAACACTTGGTCGATTTGATCTAGCTCCGAGTCATCTTCATACTCATCGTCATAATCGCCATCCAGTACATCATCAAAATGCATTAACAATTCATGCTCAACTTCTTCTCTTTGCTGTGTTTCACTCTTAATATCTATTCTCCAGCCTGTCAATTTGGCGGCTAGTTTAGCATTCTGACCAGATCTGCCAATTGCTAGAGAAAGTTGATGATCAGGCACAACTACTCGTGCGGAATCATCATCATATAAATCTACTCTTAAGACTTTGGCAGGACTTAAGGCATTGCTGATATAAATACCCGGATCTTCATTCCATTCAACAACGTCAATTTTTTCTCCATGTAATTCATCAATCACATTTTGAACTCTCATGCCACGTTGACCTACACAAGAACCGACTGCATCTACATTGGGATCTAAGGAATGAACTGCAATCTTTGTTCTGAAACCGGCTTCTCTGGCTATCGAGTAAATCTCAACAACACCGCTTGAAATTTCGGGAACTTCCTGCTCAAATAAACGGCCAACCAAATTAGGATGGCTTCGTGAAACAAGAACCATCGGTCTGCCATGTCTTTCGTCGACTCGTAAAATATAAAAGCGCATTCTTTGATTGAACTCATAATTATCCAAGCGCGATTGTTCACGGTGAGTTAGCACAGCTTCTGCTCTGCCAATATCAACCACTACCTCTCGTCTGTCTTTACGTTGAACTACACCGTAAGCTAATTCACCTATACGATCGCTAAATTCCTGATGAATTCTTTCTTTCTCCGCTTGGCCCAACTTTTGATTGATAACACTCTTTGATTGTTGAGCAGCTAAGCGTCCGAAATCTTGAGGACTAATCTGGTACTCTAACATATCACCGACTTCGAAATCTTCAGATAAAGCTTTAGCTTCTTCTAATGAAACTTCTGAATGTGGATCTAGGACTTCCTCTACCACGGTTCGCGTGACAAAAACACGCATCTCCCCTGTTTCACGGTCTACTTCAGCCCTGACATTATCCGTGGATTTAGGATTAAATTCACGCTTATAAGCAGCTACCAATGCTTCTTCCACATATTCAAAAAGCTCTTCTTCTTCAACACCGCGCTCTTTCGAAAGCAATTTCAAAGAATCAATTAATTCAGCATTCATCCATTCTCTCCTTATATTCAATCAAAACTGATCGTTCTGGCTACTTTAGCCACTTCTTTTAAGTCAAAGTCTATTTCATCACCGGTTGCTTCATCTAAGATTGTTATACTGTCATCTGTACCTGCCAGAAGCTCACCGGTAAATACCTTTTTGTTCTCTATTTTTCTATATAATCTCACTTCTACTAATTGTCCCCTATATAGTTCAAATTCCTTAGCTTCTGTCAATGGTCTGTCTAAACCTGGAGAAGAAACTTCAAAATAATCATGATTTCTTAATTGCAAATCTTGCTCAATGATTGGATCGACAGTTTCACTAATCAATTCACATTCATCGATATTAATGCCACCAAGCTTATCTACCAATAATCGCAAAAATAATTTGCCATTTTCTCTGGCATAAACCACGTCAATCAACTCAAAACCTAATTCTTCAATGATCGGTTCCAAAGCTTCATAAATATATTGACAACGTGCATTCCGTTTCGCCATATCTTCTCCAATTCATTAATTATTTTCAATAATATCTATCCAAAAACAAAGAGTGGGCGAACCCACTCTTTTCGAAAAAACTTTAGAGATGTAAGATAAATATAACAATAAATTCATTCTATTGCAAGTTTTTAAAACAGTCTAAAATACTGTACAATAAGAACTATTGAAACTTAAAAATTTTTATTAAGATTAAGGAGAATTTATTTATGATTGAAGCCATTGTTGGATTAAAAGGTTCAGGAAAATCATCAATTCTGGTAGATGAGATTACCGATATTTCTAACACGAAAGACACAAATGTAGTTTGTATAGAATATGGTAAAAGATTTAATCAAAATATACCTTATCAAGTACGTTTAATTGATATTACCGAATATCCTGTAAGAGATTATCGTGAATTAATAACTTTTATTGCAGGAGTAAGTGCTAAAGATCATGATATTACTCACTTCTATATCGATAGCTTATACAAAATAGCAAACAGTACGAAAATCGACGAATTAGAGAAGTTCTTTGATGATTTAGATGAATTGACCAAGAATATGGCAGCCACTTTTATCATTACTATCAGTGATGATCCGGACAAAATGCCGGAAAATGTAAAACGGGCAATGCGAGATTTCTAGCTTTATTGATTATTAAACAAATATTCACGAAATAATCCGATAATTCTGCCAAGTGCGGAATCAGAGTTGTAATTCAACGGAGGATTAGGATATAAATTAATAATTCTAATCAGATATACAATAAAATAAATCATTAAGACGGGAATGAACACATACTGAAGTGCATTCCCGTTTTTAATTGTTCTCCACTTTTCATTTGCTTGAAATGCTCTTTGTTTTTTTATTTCTTTATTAATACTATAAATAACAGCTATGATCACGATAAATAAGCTTAAGAAAACAAGCGGATGCCAGGATAAAGCCTCCTTTATTTCTCCTTGGATTAATGCTTCTATTGCCCTGGTCGTGCCACAAGTTGGACAAGGCACACCGATTCCCCCTTGGATCAAGCAGGCAGTCCCCCACAAATAAGGTGCTGAAATCAAATGAATAATCAAAGCAATAAAAATGGAAAAATTTCTCTTACGTGCTTGATTGCGAAAATTGGGTTCCACTGTAGGATCAACAATGAAACCCAATTTAATAGCTATTGAATTAAATACTTCTCGGATCAAATTAATAAGTAGGTTGATTGTAGTTAGGAGGCATATGACCTGCCCAAATGTTATTAAGACTTTCTTGGACTTGATAAGCCATCATGAACATTCCTACACCAACAAATATTGAAAGCAATAACCAGATAATAAATCTATTGTCTGCCCGTCTACCCTCAGCAACATCGATGTCATAAATCGCCTGATCAATTTTATAAGCATTTAGAAAAGTAAATACGCCACATGTAAATGCACCTAAAATGGCAAATAGAGGTGAGGTGGCTTCAGCTTGAACATAATTATTAATTTCTTCCGAAACTTTATAATGCCAATAAATCATGTAGATACCACAAGTGACTATACTCAAGACAAGAACTGTTATTGGACTGCGTGTCTCTCCAATAGGACCTCTCTGATAACTGCCGTAAGGAGGTTGTTGATAGCCCGTTTGTTGGTATTGTTGCTGATATCCTTGTTGGTAACCCGGTTGTTGATAGCCCGGTTGTTGATAGCCCGGTTGTTGGTAACCCGGTTGTTGGTAACCCGGTTGTTGATAATCTTGCTGTTGATAGTCTGGTTGCTGTTGCTGATATTGTTCTTGATATCCCGGCTGACTAGGCCCTTGTTCTGCATGTTGATATTGCTGATGATCAGTCGGTTGATGTTGATACTGACTGGGATCAGGTTGATTCTGTCCCTGATTATTTGTATTTTGGTTGTTTTCCATGGTCATCTCCTCTGTAATAAATAATCTATTTATTTAACTACTATTCTAATTAATCATTATAAATCAAATCATAACCAAAATGTAGATTGTTTTTTATAAAATTATTAATTATCAGGATTAATTAAATAAAAAAACTTAATTTCTCTTTTGAAACTAAGTCATGATAATTGAATTTGACAAGTCAGAAAAATATGGTATTATAACTAGGCTTGTTTCTCAAAGTTGCTTGCTTAGCTCAGTTGGTAGAGCAGCTGATTTGTAATCAGCAGGTCGGGAGTTCGAGTCTCCCAGCAAGCTCCAAAACCCTTGATACATTCTGGTATGAAGGGTTTTTCATTTGCTAGAATATTGACTAGTTAATAAATGTTTTTTATCAACCTGATCTCGGCCGTCCATTCAAATCAATTTTAATTTTTCTCCATGTATGACATCAACAGCTTCTTGTTCCAAAACTATTTTGTCATCAACGTTTTTCATTACCGTGACTGAGCAATTATGGATCGGTCTGATTAATTTCTCTTCAGCGATTGATAAACCGCGTGAAAATGCAATTGCACAACGTAAAAAAGCTCCATGTGTAAAAGCAATGACTTTCTCATTTTGATGTTTAGCCAGCATTTCATTCAGGAATATTTTGGCTCTTTCTACTACATCTTCAATCGATTCAGCACCTGCAGGTGGTTCATAATTTATACGATCATAAAAGTATGTAAAGAGATCATGACTTTCATCAATCGTCATATCACCAAAATTAAAACCTTCATATATACCGAACGCCATCTCAACTATGATCGGATTAAGTTCAATATTTGCATCTTTGCCACAAACTATCTCCGCAGTAGATACACATCTACTTAAAGGACTGGAATAAATCGTATCAAATTGTTGACCTGCCAAAACCTTTGCCAATTTTTCAGCTTGACGTTCACCATTTTCATTAAGTGGAATGTTTACTTGGCCTTGTAGTTTATCCCATCTATTCCATTCTGTTTCCCCATGTCTTACCAAATATAATCTCATTTTTACCTCAAATCATTAATATTAATTATTCGTTTTCTCAATCTACTATATTTTAATCTAACACTTCCAACTGTTCAGCATCTGAATATTTACCAATCAAGATTAAATAATCACCACTTTGAATTTTGTACTGAGCAAGATTAGAAAGAGTTGTTGTTTTATCTCTGCGAAATGCAACAACATTCATATGGTATTTATTATAAAAATCCATATCTACTAAACTCTTACCTATCCAGTCATCTAAAGCTTCAATTTCCATAATTGTATATTCATCGCTGAAATGGATATATTCTAAAAAGTTTTTACCGCTGATACTACGAGCCAATCGCTCACCCATATCAATCTCCGGAAAAATAACCTGATCTGCCCCAAGTTTTTCTAGAATTCTTGCTTGAGTATGTGTTGTAGCTTTCGCAATAATTCTATTTACATTGCGATCTTTGGCTGCCAAAGTAGCAATAATTGAAGATTCAAGATTGCTGCCGATACCTATTATAGCAACATCAAAATTGGCAATTCCGAGCTCATCCACAGCTTTTTCATCAAATAAATCACATTGCACAGCCGTAGTGACATTGTTTGCCAACTCTTCGATAATATCATAGTTATGATCCACTACCATGACCTCTATACCCAATTCAAATAGTTTCTTGGCAACTGATGATCCGAAAAGCCCCGCACCCATAACTATTACTGATGTATCTTTATTCATATAATAATATTCCTTTCTCTAGAAACAAATTAACCAATTAATACGTTTGCCTCAGGATAACGTAATTTGCTCGGACGCATCCGGTTACTGATCGCAAAACCTAAGGTTAAAGGCCCGACTCTCCCCGCATACATGGTAAGCATTATAATGATTTTCCCGAATGATGTTAAATCCTGAGTAATTCCTTTAGATAAACCCACAGTTCCATATGCCGAAACAGTTTCAAATAATAAATCAATAAATTTTGCATCTTCGGTAACAGTGAGCAAAAAAGAAACTGAAATAACCAAAAGCAATCCCACAACAACCAGAGCCAGAGCTTTGCGGATATTTTTCAATCCAATATGCTTATTAAAAACTACCGGTTCATTTTCTCCTTTAATCGTAGATATTGTAGACAAAACCAAAACACCGAAAGTTGTTGTTTTTAAACCACCGGCAGTTGAGCCCGGAGATCCTCCGACAAACATCAAAAGGATTAACAAAAATGCGGAAGCATCGCGCAGACCGGAGATAGGCGCGGAGTAAAAGCCTGCTGTTCTAGCTATAACTGATTGGAAAAATGATTGACCTATTTGGGTCGGTATACTTTCTGTGGCTAATGTTTCAGGATTGGAAGATTCCAAAATGAAAAAGAATAATGCGCCAAAAAATATCAATAGTCCTGTGATGGTCAAGACTAATTTGCTGTGTAAAGACAAAGTTTTATTTTTTCTCTTGCGCAATAATTCTTGGGTTACTATAAAACCTAACCCACCGATAACGACTAATCCCATAATGGTGAAATTCACAAGAGGATCGTGACGCCAAGGCAAGATTGAATCACCTAGATTATCAAATCCTGCATTACAAAAAGCTGAAATTGACTGAAAAACCGAATACCATATTCCTTTTAGCCAACCAAAAGCCGGTATAAATCTGGTTGCCAACAAAACTACACCAATTCCTTCTGCGATGAAAGTAAATTTTATTAAATATTTTAACAAACGAACAATACCGCTAAAGGTATCTATATTCATTTGTTCTTTGAGAATTTGTCTGCTCTGTAAGCCGATTCTTTTTCCTAAAATTAGTGGAAACATTGTTGCTAAGGTCATTATGCCGAGCCCACCAATTTGGATTAGAATCAAAATGATAATCTGTCCCGCTAAATTCCAATAATTTGCTGTATTTACTACCACTAATCCCGTGACACATGATGCCGATCCTGCCGTAAATAGAGCATTAATAAACCCAATTGATTGACCCGATTTAGTTACAACACTTAAATTAAGGAGCAATCCTCCACATAAAATAAGTAGAGCAAAACCGATTACTAAAACTAAAGGTGGATTCATTTTCAGTTGATCAATTTTTTCAGATACCTTGTTCAAAAAATTCTTCATAAAGCCTCAAGTAAATAATTAAATTGTTTTCTCAGTATAGCCGTTAAAACTAACTTTCTTGGATAGTACTATTTTACCATTGAAAAATAAAAATCGCCCGATTATTGTAAACGGGTGATTTTAAAAATTCAACACACTCTAAAAGCTTAAGTAAATATCATTATCCGTTGTTACCTGAATTGGTCTGAGCTTTTTCAGCTAAAAGATCACGGATTTCTTCTAACAAGATAAGATCTTCTGCTTTTTTCTCTTCCTCTTCAGCTTCGGCTTCTTCCGCTTCTTTTTTGAACATAGTGCGTAATTTGTTAATACCTTTTACAACTAAAAAGATACATAAAGCAATGATTAGAAAATTGATGATCATTTGAATCAAGTTACCATAATTTAATGACAACTCAGGTTTAACAACCTCTCCACCTTCAACGATTGCCGGTTTGAAAACATGTTTCATATCCGAAAGGCTTACATCACCTAACAACAAACCGATCAAAGGCATAATAATGTCTCCGACCAAGCTGTCAATGATTGCCTTAAAAGCGGTACCCATGACAACACCAATTGCCAAATCCATCACATTTCCTTGAGCAATAAACTCTTTAAATTCTTTCCACATACGTACTCCTTAATTTGTTAATATATATTCAATTAATCCAGCCTAGGACCTGATATGCATCGGATCCGTAGTCCGGCAAATTGCTCGGTTTTACTCCTCTAATTCCCAATTTTTGGACAGCAATATCTGCCAACAACCCATGAAAATATACTGACAAAGCTGTCGCTTCAAATGGATCCGACATTTGTGCCGAAAATCCGGCAATTAGCCCTGTTAATACATCCCCGGAACCGGCTTTAGCCAAACTCTGATTACCACTTGAATTAATATAAGTTTGACCGGAAGGTAAAGCGATCACTGTTGCATGCCCTTTCAAGACAATTATTGACGAACTTAATTTCGCCAATTGAGCAGCAGCGGCTTGCCTGCCTTTAGTTAACAAGTTAGCTAAACCCGGAGCTAACCGTTTAAACTCTCCCGGATGAGGGGTTAAAATAGCATATTTTTTCCCTTGTTTGGTTCTATGATTTAAAATCTTATGCCAATCCGGAATTTTCGCCAAAATATTTAGACCATCTGCATCAATAGTCAACATACCGGCTTCGCGACAAATTAATTCCAGATGATCTTTTATCCATGTGGAAACCCCTGCTCCCGGACCTAAAGCTACACTATCTGCTTGTCCTAGTAAGTCAATTAATTTTTCCTGATCAGCAGGAAATTTGTCGATCAAACTTTCAGGTGATACTTGGAGTAAATCAGGCAGGATCTCTTTGACTGTTCTAAGATAGGTATAGCCTACTCCCGTCATTTGTGCTGCACGCATTGCCAAAATTATTGCACCGCTCATTCCATTTGAGCCGCCTAGTATCAGTGTTCTACCATTACTTCCTTTATGGTCTAATTCAGAACTCTCAATTTCTAAGCATTTAATTGCTTCTTTAGTAATCAAGCGTGGCAAATAAGCATTATTTTCTTTTTGGTATTGAACTAATTTTTTCTCAAGCCAATCTTGATTCATACTGATCGGAGCCACGATAATCTTACCACTATAAGCAGAACCCGGTTCAGCTACCAGTCCGGTTTTAAAAGTGCTGAATGTAACCGTATAGTCAGCATTAAAGACTACTTGGTCGCAAGCTCCACTTGAGCTTTCAATGCCGGTGGGAATATCAATAGCTATTCGGCAAATTTCGGAATAAGAATTGAGCTTTGTCAATAAATTAAGAATATTTTTAGGTAATGATCGTTCTAAATTAAAACCCGTACCCATTATTCCATCAACAAAGAAATCAAACTCAGAAAACTCAACCTGTTCCATTGAAGTGATCTCTGCCCCAAAATTAAGATAAGCCTCTTTATTTATTGCTGCATCATGTGTTAATTGTTTATCCGGAAATAATTCCAAAACCGATACATCAAAGCCAAAGGAATGAAGTTGCCTGGCACTTGCCCAAGCATCTCCTCCATTATTTCCGGCCCCTGCAAGATACAGAACCTTTTGTCCCGGCAGACCAAGCCCCACTATTAATTCAGTTAATGAAGCAGCTGCCTGTTCCATTAAAACTAGACTTGGTAATCCGGTGTCTTCTACAAAAGTACTATCTAGAAATCTTTGGGCAGACACATTTATTGTGGGCAACGATCTCTCTAAATAAATCATTTATTAAACCAAAATCTAAACAACAAAAAACCGGCAATAATACCGGTTTGTTAAAAGATGATCTTAAAGATGTCTCTCTAAAGCTTCTGTTAATTCCTCATAAGGTCTAGCACCAACCAATTTTTCGACAATCTCACCGTCTTTAAAAATATAAATGGTCGGTATTGATAAAACACGGAAACGTTCTGCTAAAGCACCTTGTTCGTCAACATTGATTTTGCAAACTTTTGCTCTGCCCTCATATGTTTCACCAATTTTATCTACAATAGGACTTACCATGCGGCAAGGTCCACACCAAGCTGCCCAAAAATCCACCATTACAGGAATATCGCTTTCGATTACTTCTTGTTCAAAATTATCAACTGTAATTTCTAATGACATAATGTATACCTCCAATAATAATTTGTTTTTCATCTGTATCAGATTATAAGCTAAAACTATTATTACAATTGTAACAGATGAAACCTATATTTTTTCAATCTTTGCTAAATATCGGAACATTAATAATTAACTTGAACATTTAGCTATTAATACAATAATTATATAAATTCTTGCAAAATCGAGTCTTTAGGCACTACTATAGGATCAACTCTTGGAATTTTATTACAAGCTCTTATTAAACGTTTAGCACTTTTAATAGCTGTATTTAAATCAGCATAAAATACACCCTCTTTAACATTGTTCGAAGGTGGGAGTTCTCCCTCCATATATTGATTTATCGAAATTTTAAGTTGTTCTCTGGCTTTAGGAACAATCACAGAATATTCATATTCTAAAGCTGAGTTTACATAAAAATCTGCAGCTTCTAAATAACCAGGAACAAATTCATTTTCCGCTTTAGCAATCATCGGCCAATAATCAATTGTTGATAAAGCTGTTGCACCTCGATGAAAAACATCTCGACTCAAACGTCGCAAGACTCTCATATCATTGTGATCAAGAATTCTATTATCTGCTAATAAGCTTGCATAAGGCATAATGAAAATACCAACCGAGCGTTCTTTGATTAAATTATGTCGCAATTCGTCAGCTAAACCATGCAGACCCTCGATCATATAGGTATCGCCCGGTCTCGGTCTAATGATTTTACTTTCTTCAAAGAATCGAGCTCTAGTTTTAAAATCAAAAGTAGGAATGTTAACTTCATGCATACTCTCTAGAGCTTTCAGATCACCATGTAACATATCCAAATCCAAAGTGTCGATGCTCTCATAATCCGGGCGCCCTTCTTGATCATAGCGCGGTACACCAAGGCTATAATAATCGTCCATCGAGATTAAATGAGTTCGGCGTCCACTTTCATTTAAACTCTTAGTAAAGTGGGTTGAAAATGTAGTTTTACCTGATGATGTAGGCCCGGACAAAAACACAAATGAAATTTCATGATGCGCTAAGACATATTTAGCTATTTCTGAAACTTGACTACGAAAACCTTGTTCGCATTCCTCAACAAACTGCGGAAATTTTCTACTTCCCAATTTTCTTTCCAAGTCGCCAATTGTTATTAATTTTATTTTTCCTAGTTCTGCCATTGTTTACCTTTTATTTATTTCATATATTTATTGAGATAATAAGTTTTAATCAACTTCTATGCTATCCCCTGTATTTTCAGCATAGGTTAAGATTATACTATGTTCCGCAAACTTATGCTTGTTGTAGGAGCTAAAAGTTACAATTTCTGTCGGATACTCTTGCAATCTGTCTTGCATTTCTTCGACAAATGATTTGTAAAAATGTTCATGACCATAGCCGTGCATTGGCACTACAATTTTAGGTTTTAATAGTCGAATTAGATCTTTAGAGCCATTTAAGAGCGGTTCCTCTTGATAACCATCACTTGTACAGCAAGGTAAAAAAGCAACTTGTACAGGAGCGAAATCTTCTACTTGATTAGTCAACCAATCAAATTCTTGAGCAAAACCTTGGTAAAATTCAGGTAAATCATCCCAAACTGCTAAATCTCCGCCATAATAGATCGAGAAATCTTCGTTTCGATCTTGTAACAAAACAGCCCCTCCCTGATCTGTAGAACCGGTATTAGCAAAATTTAGGATATGAATGTTAGCGGTTGTTTGAGGCAACAAACGACAGAAGTTTTTAGTTTTCATATAGTTTTCAAACTCCAATTGCGGTTCATCTGAAAGAATATAAAGTAAATCATTCAGCAAAAATTGATTAACTATTTCAGGATCATAATGATCAGCATGCCTATGCGAGGAGTAACCAAACAATTTGTCATAATGATCTTTTAGTTGCTCTAATTCAAAGATGCCTTTTTCTAATTTGCCCTGTTTTGGTCTTTTAGGTAATTCACCATAATCAAACAAAATTGCTTTATTATTGTATTCGACAAAAAATGAACTATGGTTTAAATAAGTTATCTCCATCTTTTTTCCTTCTTCAATCTATTATCTATTAGTTCTTTAATTTGCTAAAAAATTGTCCTAATTAAGAATACCACACAAAAGTTAACGTTTAATCAATAAGACTGTTAAATCATTCACATTCGTTCCTGTGGGACCGGTCACGATCAAACCGCCCACAGCTTTTAATGCACGGTGAGAATCATTGTTGTCCAAAACCGATCTTGGCTCAATTGCTTTTTCTTGAAGTTTAGCTAGAGTATCTGTATCTACATAACCTCCGGCAGCATCTGTCGGACCATCGGTACCGTCTGAGCCTATTGAAAAAAGACAAGTCTGCTTGCATTTAGCAATAATCTTACTAGCTGCAAGTGCAATCTCCTGATTTCTTCCGCCCTTACCGACACCGGTTATTTCTACCACTGTTTCACCACCTAAGATAAAAGCAAGTGATTTATTAGTTGTTTGATAATATTCAGCCACCGAGGCAAGGAAACTTCCCGCTTCTCTTGCAATACAAGACAATGAACTAGTCAAAATTTGCGCTTTATAACCAAGTTTCTCCGCTGTTTCTTTAGCAGAATTACAAAGTTGGCTAACGCTTCCGATAACAACTGTGTTTACATTATCCAATACTTTCGGGGTTTCTTGTGCAAGAGATTTTTCTGCCTTTTTTGATAAAACCAAACCATATTTTTCTTGAATCGCAAATGCATCTGCCGAAGTTGAACTGTCTGGATAAGCCGGACCTGAAGCAATCATATCCAGCGGATCTCCGATAATATCACTTAAGACAATTGTCTTAATTTGAGCAGGAGCACAATGCTTGGCAAATTTGCCTCCTTTAACCAGAGAAAGCCGTTTGCGAATCGTGTTAAGTTCAACAATATCACTACCTTGAGCCAGCATTTGTTCAGTGATATCTTGTAATTCAGAAAGCTCAATTTGAGGTTTTTCAAATAGAGCACTGCCGCCACCTGAAACCAAAAACAAGACCACGTCATCACTAGTAAGATTTTTGGTCAATTTAAGAGCCTGATCAGTTGCCTCTATTGTAGCTTGATCTAAAACAGGATGTCCGGCTTCATAAACCTTAAGTCCGGGTAATTCACCCAGATTATGGTCATATTTGGTAATCACAATACCGTCGGTGATCTTATCTCCTAAAGTTTCCAGAGCAGCCTTGCTCATTTGCCACGCTGCTTTTCCTATTGCGACCAACAAGACTTTTTTCTTAGCCCCTAAGTCCAAGTTCATCAGTTCCTTTTGCACAGCTTGATCTGGCAGTGCAGCTTTAATAGCATTCTCCCATATCGTTTTGGCATCTGAATAAAGTGACATTATTTTTTCCTTAATTAATTGTTTGCTCAATTTCAGCTAGTATTTTTTCAGCCATTGTTAACAATTCTTGATCAAAAACGGTCAGAAATACATCCAATTTATTTTCATCCAAATATTCAAGAATTGTCTTAATTGCTATGTTTAAGGCTTCAGATTTAGGATAACCATAAATCCCACTCGAAATAAGAGGAAAGGCAATGCTCTGATAATTATTTTGTTGAGCTAATTTTAAAGAATTCAGATAAGAGGATTTTAAATCCGCTGCACTTTGCTCAGGATTGTTAGTATCATAAACTGGACCTGCTGTATGAATAATGTGTTTAGCCGGTAATGCAAATCCCGGTGTAATTACAGCCTCACCTGTTTTAATTGGAGCAAGCTTTTCACAAGCTGATCTTAATTCAGAAACACCTGCAGCTTTAAATATGGCACCACAAACACCACCACCCATTCTCAATTCAGTATTTGCCGCATTAACTATCACATCTACTTCCATTTTTGTAATATCTTGTTTGATTATTTTCAAGGACATAGAGCCACCTCCGAAAAGTATTCACTTATTACTGATTATATAACGAAACCCAAAAATACCTAAATGATAGTTATTTAGCTAAGATACTTTCAGCTCAAGATTACTGATCAATTCGCCAAATTCGACTCTAGTTTTTCTTCAGTCTATCGCTTGAATCTCATTAGATCTGGCTGTTTTATCAACATAATACCAGTAAATAATCGCAATCAGAGTTAAGACTGAAACTAAAATAATAAATACAAGGTTGTAACTAATTTGAACAAAGCTGAGCGTTGCATTCAAAAAACCGTGATAAACCATGGCATAAAGAACACTTTTTGTTCCTTTATATAAACTTGCTAGTAAAAATGAAAAAATAATTCCTAAGATAAAAAACTGATAAAATGGAGTTGCTCGGTGCGGATCTCCTTTTATGAACCAAAGAGGCAGATGCCAAAGCCCCCATGTGGTAGCAGTAATCAACGTAGCTGCTATAAACCCCAATTTCTTTTCTAAAATGGGTTGCATTAAGCCTCGCCAGCCTAACTCTTCATTGCCACCACCAAAAAATGCCATCATAAAAATTAATACAGGAAACATGAAAACCGGAATTTGAGGATTGAATTTTCTGGTCGATAGAAAGAAAGCAAAGAACGTCAGAAGAACAAAAATTAAAAGAATCTTCCAAGATCCTTGATTAGATGATTTTATATAATGACAGATTCCTTTAAGATTACGATCTTTGGATTCCATTACCATAATTGTTGCAATAGTAGGACCAAATCCTCCAATAAAGAACAAAATCCGTCCTACAACACCTTGATTGTTAATCAGATCCAAGTTGGTTAATAGGACCATTAACCCCCATGAAATCCACGTTATTAAAAATGTATAGAGTAGATACTTTTTTACTTTCTGAAAATCTTTATCCATCTTTATCCACCTCGTTACTAAATGCTTTTTACACTACAATAAATGAAACAACCCATAAGCCAAGCTGAGCCAAGAGTAAACATCTAACTCACAGCTTAAGACAATAAAATATCTGTGAGCAAGGTGGTATTTGTTAAATTTTCAGCTAATTTTCAAGATTGTTTGAATAAAATAAGGATTTATTTACAGAGCAATGCTTTTGCTAAGATGGAGAAATATGTTATGCGAACAGTTGAAAATAGAGGTGCATTATTTCACTTGTTTAAGACACAGTCATTTGTCGATTCAATTACCAGTATTCTTATACCCCTCAATTAACAACTCTTTTTCTTCGCGAGTAAGTTTCTTGATCTGAGCCTCTCGCTTTCTGGCATCAGTCGGGGTAGGATATTTTTCACGATAGATCAGTTTGACCGGTAGTCTGGAACGAGTATATTTCGCTCCTTTTCCTGCACTATGAGTCTTGATCCTCTTGTTCAGAGAGTTGGTCCAACCTGTATAATAGCTACCATCAGCACATTCTAAAATATATACATAATTCATGAATCAATCTTATCATAATGTCAGCAAGCAATGAAAAAGCCGATTTCTCAGAATTTTAATTTTCAACTCAATCTGATTAGTCGGCTTTTATGCTTAAATTTATTTTTGTATTCTTAATTCAGTTTCAGCATCAAAGAAATGACTATGACTTAGATCAAATCCAAACTTCAAAATGTTATCTTCTTTGAGTTGTGCTAATTGCTCTTCAGATATATCAGCTATTTGAACAACAACAGTTTTTTCTTCATCTTCAACCAGAATATGAAGATGCATCTCAGTGCCCATCATTTCTGCAACTTCTATTTTACCTTCAAATTCAACTACTTGATCATCGTCAGAAGCTCCTATTTGAATGTGATTTGGCCTAATCCCTAGTATTATATCCATCGTATCAACTGAAGTTTTTGCTAATTTTTCATTTAATTCATCAGTCAATGCTATTTTTTGCTTGTTAAATTCAAGATAATATTGTTTATGTTCTAAAATAATCTTCGCATCAAAGAAATTCATTTGCGGCGTACCGATAAAACCTGCAACAAAAATATTACGCGGACGATTGAACACTTCTTGTGGTGTTCCTACTTGTTGGACAAAACCATCTTTCATGATTACAATTCGATCTCCCAGAGTCATCGCCTCCACTTGATCATGTGTAACATAAACAAATGTTGTATCAATTCTCCGATGCAACTTAATAATTTCAGCGCGCATTTGCGTTCTCAACTTAGCATCTAAATTTGATAATGGTTCATCCATCAACAATATTTTCGGTTCTCTAACAATTGCTCGACCAATTGCTACCCTTTGACGTTGTCCACCAGATAAGGCTTTAGGTCTTCTTTCTAACAAATCTGTAATACCCAAAATTTCAGCTGCTTGCTCAACTCTTTGATTAATCTCATCTTTAGGAACTTTCTCTATTGTTAAAGGGAAAGCAATGTTTTGACGAATCGTTAAATGAGGATAAAGTGCATAACTCTGGAAGACCATTGCTATATCGCGATCTTTCGGTTCAACTTTATTCATTAACTCACCATCAATATAAAGTTCACCTTCTGTTATCTCTTCGAGTCCCGCTATCATACGTAAGGTCGTTGACTTACCACAGCCTGATGGACCAACTAAGACGATAAATTCATTATCTTCAATTGCCAAATTGAAACTTTGAACCGCAACTACTCCTTGATCAGTAATTTGTAAATTACTTTTCTTTTCCGGTTCATTTTTTTTTCTTTTAAACAAACTTCGTTTTCTGCTTGAACCACTATGTGGATAGATTTTCTTTATATCTTTAAGTATAACTTTAGCCATGATTAAGTCCTCCCAAACATGTCTGTGTACATTTTAATTTTTTTAGAAAGCTCAGTTGACAATTGATTTTCAAGTAATCTCCATTCCCAATTATCGGCTACAATTCCCGGTTTATTGATCCGTGAATTTTCAGCTAACCCAAGATAGTCCTGCATTTGAGCAACAAATAAATCAGATACAGAACCTAAGCCGGCTCTGATAAAACCCCAATTAAAACCTTCTTGCTCATTCAAACCAAAATAAAGTTGAGCATTCTTAATATCTTGTTCTCGAGCAGTTGCTTTCCAAAGCATGATCGGCGCATTATCATGAGTTCCAACATAACAAACACTATTACGCGTATATTCATGGGGCAAAGGATTTCCGCTGTCACGATAGTCAAAGGCCAGCTGTAATACATTCATACCGGGAAAACCCGAGTCAGCCAATAGTTGTTGAACTTCCGGCGTCTGATAGCCCAAATCTTCTGCGACAAAGATAAATTCAGGAAATTCAGCTTTCAAGACAGATATTAAATCCATACCCGGACCTTGAATCCAGCGTCCGTTGATTGCCGTTTTTTCACCATATGGAACCGACCAGTAACTTTCTATTCCTCTGAAATGATCTATTCGCAATGCATCATAAATTTTGCTAGAAAAACTAATCCGATCTACCCACCAAGAATAATTTTCTTCATGCAATTTTTCCCAATCATAGAGAGGATTAGACCAGAGCTGTCCGTCTGCCGTAAAGTAATCCGGTGGTACACCGGAAACTTCAACCGGTATACGATCATCATTTAATTGAAAATACTTCGGATTAGACCAAACATCAGCCGAATCAAGTGAAACATATAACGGAATGTCACCGAGTATTTTTACGTTGCACTTCGTCGCATATTCACGAATTCTTTGCCATTGCTGAAAAAACAAAAACTGAATATAGCAAATAACTTCAACTTCTTTTTGATATAATTCAGTTGCTCGCTTAACGCTTTCAGAGTGACAATTTCTTAAGTCAAAATCTGTCCAATCTTGCCAACTGACCATGTTAAATTTTTCTTTTAACACCATGAAAATCGCAAAATCATTCAACCAATCAGAGTTTTGCACTTTGAAATCTCTGAATTCAGCTTGTGCTTGATTCAAGCCACGTTTCGCTGCTAAGACTAAGAGCGAATTTCTCTTTTCATACAGCTTGCCATAGTCAATCCTGCTAGGATTGTCTCCAAAATCTATTGCTAACACTTCTGATTTTTCTAATAGATTTTGTTCAATTAAAATATCTAAATCGATAAGATACGGATTACCAGCGAATGCTGAAAAACTTTGATAAGGTGAATTTCCATATCCTGTAGTACTAAGTGGTAATATTTGCCACCAAGTTTGTCCAGCATCTTTTAAAAAATCAACAAATTCAAAAGCTGCCTTACCAAATGTCCCAATCCCATAATTAGATGGTAATGCTGAAACAGGTAGTAATATGCCACTTGATCTTTTTATACTCATAAATCTATCCTTTAACAGAACCGGACATAACGCCCTTGATGATGTGTTTTTGACCAAGCAAATAGATGAGAATTACCGGAAGAATAGTCAAAACTATACTTGCCATCATCGGACCCATTTCAACTTTGCCATAACTTCCTCTAAAGTATTGAATCAACATAGGGATCGTACGGTATTTTTTTATATCCAGAACTAACGTTGGTAAGAGATAATCATTCCAGACCCACATTGTTTCTAATATACCTACAGAAATCATAGTCGGTCTCAAAATAGGGAATACAACTTTAAAGAAAACTTGCAAAGGATTACAACCATCAATTAAAGCAGCTTCCTCAATTTCTATAGGTATGGATCTAATAAATCCGGAAAACAAAAACACTGCCAGACCTGCCCCAAACCCTAAATAGATAAAACATATCGTCCATGGTGTATTGAAACGTAAACCAAAAATATTTAATCGATCTGCTGTCTGCGACAGGGTAAACATCACCATTTGAAATGGCACCACCATTGAAAAAGCACATAATAAATACATTATTTTCGAGAAGATACCTTTTCTACGGGTAATATACCAAGCAAACATTGAACAACATAGCAAAATCAGAAAAACTGATGATGCCGTAATAAATAAGCTATAACCAAAACTTTTCAAAAAACCTTGAGAATTAATTGCCTTGCCATAATTTTCCAAACCAGAAAAACTTTCTGCCGTTGGAAATTCAAAAGCACGTGAGGTCTGAATTGCTGATTCCACTTTCAAAGAATTTAAAATTACCATCACAACCGGATACATATATAGAGCACAAATGATAGCAAAAACTATCGTACCTATACGACCCAATATCTTTTTAGTTTGCAATGGTTTTTTATCTTTATCAGTCTTCATTGATCTACCTCCTTGGAACGAGTTGCATAGAGTTGAGTTAAAGCAATCACAATTACTATGGCAAAGAAAATCACAGCCTTAGCTTGGCCAATACCTTTCCAAGCAGCTCCGGCTCTCGCATAAAAAGTATTTACAATGTTTAAGGCTAACATTTCGGTTGCTTTCGCAGGTTCCCCGGCCGTCAAAGATAAATTCTGATCGAATAATTTGAATGAATTTGTAATTGACAAGAACAAACAAATTGTAATAGAAGGCATAACCATCGGAATTTTAATTCTGAATATCGTTTGTAAAGAACTAGCCCCATCAATTTTTGCTGCCTCTAAAAGACTTTGTGGAACATTCTGTAGACCCGCAATATAAATAATCATCATGTATCCAATTTGCTGCCAACACATCAGGATAATCAGACCCCAATAACCAGCTTTTGAATTCAAAGCTAATAACGGTTGTCCAATTGCTGACATCAATGCATTTAATAGAATCTGCCAAATATAACCTAGAACAATTCCTCCTATTAAGTTTGGCATAAAGAAAACTGTACGAAAAATATTTTTGCCTTTAAGATTACTGGTTAATGCTAAAGCAATTATAAAAGCAATTATATTAATTAAGATAGTTGATACAATCGCAAATTTAACTGTAAAACCGAATGCATTGGCAAAACTTTCATCAGTGAAAGCTTTTTGATAATTTGTGATTCCGTTAAAAACTGCATTATTCACAGTAGTAAATTGACAAAAAGAAAGATAAACACCTTGAATAAAAGGCCATATAAATCCAATAATAAAGGCTGCCAATGTAGGAATTACAAAGACAGGAAACCATTTTTTCAGGATTTTATCCATTGTCATAGTTGCCTCTTTCTAGTGCATAGACAAAAAGATTTTCCGGGAGAATATTCTCCCGGAAAAGAGAAATCAATCTAATTTATAATTTCATTTAAGGATTTGATAGTTCATATTCAGTAGCCCAACCGTCTACAAAAGCGGTTACCACTGCTTGCCAATTATCATCAGTTTGATCTGCAGCATAGGCAGTTAAAGCACTTCCTACACCATTTTTCCATTCTTCGGAAGGCATAGTTGAGAATGTCCAAGCTACCGGTGTTTTACCAGCAGCAGTCATATCTGCATCTACTTTTACAAATACGTTTTCTGATTCAAGAGCCTTTTTGAAAGGAATTACAAAACCCATTCCAGGATCTCCGGATGGCATTGCTCCTTCACCACCGCTCATTGCTTTGACTCCAACATCTGAGGTTACGCACCAATTCATAAATGCTAAAGTTGCATCAATATCTTCTTGTTCAGCATCTTTATTAACACACCAGAAATTTTCAGTACCGGTACACAAACCTTGATTGGCTTCATCACCTTCACCAATATAAATTGGAATCATGGTCAATTCATCTGCTTTAAATAAATCTTCACCAACTAAATTAGAATATTCCCATGAACCATTTTGAAAAAATACAGCTTCTTTAGCTAAGAATTCATTACGAGAATCATCTCCTGTTTTTGCTGAGAGTTCTGCCGGATCTGCTGTACTATTATTCACATAGAGATCCCAAATGTTGCGATAATTATCTAAGAAGGTACCTTTGATAGCAGCAGTATCCTGAATGCCATCTGCTTGATATTCAAAATAAATCGGCATATTTGCTAAGTGAGTTTTGAAACGCCAATCGGATGAGCCATCCATGCCGGCTGATGAGAATGCTGAAAAACCGAGTTCATCTTTTCTCGCTGTAATATCTTCAGCTACTTCTTTCAGATCAGCAAAAGATTGAATATCGTCAACGCTGTAACCCGCTTCTTCTAACAAAGTTGTATTGGTAATTATGCCGTAGCTCTCAACAACGTAAGCAATACCTGAAGTTTCTCCGCTTTCACCTTTAAGTGCAAATGCATCACTGGTCAATTCTGAAACAACATCAGAATCTGCTAAGTCATAGCATTGTGCTTCCCAGTTTTTCAATCCCACCGGACCGTTAACTTGGAATAAAGTAGGTGCATCAGATTTGCCCATTTCCGCCATTAAGGTTGTTTCATACTCACCTGAAGCTGCTGTGACAACTGTAACCGGCACACCTGTCTCTTGAGTATAAACTTCTGCCAATTCTTGCCATTGTTGATCTTGTTCAGGTTTGAAGTTAAGATAATAAACTTTTCCCGAACCTTCGGCCGGAGTTTCTGCATCCTTCTCGTCTGCATCTTGCTCTACTTCTTCTGCTTTGTCTGTGTCTTTTGCTTGATCATCTTTTTTGTCACCACAAGCTACAAGACCAAAGACCATTATTACTGTTAGTAAAATCGCTAATATCTTTTTCATATTTCCTCCTGATTCTTCTAACTGTTCGGTTCATCTATTAAGAAAATATTTTCTTAATAGATGAACCGAATTTTTTTATATTTACATCCGTAGATGTAGTTACCTTTGAATAATTCTTTTATAATTATTTTCCCAACAAATAATGACTTAGATACTTCTAATACTTTCACCAAGTCTCAATTCTGTTTCTAAAACGATTTGTTGATTACTTGATTTTTGCTCAATAATATCCAGCAGCAATTCAACTGTTCTTCTACCAATTTCCAATTTGGGTTGAATAAGACTTGTTAAAGTAGGAATAATGAATTCAGAAATATTTAAGCCATCAATTCCTATTACAGAAACATCCCCCGGCACTTGGTAACCGGAATTATGCAATGCTTTTATAGCTGCCATAGCCAAAATATCCGATATTGCAAAAACTGCAGTAAATTCTTGTTCTTTATTTATTAAATGAATTGTTGCTTGATAAGCTTCAGCCAAATTAAAATTTGTAGTTTTTTGAACCAAATTAGGATTAATCTTAATCCCTCTCTCCTTCAAAGCTCTACAATAGCCACGATAGCGCAGTTCACTAATGGATTGATCTTCCGTATCGGCCAATAAAATTGCAATGTCTTTATGACCATAATCAATTAAAGCATTAACAGCCCTATATGCTTCTGCCTCATCATCTATCGAAACCGAAGAGAAAATTTCGGGAGAAAGATCACCAAACTTATTGCTATATGTGCAACAAACAAATGGTATATCTAACACACTTATCATTTCAGGAGTATAAGCAAAATTCCCACCCATAAAAATCAAACCGCTAAGTCTTTTGGCACGTGCAAGCTCTGCCCCAGCTTGAATTTCATTAGCCGTTGAAGAAATTTGATTAATCGCTAAGGAATATTTTGTTTTTTTCATAGACTGCTCTATCACACCAAACATTTCTGAAAAAAACGGATTACCAATTCCTCTCATGATCAAACCTATTGAATCAGATTGTGTGCCTGCCAAATCTCTGGCACTTTCGTTCGGGATATAATTTAGTTTGTGAGCAACTTCCAAAACTTTATTTCGAGCAACCTCACTAACATCCGGACGATTATTAATGACACGCGAAACCGTACTTACTGAAACACCGGCTTCACTTGCAATGTCTTTGATTGTAATCATCGTATCCCCTCTCATTGCCTCTCGTTAAAAATTTTCACAAATATTTCAGACAATACATCAATAATTTCATTTATGGTAACGTTACCAGCACATTAATACTAGCAACCATAAATTTATTTCGCACTATTAAATAAGAAATTTTATGATATTGCTTAAATTCCCAGCTTGTATTTGTTTAGATTGTCCAAAACACACACTTTATTTTAGATATAAAACTAAATATGAAAATTTCAGAAAACAAAAAGTATAAAATTCTTGTTTTTTTACTTTTACTGGCGATTATTGAGTAACTTACAGCAACTTTATGCTGATTAATGATTTTAAGTTCCATAAAACAAGCCTGCCAATTATAAATTTGGCAGGCTTGATATTTAGAACAAAAATCACCTGTTTCCCCTCATTTTTGTTCCAATTTGCAAGTGCGCCAACTAGAAATTTGGCAGAGTTGATATTTGGAACAAAAATCCAAGATGTTTAAATGAAATACTGGAGTATTAAAAATCGAACGAACAGACAGAGACAAAGTCATTTTAAAAAGATCTAAATATTTCTTTCAACAAGTATTGCTTTTGCTAGATATTACATGTTTTTTTAACAATAAAGTTTAATTAGCTAAAAATGCAAACTTGTCCAAAAGTAATTTTAATTGGATTATGAATTCATCAAGAATTTTTTAGATTTTTTACATAATTCTGAGACTCAAGAAACATCTTTGTTCCATGATCTTGACCCGGAAAACTTAAAAATGTTATGTCTTGACGATATTTTTTCAATTTCATTCTATGCCAATAGTATGCCTGATTTCTAATACTTTTATAAGACAGTTCTCGATCAAAAACATCTAACATATCATTTTTTACTGTTTGATCAGAAACAAATACTGTTGTAAGTTTTTTATTTTTTCTTGATCATCTTCAGCAAAAATCCTATGAATATATCACCTATGTTTTTAGCTAGAAATTTACAAAGAAATTTTGGAAAAAATAAGAAAAGGAGCGTCAAGAACTACTGAATCAAATTTCATATTATTTAGACTTAAAAGTTCAATAAAAATATTTGCCCCCATAGAAATTCCTAAGGCAAAATTAATATAGCCTGAATACTTATTTTGTATTTCTTCTGTTAGTTTATTAGCCTGATCTTCAATTGAAGTAAAATTTACTTCACCTTCAGAGCCGTCAATTTGAACATATAACACTGCAAATTCCTGTTCGAGGATTTCGTTAATTTGACCATATCCTCTAAACCAATGAGTCAACATTTCACCTGTTAACAGAATTGACTGTCCGCCTATTTTCTCTCTCTTGAAAATCTTCATCTATTAAACTTTAATTTTGTCAGAAAAATTTCTAATACACATCAGTACAGATGGATAAATTGGTTTTCTCTAAAAGCTTATTCTAAACTTGTATTGTTATCACTTTTTCGAGTGGACTTCGCAACATTGTTAGAACTCCATGCATTGTAATTTTTTACTTAACAAATGATCTAGCTAGGATAATAGCTGCGATTGTTACATTCACAAAAACAACAAGAGGCTGCCCCAACACGAGAAAGATGAGACAGCCTCTTTTCGTTCAAAATTGAACTAGTTATGTTCTTGGATATACGTGATAGCGGACAATTTTTCCGTCCTCTTCTTCGATCAGCTCTCCTCTGCAAAGAACGGGAGGCATACCTAAATCGGGATAGCCGATGTCGTATTCCATTACATTGCCATCGATAGATTTTACAGTAGCTTCGATTTTCATTGCGTGGAAGTACATATTGAACATCATGTAGATGCCTGCTTTGCCCCTAATATAAATGGGGTCCATACCTACTGCTGTAGGCGCTGCATCGTAGAAAACGCAATCATCGGCAAACAGCTCCATGAATGCTTTTGCATCATTTTTATTAAAGACTTCTCCATATTTTTTTAATATACTCATTTATTCCTCCCTCAATTAAAAACGTTCTGTGCGTAAGAACGCATCCGTACCGCCATCGGTATAAATAACTGCACCACAGATACCAACAGACTCGGGGCTCAATAAAAAGATCATTGTATTTGCAACATCTTCGGGGCTCAATACTTTGCCATCATTATAGTGCGACGGAACCGGGAAACTCTGCATTGAATCTCCGAACACATCATCATCAAACCCTACTTCCATAAGATTTGTCCAGGTTGCTCCCGGAGCAATAGCGTTCATTCTGACACCTTTGGTTACATAAAAGGCACTGTTACGACGTACCCATTTAGCAAGGCCAAACTTGGAAGCTTGATACGCTTCTTGCTTGTTTGCACCCTCGAGTGTCTTGCCATAAGCTGCAGCGGCTTCTTCGTCATCGTCATCACATAGCATATCTACTAATTCCGTGTTAAGACCCGGGAGATTAGCTGAGTTTGAAGATACTGCCAGTACAACACCATTCTTCTTCTGTAATAGTGGGAACAGATCCTCGATCATATCTTTTGCACCAAAATAGTTAAGTCTCAAGATTAGATCACCGGGTTCGGTAGGTCCGACTCCGGAATTTGCAACAAATCCATCTAATCCATCCGGTGTCATTTCCTCGATTTCCTTAACTGCTCTTTGGCGGTCTTCTTTTTTGGAAAGATCGGCCCTAATGTCTGCCCCTTCACCTCGGCTAATCTTGATTACTTTATGTCCTTGTTCTTCCAACATTTTTGCACATGCGGCACCAATACCGATACGCGCACCTGTAATTGCATATACTCCCATATTATTTAACCTCCTTGAATATAACAGTATAAAAGTCTATAACTCTAATTTGTTTTTCAGCTCATGATAAATCTCGTATGAGCTGAACTCCATATCTATAACATAATCCTCATTTTCTCCATGGATCGGGAACCAGACCTGAGCATAAAACGGGTTTTTCTTGGCAATTTCACCATAGTGCCAAGTACTTCTAATACATTCCGGACACCAGTGACCACCGTGTAATACGGCATTGACGGACATTTCAAAACGATGCCCATCAGCACATTCCCACTCAACAGGTGTATAGATGTCCTCAGGTTTCTTTGCTAAGAGACACTTGCCACCTCTGAATTTTGCCGCTTTCTGCAGATCTTCCAGGCTGAGATTTTTTAAACCTTTTTCCTCATCATATCCGTGATCCAAGCGCGTTTCTTCCTCGCTAGGATGACGTAACTCAAATCCGTCTTCAAATGATGGGATAGCTTTTTGATTTTCTCTGGAACCGAAGAATGCTCTAATCCAGTCTTCCTTATTGTTTTTAAACATCCAATAAGTGCCACCGGGTTTATGTCCATTCTTGATCATATTGGCTTTCATCTCTTCTCCTGTTGGGAAGCCTGCCTTGATCATGGGATTTGCCGCCATTCTTCTCATTTCATCTTCTACTCCACCCCAGTATTGTTCTGCCGGGATACAGCGGAAATGAAGCATGTCATCAAGTAAGTGACCATCAGAATAGTAATGACCATGGAAGTTGTACAGAGCAAGCATCTCAGCATCAAATAGATCTTTTATTCCAATGCCAAAAGCTCCGAGTTGTATGTCATAGAGCTCCCATGAAGCCAGTCTATAACCGGCGCCACTGCTCAAGTTATAAGCTTTTCTCCAAAAGTCTTCCGGAACCCAATCTTCACACAGGTTGGCCATACAAATTCCGGATTCAATAGAAGTACTCCATTCCAAAACATTGTTGACCGGTTGATGGAAAGCAATCGGCTCTTCCGCACCTGCTTCATTGGTAGGATGTTGCCCCGTCTGACGAATGGAAACCCAGTGTTTCAATCCGGATTCAAAAAGTGCCAACTCTGAAAATACCTTGGACATTCCGTAATAGTCAAAGATTGAAGGATTGATCGGATCTCCTACACGGCCCCAATGAATAGGCTCAGTACGTCCACCGAGCATCGCAACACTAGTCACAATTGCATAATGTACCTTGTCGGGATCCGGCTGGGCTTTGATCGCCTTAATAAAATTCAAAGTAGAACCAATATTAGTGTAGAGAGTTTTCTCCGGTTCTTTATCTGACATTGGTGAAACCATAGCTCCTATGTGCAATACATAGTCAGCACCGGTAACACATTTAAGAACGGTTTCATAGTCTGTCATATCGCCCCATACGACTTCCAGCGCAGGACAAATATACTTTTTTAATAAGGTCTTATTTTTTTCAGAAGGACGAACCAGAATTCTGGTCTTGAATCGATCCGCTCTGCTCAGGAGTTGTTTCAAGGTTTCTTGTCCCATAATCCCTGTAGCACCGGTCATCACAACGACTTTCTTCGGTTTGGCAGCCCTAGCATGAACTTCCGGATCATCAAAGGTAAGAGCAGCTTCCATGGCTTCTTTAGTAGCGTCAAGCGCTTTTCTCGCCAGCCCGCTATCTCCGATCACAAAGTACCCGATACCTTTTTTGTGACAAACTGCTTCCAGTTCTCCTCCATCTCTGGACTTGGAACCTACAGCAATCACAACAAAGTCACTCGCATAGGAGACACTTTCTCCATCTTTCTCGCCAATAACCTCCCCATCTTTGATCTCGGTTACAGTTACCTCTGTTTCGACTTTGATATCTAGTTTGGCCACGTTTTCATTGACACAAATTTTTCTTAGGTCACCCAGATCACCGCAAATCTCAGGAAGCATTTCCAACACTGTTACATCTGCTCCCTTTTCGGCCAAATATTCTGCTGCCTCCATACCTACTAAACCACCACCGATAATCACGGTTTTACCTTTGAGCTCAGTTTTTCCATTTAGTACATCGTGAGCATTAACAACATCTGGCAAATCCACTCCTGGAATTGGTGGAATAAAAGGTGTGGCACCTATTGCATTGAAGAACGAATGAGGCTCGATCTCCTCGATCAATTCCGGCGTTACTTTAGTATTGAGGCGAATCTCCACACCTAAACGTTCAGCCCGATCGGCCATTCCAAGGACCGCATCTTTCATTTCTTCTTTTCTCGGTGCCAATCCGGCAGTATAGAACTGTCCTCCCAGTTTATCCGAAGCTTCACAGAGAATTACATTATGTCCTCGCTGTCTACTGACGATGGCTGCTTCCAAACCAGCAATACCACCACCAGTAATCAAAAGCGTAACCGGATTCTCTGTCATTTCAATTTTATATTGTGCTTCTCTACCTACTGCAGGATTGCGTAAACAAATAATGTAAGGTGAATCCAAATTGGCAAATCCGTCGAAACATCCTTGATTACATCCTACACAGTAAACGATGTCTTCTAAGTTTCCTGCTTTTGCCTTATTACTGAACTCAGGATCGGCAATCTGGGCACGACCCATGACAACTAAGTCTACTTTGTCCTCTTGCAATATTTCTTCTGCAAGTTCCGGAGTATTGATTCTACCAACGCCTATGGTCAACATTCCGGTTTCTTTTCTGATCCTTGCAGCATTGTCTATATTGAATCCCTGTTCGATATCGATCGGAGGTACTTCATATTTGATTGCCGGAGAAATGATGTTTCCCCTGGAAACATCCAGCACATCTACACCTTCTTCTTTGGCCAGTTTACAAAAATCGATAACTTCCTCGATCGTTAATCCATTCTCCAGGTAATCGTCATGTGCACCAATCCTGATAAAGAGGGGCATATCTTCAGGGATGTTCTCTCTTACCGCGCAAATGACTTCTAATGGAAATCTTGCACGATTTTCAAAACTTCCTCCATATTCGTCTTCTCGATGGTTAATCCCACCCGACAGGAAAGAATGAGGAAGATAGTTGTGTGCCATATGAATTTCAACACAGTCAAAACCGGCTTTTACTGCACGCTTTGCTGCTGCTCCGTATGCTGCCACAACTTCCTTGATTTGTTCTATTGTCATACCGGGAATTGTGATCTCCGGACTGACCGGCATGTCACTTGCAACAAGCATCAATGCGGTCGGATCCATTCCTACGGCAATACTGCCTTGCCATAATTGAAGACCTGCCTTCCCTCCAGCAGTATGGATCACGTCGGTTAATTCCTTAAGTCCTTCGATGTATTTATCCTCTGCTATAGACAAAAATCCTCTGGGCGCTGCCGGTTCGTATACACTACATACTTCCACTATGCTGAGACCTGTTCCGCCCTTGGCTCTTGCTTCATGATAATCCTTGAGCTGGTCGGTAACATAACAATCATTGCCGGAAAACTTTGTCCCCATTGCCGGTAGGATGATCCTGTTTTTTAATTCCATCCCTCTGATCTTGATGGGAGAAAATAGCTTTTTGAACATTAATAGTCCTCCGTATCCTTAAATATCAACTACATATAAGCTAACATGTACAGTTTATGTACAGTCAAACCTAATTTCAGATTAAAAAAACTGGTGAAAATACCTAAATAATGCTAATATTGATGGCGCAAATCGATATCTCTCGGATTTAAGTAATAGAAAAGTGTACAGTGGTGTACGGTTTAGATAAGGAGTTCCATTGAGAAGTAATCAAGTAGTCAAATTGACCGGTTTAAATAAACGAAATCTTTATTATTACATTGAGGAACAACTGATTTCTCCGGCTGTCAATCCGGATAACGGTTACTATATTTTTTCTGAAGAGGATGTTCGCAATTTATTTCTAATTAAGCAACTTAGAAATATGGACTTTTCGATCAAGGATATTCGTGACATCTTAAACTATCCCAAATCCATCAATATTTTTCTTCAAAAACAGATTGAAAAATTGCAGAAAGAACAACAACTATTGGAAAAACAGATTCTTCAAATGAGTGAATTAAATGAGAGGCTTCAACTAGCTCCGATTACCCGAGATTTTTTGGCTGAAAAGCTGGAAGAAGTTCCCATTCCTGCCATTGTACAATCTTCTACTTCACAAAATGAAACCATAAATGAAGAACTGATACTCCTGCATTTTTGGGGATCTTTTTTGCAAGATCTCACCATGACATCCTATCGAAAAGATCTTTGGAATAAAGTCCTTACAGAAGTTAGAGAATCTCAAGATCCCAGTATTTCGTTGCTCAAAGATTTCCTTTTTAATCTTTCTGCCGAACGCCTTGAAGAGAAATTTGCCAGACACAATCTTACCATTAAAAGAGTCGCCGATCTAACAGATGAAACGATTGATCAATATACTGAAAATATAAAAAAACTCTTAGTAGCTGCTCTAAATGACAAGGAATATCTCTCCTACTGGAAAGCCAACTACCATAACTTTTTGTTGCCCAGTACAAAACTCTATGATTCGGAGATCAACAACACTATCCGCGAGCTAAGCCCTATGTTCTCAGTCTATTATAATAATGTGCATTATTGTTATGGGAAACTGTATGACTGGCTCCATTCAGAAGAAGGAGCAAAATATAAAGAGCAATTATATACTATATTAGATGGCTATATGGATATTGAAGCCCATCATAACGGCTTGTTAGCTGGTTTTGTCAGCAACTATGAGTATTTTCATGCATGGTGATTGAAGTAATTTTCATTTCACAAATCAAAAAATATACGTTGAATTAACATGGTAGTCCTCTTTAAAATTTATTTTACTTTAAAAAGCTGAATAAAACTCGCTTTTTCACATTACAGTGACCTTTTATTTTATATACAATCTCTGACTCAAAAGAATCAGAGAAAAATACCAACTTGAAAAGCGAAAAAATTTATCAGAGGAATATTGGCATAGGTGAGATAACAGCAACATCATATTTGCCGTAGCTACATTTTCTTTTGCATGATATCTCTGAAAATAGTAAATCTTCATTTCTACTTGCCTCCTCTCTTTTTCTAACCATAATTTTTCTAGAAGTAATCCTTTCCAAGCTGCCAAACATACTGATCAATTTGCTTTAAATTATATGTATCTAAGCCATAAAACCCACAAAAATCAATCAATATATCTTTAAATCTAACGTAATCCTTTAGCTCATCATTTTGGAAATCCGAGAAGTTATCACGATTTCTAAAATATCGTAGAACCCGATCAACGTAGCTATCATATATAGGATAATCAAGAGG